>JBAPYB010000098.1:0-43132 GCA_049284515.1 Thermoanaerobaculia bacterium
ACCGAGGCGCGCTCCGGGTCCGGGGCCGGCGCCGCGGGATCGAAGGCGGCGGCTTCCTCCTCGCCTCCCCCTTGCAGCGAGACCTCCTGGCGCCGGCGCAGACGCCGGATCTCGTCGATCATGGCGCTGTAGGCGGCGCGGCGCAGGTAGAAGGCGTTGAGCTCGGCGGTCCCTTCCTTCTTGCGCTGGATCTCCATCACCCGCATCAGGGCCACCTGGACCAGGTCGTCCGCCTTGTCCGCCATCCAGCGCGGACAGATTCGATCCACGGCCCGCACCAGGTCGCGGTGGAGCTGTGCATAGTCCGTCGTGCCGTCCGTGGGCTTGTCCCGCGAATCTTTCGCATTCGAGGTCACGATGTCGCTCCGCCCGGTCGGCGCATAGCCTACTACGCACAGACGGGAAGCGGAGCGGCGAGCCGGCGGCGGCGGGAGCCCAAGCTCCCACCGCCGCCGGTACTCGTTATGTGAACAGCATCGCGGCTAAATACAGTGGACACAGACCGAATAAAGGAGAGTGCAGCCGGGGGTGCAGCTTCCGGTGCAACTGACCTGGCAGGAGCCGCAGCGGCTGAGCACCGTCGACACATTGCCGCCCGCCGCATCCTGCAGCGACTCGTCCACGAGGTTGCGGAGGGTTTCGCGATGGATCTTGAGCTTGCGCTTCATGGGGAGGTCTCCTGGACGCCTTGGCATCCGGAAAGCGCGAGCGGGCTCATCCCGTTCGGCTTCACTCACTCCCGACGACCGAACGGGCGAGCGGTATTAGAGGGTGCTGCGCAAGTGCGGAGCGCGGCGGGGAGACCGGTACCGCCTCGGTTGTGCCGCCGGGTCTGTCAGAGGCGTGTCAGAGTTGTGACAAACTCGCGTATGGTGTCACGCGGTGTGTCCCGGTCTCACTCTTTCGTGCCACTTCTTAACCGAAGCACTTGTTTTTTCAGTCTGTGGCGAGTCACCGGTGCCGGGGAGCCGAAGCGAAGGCTGGCGGCCCCGAGCTCCGGGAAGCGGCACGGCATCTTATGGGGGGAGAGACATGAAACCCATCGCCACCTTCGGAGGGAACGTCGACTACGAGTACCTGATCCTGGGCGCTGGGCCCGCGGGCTTGCAGATGGGGCACCACCTGTCGCGAGCAGGGCACAGCTATCTGATCCTCGAAGCGGGGGATTGCCCCGGGTACTTCCTCAAGACCTTCCCGCGCCACCGTACCCTGCTCTCCAGCAACAAGGTCTACACCGGGAGTGACGACCCGGAGGTGAACCTGCGGTTCGACTGGAACTCGCTGCTCAGCGAGGGGGACGGCCAACTGCTGTTCAAGGAGTACAGCCGCAGCTACTTTCCGCCGGCCGACGAGCTCGTGCGCTACCTCGGCGACTACGCCGACTTCCACGAGCTCAACGTGCGCTGCAATACGCGCGTCGCGCTGGTGGAAAAGCCGAAGCCGCACATGTTCCGGCTCACGGACGGCGAAGGCAACGTCTTCACCAGCCGGCGGCTGATCGTGGCCACGGGAGCCAGCAAGCCGTACCTTCCGCAGTTGCCGGGCATCGAGCTGGCGGAGAGCTACGTCGACGTCTCGGTCGACCCGGAGGACTTCGCCGGCCAGCGCGTCCTCATCCTCGGCAAGGGCAACTCCGCCTTCGAGACGGCGGACAACCTGATCGCCACCACGGCCCTGCTCCACGTGGCCAGCCCCAACCCGTTGCGCCTGGCCTGGAAGACCCATTTCGTGGGGCACCTGCGGGCGGTGAACAACAATTTCCTCGACACCTACCAGCTCAAGACCCAGAACGCCGTCCTCGACTGCACCGTGGACGGCATCGAGAAGCGCGACGGCGCCTACGTCGTGTCGGTGCGTTACAGCCACGCCCGGGGTGAGACCCAGGAGCTGACCTACGACCGGGTGATCGTCTGCACCGGTTTCCGTTTCGACGACTCGATCTTCTCCGAGGAGTGCCGGCCGGAGCTGGTGATCAACAACCGCTTCCCGGCCCAGATGCCGGACTGGGAGTCGATCAACGTCCCGGGCCTCTATTTCGCCGGCACGCTGATGCAGGCCAACGACTTCAAGAAGCACTCCTCCGCCTTCATCCACGGCTTCCGCTACAACGTGCGCTCCCTGTTCCGCATGCTGGAGAAGAAGTACCACCACCGGGATTGGCCGGCGAGAGAGATCGAGCCCACGCCCGAAGGGTTGGTGGAGGCGACGCTCGAGCGCCTCAACCGCACCTCCGCGCTGTGGCAGCAGTTCGGTTTCCTCCACGACGTCGTCGTGGTGGACGAAGACTGGAACCGCGCCCTCTATTACGAGGAGCTGCCCCTCGCGTACATCCACTCCGGCGAGATCGGCAAGAGCGCGCACTACTACACGATCACCATGGAGTTCGGGAAGATCGAAGGCGATCCCTTCGCCATCATCCGTAAGCCCGAAGCGGGCAGAGCGGAAGAGAGCGTCTCCCTCCACCCGGTGATCCGCCGCTGGTGCGGCCATCAGCTCATCTCCGAGCGCCACCTCCTGGAGGATCTCTTCGGCGAGTGGAAGAAGCGGGACGACCACGTCGCGCCCCTGCGCTTCTTCTACATGGAACAGCTCCTCGAGATGGCCGAGATGCACAGCATGGAGTACGAAGAGCCGGTGCCGCAGCGCCGCGGGCTGCGCAGCGTGGCCCTGTAGCACCCCGTCAAGCCGGTCCGGGGGCGCCGCCGGTTGCGCGCTCCCCGGACCGCGCCCGGTTTCACCCCTGCTTGAGCGCCACGTCCACCACCTGCCCCGTCTGCAGGCGGCTTTCGCTGCCGGCGGCGAGGTCCAGACGGACTTCGATCAGCACCATTTGCGAGGCGGCATCCACCTCCGGGGCAATGCGCTGGATGGTGCCGGGCACGGCGAGCCCCAGGGTGCGCACGGTGGCGGTGACCGGCTTGCCGGGGGTCAGGTGGCGCGCTTCTTCCGGGGGCACGGCGGCGCGCACCATGAGGTCGCCGGCGCTGATCAGGCGCACGACCGGGGTGCCCGGCCCCACCAGGGCTCCCGCGTCCGCGAAGCGCGCAGCCACCTGGCCGTCGAAGGGCGCGCGGATCTCGTTGCGTCCCAGGCTCGTCTCGAGCTGCTTGATCTTGGCCCTCTGCTCGGCGGTGCGCGAGCGCGCCACCTCCAGGGCCGCGGTGGCCGTCTTGACCTTCAGGGCGTTGTCGGCCAGGTCCTCCTTGGAGAAGAACTCGGGATTTTTCTGCCGGCGGTCGTTGCGCGCCTGCGCCTCGGACAGCTCGTCCGCCGCGCGGCGCTCGTCGGCCTCGTCGCCCCGAAGGGAGGAGCGGGCCATCTCCAGATCCTGGGCGGCGATGCGGGTGTCCAGCGACGCGATGCGGTCCCCCCGCTTCACCCGGTCGCCGATCGAGACGTAGACGGCCTGAAGCCGCCCCTGGGAGTCGGCGGTCACGTCGACGGACTCCCGCGCCACCACCACGCCGAGCCAGCCCTTGCGCTCCGGCTCCACGGCCGGGGCTGGAGCCGGCTTCGCCGCGAGCTTCGGAGCCGGAGCGTCCACGGCGGCGCTGGGGGCCGCCCGGCGGTCGCAGCCGGCGGCGAGCAGGAGGGGGAGGACTACGACGCAGCGGCGGATCGGCATGATGCCATCTTAGCGCGGCTCGGCGTGCAGGGGCTCAGAGGGCGGCCTAGAAGTTGGGGCTAAGGACCTTTGAGAGCATCTGGCCAAGCTGGTCTCTGTCAGTCTCCGTCAGCTCGCCGACTCTCCGGCGCACGTCCTTTTGAATCGCGGTGTGGGGAAAGGGTTTGATGACGGATGGTTTCGCGAGCCCGGCCTTTTGCCAATCGCCGATTGTAACCGTCCCCCAGGTGTCCCCATGCCTGAGTTGGCTGGTGACCGGGAGCAGGATGATCTCGGGCTTCAGACGATTGAATTTCTGGCAACTGATGACCACGGCCGGCCGCTCCTTTGCGCCGGAGTGGTCGGAAAAAGGAAAGAGGATGTAGACGATGTCGCCAAACCGATAGCTACCCATCCCTACTCGTCATCAGCCCAGAGCCCAGACCAAGCGCCTTGAGTCACGCCGGTGACGGATTGCTGAATGGATAGATCCCGCAGGGTGATCAGGCGCTCGTAGAGGCTCTCGACTGCTCTCAGGTAACGCCTCATCAAAGCCAGGTTACGGTCCATGATAGAGGTCATCGCTTGGCGCACGCGCGGAGGCTTCAGCGCTGCCGCCCGCTTCCGCGTTTTCAAGAAGCCGTCTATCTGGGGCTGCACTCCAGACCTGACCTCCTCGAGGTGCTCTCCCGCCAAGTCGATCAGGTCGTCCAGCAGGGGTGGCCCGCCGGTCAGTGAATGCTCGCGGGCGATTGCCTCGAGAGCTCCGGCGCCTTGCTCGAAGCGCGATACGGCTGCCTCTCGCTCCCTGAAGTAGGCCTCAGCCGTGGCCAACTGGTCCAAGGTCAAGTCCGGCTGCGCCAGACCTGACGGTAACGGGGGCTGGAATGACGGCACGCCCTTCGAGAAGAAGTCTTCAGCCCTGAGAGTTGAGGTACTCATCAAGGATGATGATACACCGCCACCTGGACCGGTACAATCGCGCCAGACGCACGATGCAGCCCAAGGAGACGAAAATGCCTCATTCCCACCCTATCCGCCGCCTGGCCGGCCTCGGCCTGCTGTTCCTGGTCGTCGCGGCCGTGACGCTGATCGCGATCCCCATCTACGAGATCCGTCCCTTCGTTCCCCAGACCCCGTCGGGAGTCTCCCTGGCCTACGCCTGCCGCCGCCTGGCCCCCTGGGTCACGGTCCTGGCGCTGGCGGGCTGGGCGGCCATCACGGCGGGGCTGTGGCGGGGCGCGCGCTGGTGGAGCCGGGCGTTGCTGGTCCTCGCCCTGGTGCCGCTCGGCGGTGCGGCCTGGATGGCGTGGACGAACATCTTCGAGAAGATGTTCGCGCCCCTGCCGTCCCCCCGGTACGCGCGCGCCGGCGAGGCCGTCTGGGTGAAGGACGGCGATCTCGTCCTGGGCGTCGAGCGCAACGGCGAGGCCGTGGCCTACCCCGTGCGCCAGGTCGCCTATCACCACGTCGTGATGGACGAGGTGGGCGGCGTTCCCGTCGTCGCCACCTACTGAACGCTCTGTCACACCGGTCTGGTGTGGAGAGCAGACGTGGACGGCCGGCGGCTCCGGTTCCATCTGGCGGGGATCAACAACCAGAACTTCATCATGCAGGACGAGGAGACCGGCTCCTGGTGGCAGCAGGTGACGGGCGAGGCCATCCACGGGCCGCTGAAAGGCCGGCGGCTCGACCTCGTGTTTCACGACGAGATCACGTTCGCCGACTGGAAGCGCGAGCACCCGGGAGGCCGGGTGCTGCGGCTGGACCGCGTTCCCGGGCGGCAGTTCGAGGAGGACTGGGAGGTGAGGACGGCCCGTCTGCCCGTGGTCGTGCCCCGGGCCCAGGGCGATCCTCTCGGCTCGCGCGACCTGGTGGCGGGGATCCTCCTGGGGGGCAAGGCGCGGGCCTTTCCGCTCACGGCGTTACGGCGGCAGAGCCCCGTGATGGACGCGGTGGGGGGCATCCCCGTCGTGCTGGTCGTGGGTGAGGACGGACGCTCGGTCCGTGCGTTTGAGAGACGAGTCGATGGCCAAGAGCTGCAGCTCTTCCGCCAGCCGGCGAGCTCGCCGCCCGTCTTCGTCGACGCGGAGACGGCGAGCGTCTGGAGCTTCGCGGGCGAGGCCTCGAGCGGCCCGCTGGCGGGGAAGAAGCTGCCCAAAGTCTACGTTCTGAAGGACTATTGGTTCGACTGGAAGGCGTACAATCCAGAAACGAGCGTCTATTCACACTGAGGAGATCCGAGATCCGAGACTCAATGCCCATCGCGCTGCTGGCCGGCTTCGACGGCGAAAGTGTGGAAGCCTGCCTGCGGCTGCTGGGCCCCGAGCTGCACCCGCTGGTGGCCGACTCGGAGGCGGAGGTGCTGCGTCTGCTCGCCGCCCATCCCGTGGCCGTGCTGGCGCTGGGGGCCGCAATCTCCGGCGAACGGGCGCGACGGCTGATCGAGGAGGCCGAGGCCCTTCCCATTGCCCCGGAGCGGATGAACCTCGTCCTCGCCGGGGGGCCGGACCCTACTCTCTACCAGGAGCTGATCGACCGCGACCGCCTCTTCTATCTCAGCCAGGAGCCGGTGCCGTCCGCGGATCTCGTCGCCCTGCTGCGCGGCGCCGCCGGCCGCTGGCGGGCCGCCGCTCTCCAGGGAGGCGAGGAGGAACGGCGGCGGATCGCCTTCTCCCGGCGTCTTCTGACGGTGACCCAGGTCCTCGTGGCGCAGAGCCGGCCGGCGGCCGTGGCGCGGGTGGCCGCGGAGGCGGTGGAGGATCTGGGGGAGGCCGACCGGGGCTACTGCCTGATCTATGAGCCGGCCAGCGAGACCCTGTGGGACGGCGGCATGGGGGGCGAAGACCAGGAGGAGCGGCGGGAGACCGCCGCCGTGGGGCTGGTCAGCTTCGTCGTCCGCACCGGCCAGCCGCTGGTGGTGGACCGCATCGGGCGCGATCCGCGCTTCGACCGCGATGCGGACGATCCGCAGGCGACGGGCGAGGAGCGCTTCGCCGCCGTGCCGGTGCTGGCCTCGGACGGCGCCGTCCTCGCCGTGCTGGCCGCCGTCCGCCTGCCCGAGGGGAAGCCCTTCGACGACGGGGATCTCGACCATCTTCTCCGGCTGGCGGAAGCCGCGACGCCCACTTTCGCCCAGCTCCGCCAAGCGGCGGCGGAGAAGAACACGTCGGGTCTGCCGGCGCCCGGCCTGTTCCGCGAAGAGGCGGTGGAGCACCATCAGGTGGGGCTGCGCGCCGAGGGGGACCTGCTGCGCGTCGATCCCGGCTGGATGCGCTGGACCTACCGCCTGCTGCTCGCCGTGCTGGTGGCCGGGGTGTTGTTCTGCGCCTTCGCCAAGGTGCGGGAGTACGCGTCCGGCCCGGCCGTCGTCCGCCTGGGCGGCCGCAGCGATCTCACCGCCACCGCCGACGGCACGGTGACCGACGTGGGGGTGACGACGGGCCAGGCGGTGGAGGCCGGCCGTTTGCTGGTGCGCTTCTACGGCGCCCGCGAGGCCGCCGAGCTCGCCCGCATCGACCATGAGCTCGAGCTGCAGCTCATCAACCGGCTGCGCGATCCGTCCGACAAGGGCGCCGAGCAGAGCCTTCTCTCCTTGAGGGCGCAACGCGAGCTGGCGCGGGCCAACCTCGCCGAGCGCGAGGTGCGGGCCCCGGCGGCGGGAGTGGTGAGCGACATCCGCGTGCGCACGGGCCAGCACATCTCGCCCGGCCAGTCGCTGCTGTCGCTCGTCCGCGGCCAGGAGCATCCCCAGGTCATCTGCCTGCTGCCCGGCGAGTTCCGTCCGCTGCTCAAGCCCGGCATGCCGCTGCGTCTGGAGGTGCAGGGCTACCGCTATGCCTACCAGCACCTGGTGGTGGAGTCGGTGGGCGACGAGGTGGTGGGCCCGGGCGAGGCCCGCCGCGCCTTGGGCGACGAGATCGCCGACGCGGTGCAGCTCACCGGACCCGTGGTGCGGGTCACCGCCCGCCTCGCCGCCAACACCTTCGAGGCGGAAGGCCGGGTGCGCCGCTTCCACGACGGCATGTGGGGAAAGGCCGAGGTGCGCATCCGTTCCGAGCGCGTGCTGGTGGCTCTGGTGCCGGCCCTGAAAGCCCTGTTCGAGCCGCAGGAGGGAGCCGATGCCTGAGCCCGCGCCGACCTCCCCGCCGCCGGAATCGCCTCCTCCTGCAACAACCCCGCTCCATGAGCGTTTTCCAGCGCTGCAACGGATCAGCTTCTCGCGGCGCCGGCGGCGGGTGCCCCACGTCCAGCAGACGACGCCCAGCGATTGCGGCGCCGCCAGCCTCGCCATGGTGCTCGCCTATCACGGCAAGCACCTGCGGCTGGACGAGGTGCGCAAGGTCACCGGCTTCGGCCGCGACGGCGCCGACGCCCTCGCCCTGCTCTCCGCCGGGCGGATCTTCGGGCTGCGGGGCCGCGGCGTCAAGGTGGAGGAGGTCGACGACCTGCGCTTCCTGCCGCCGGGCTCGATCCTGCACTGGCAGTTCAATCACTTCGTGGTCTTCGAGCGGCTGACCCGCGAGGGTGCCGAGATCGTGGACCCGGGAACGGGCCGGCGCAAGGTCAGCCGCGAGGAGCTGGGGCGCTCCTTCACCGGCGTCGGCCTGATGTTCGAGCTCGGCGAGGACTTCGAGCCGCAGCCGGGGGAGCGACGGCGGCTCGACCGCTTCGTCCGCCTGCTCAAGGAGCACGCCGGCGTCCTCCAGCGGGTGCTGGTGACCTCGGCCATGGTGCAGCTCTTCGCCCTCGCCCTCCCCGTCCTCATGGGCGTGCTGGTGGACCGCGTCATCCCCCAGGGGGACATGCACCTGCTCACCGTCCTCGGCGTGGGGCTCGCGGGGATCGTGGGCTTCAGCTTCCTCTCGTCGCTGCTGCGCTCCTACCTGCTCCTTTACCTGCGCACCCACCTCGACGCACGGATGACCCTCGACTTCCTCGATCACCTGGTCGATCTGCCGTACGCCTTTTTCCAGCAACGCTCGGCGGGCGACCTCATCATGCGCCTGTCCTCCAACGCGACGGTGCGCGAGATCCTCACCTCGGGCGCTCTCTCGGGCGTGCTGGACGGCCTGCTGGTCACCCTCTACCTGGTGCTGCTGTTCGTGGCCAGCCCGACCATGGGCGTCCTGGTCCTCATCCTGGGCGCGTTGCGCATCGGCCTCTTCCTCTTCACCCGCAAACGGACGCGAGACCTGATGTCGCAGTCGTTGCAGACGGAGTCGAAATCGCAGAGCTACCAGGTGAACATGCTGGCGGGGATCGAGACGCTCAAGGCCGCCGGAGCCGAGCACCGGTCGGTGGAGCAGTGGTCGCACCTGTTCGTCGACGTGCTCAACATCTCGCTCTCCCGCGGCCGGTTGCAGGCGTTCGTGGACTCGACGCTGGGGGCTCTGGGCACGGCGTCGCCGCTGGTGATCCTGGTCTGGGGCGCCCTGCAGGTGCTTCAGGGGCAGTTGAGCCTGGGCACGATGCTGGCCATGAACGCTCTCGCCGCCGGTTTCCTGACGCCGCTTTCGACGTTGATCACCAACGCCTTCCAGTTCCAGCTCCTCGGAAGCTACCTGGACCGCATCGAGGACGTGCTCGAAACTCCCCGCGAGCAGGACCCTGCCACGGTCACTCCGGCGCCGCGCCTCAAGGGCAACATCAGCCTCGACAACGTCAGCTTCCGCTACGGGCCGTTCGCGCCGTGGGCCGTCCAGGAGGTCTCGATCGACATCCCGGCCGGCCGCTTCGTGGCCCTGGTGGGGCGCTCCGGGGCGGGCAAGTCGACGCTGGCTTCGCTGCTCGTGGGGCTCTACACCCCGACCGAGGGGCGGATCCTCTTCGACGGTCTCGACCTGACCGAGCTCGATCTGCGCTCCGTGCGCCGGCAGGTGGGGGTGGTCCCCCAGCATCCTTATCTCTTCGGCAACAGCATCCGGGCCAACGTCACCTTGTCGGACCCGACGCTCCCCCTGTCGCGGGCGGTGGAGGCGACCAAGCTGGCGCACATCCACGACGACGTGCTGGCCATGCCGATGGGCTACGACTCCATCCTGGCCGACGGCGGCGCCTCGCTTTCAGGAGGCCAGCGCCAGCGCCTGGCCCTGGCCCGGGCGCTCGTCCACCGGCCGGCGATCCTCCTGCTCGACGAGGCCACGAGCGCCCTCGACACCCGCACCGAGCGCGAGATCCAGCGCGAGCTCGAGAACCTGCGCACCACCCGCATCGTCATCGCCCACCGCCTGAGCACCATCCGCGACGCCGATCTCATCCTGGTGATGGACGGCGGCCGCCTCGTCGAGCAAGGCCGCCACCAAGACCTCGTTGCCCAAGGCGGCGTCTACGCCAGCCTGGTGGCCGCCCAGATGGAGAAGGAACGGTTGCAGGCGGCGGAGGTGTAGGGGTGGTCGACCCGCGTCGCCATCTTCGAGCCATGCTCAGCTCCTACTTGGAGACGCTTGCCTTGCGGTTCAAGAGGCACCATTTGGCTCGGAAGATGGAAGAGGGATACCGCCTCGAAGCCGCCTATCCGTCTCTTGACCTGGAATGGGAAGTCACTGAGGTCGAGGGGCTGTGATCTTCAGCCCCGAAGGGGCGGCAGCATGTAGCCTGGGGCGTCAGCCCCAGGTAGTGTCCCCCAAGAGTTCCCTAAGCCCCGAAGGGGCGACAGCAGGCCGGTCCTCATAGAATGGGCTGGAGAGGAGAACCATGCTCCAGAGCATCCACTTGAAAGGAGTCGGCCCCGCCCCGGAGCTGAGCCTCGAACTCGCTCCGAGGCTGAACCTGCTGACTGGGGACAATGGGCTCGGGAAGAGCTTCGTGCTGGATATCGCGTGGTGGGCACTGACGGGGACTTGGTCGGATCGGCCGGCTTGGCCGCGCCGTGAAGCAGGGACGGTACCGACGATCGAGTATCACCAGATAGAAGAGCCGGAAGAGAACAATCAAAGCACATACAGCTTTTCTGTGGGAAAGTGGGTCACGCCACGACGAATGCCTTCGCCGCCAAGCCTCGTGCTATATGCCCGAGTAGATGGCAGCTTTTCGGTTTGGGATTCGGTCCGAAACTTTAGTCGTCCTTGGGGAGAGGCCAATCCTATCTGGGCCTACCACTTCTCGCCCGTAGCGATCTGGGATGGGCTTTCCGAAGACGGTCGGGTGTCCTGCGAGGGTCTCATTCGCGATTGGGTTGCTTGGCAGCGGCAGGAGAAGGAATCCTACCTCCAGCTTCGGGACGTGCTCAGGATCCTGTCGCCCGAGGGAGAGGAACTTCGTCCTGGCGAGCCGACTCGCGTCAGCACCGACGATGTTCGCGACCATCCGACGCTGGAGCTGCCCTATGGAAAGATCCCCCTCATCTTCGCCTCGGCTGGGATGAAGCGGGTCATCAGCTTGGCCTATCTGCTAGTTTGGGCATGGCAGGAGCACCAGCAGGCTGCCATGCTTCAGTATCTTCCACCGGCGAAGTCTATTATCTTTCTTGTAGATGAAATCGAATCTCACCTCCATCCCAAATGGCAGCGGTTGATTCTTCCAGCCCTTCTCAAGGTTGCCGCCAGCCTGAGAGAGGATGTGAAGGTTCAAGCCTTGGTGACTACTCATTCTCCTCTGGTCCTCGCCTCCGCCGAGCCGTTGTTCGATGATGACCAGGACGCCCTCTTCACCTTCGATCTCAAGGATAGTCAGGTCGAGGTGTCCAAGGCCGGCTGGCGCAACCGGGGAGACGCCACCTCCTGGCTGACCTCGGACGTGTTCGATCTCGGAGAAGCCCGGTCCATCGAAGCTGAGCAGGCGATTCAGCAGGCCAAAGAGGCAATGCGGCAGCCGGACATCCCCGTTGAGGAGAGGCGCCGCATCCATCACGAGCTTCACGAGGTGCTCAAGGACACCGATCCCTTCTGGGGACGCTGGCTGGTGCAGGCGAAAGCTGCGGGCATCGAGCCGTGATCCGGGTCCAACCCCAACCTGAGCCGGACGACTTCGACGCGAAGGTCCGACAGCCGGGGCTTCGCGCGCTTACCGAAGGTGCCGGCGACCCGCCTCCCCTGTGGCGGGACTGCGCTCTGCAACTGTGGGAGGCCTATCGTGGGATCTGCTCTTACCTTTGCGTCCTGATTCCCCGGGGGACGGCCCTGCGCTCTGTAGATCACTTCCTGGCCAAATCGCAACGCCGCGACCAGATCTACGAGTGGTCCAATTATCGGCTCGCCTGCTCCCTGATGAACTCGCGGAAGCGGGAGTTCGAAGATGTCCTGGACCCCTTTGAGGTCGAGGCCGGTTGGTTCGTCCTGGAGTTTTCGTTCCTCCAAATCCTGACCAATCCGAATCTGGATGCCGCGACTCAGGCGCGGGTTCAGGCGACCATCGACAGACTGAAGCTGAACGACAATGAGTGCTTGCAGGCGCGGGCGACCTACTATGAGCCTTACCGGCGAGGTCTTCTGGCCTTCGAGATGCTTGAATGGTGGAGCCCCTTCGTGGCTGCGGAGCTGAAGCGTCAGGGCCTCACGGGGGATGCCACCTAGAATGCAGGATCCCGCCGTGCAGCCCTGCGTTTTCATTCTCGACGAGCCCCACTATCACCGGGTGCGGTTGGGGGATGTCCACCGTGTGCGCGGGCTGGCTCTGGCCGTGGAGGGACCGGAGGTCGCCGCCGTGGTCTTCCGCCGGGCGGGTGAGATCCTGGCCGAGACCCCCGCGGACCTGCCCAGCCCCGACATCGCGGGCCTCGTGCGCCGGCCGCGAGCTGCGAGCTGCCGCTTCGCCTGTGAGCTGCGGGTCCCAGGCGGTGCGCCGATCGAGGTGCTCGCCCGGCTCGAAGACGGCTCGGAAGAGCCGCTCTTTCTCTTCGACGTTCCCTGGGTGGAGAGCGAAGAGGCTCGGCTGGGCCGCCTCTGGAGCGGGGTCGGGCGCCTGCCGTCCCTGCCGCCGGAGTTGGTGGAGCGCACGCAGGGCGGGCGCAACGAGGAGGCCTACCGCGATTCGATCGTCTCGGGCGTCGCCACTCTCGAGGACCTGCTGCGAGCGGCGGGGGCCGGCTTGGGGGATGTCCGCGACGTGCTGGACATCGGCTGCGGCACCGGCCGGCTGCTCGCGGGTCTGCACCTCGACGATCCCAGCCGGCGCTTGGTGGGGGTGGACATCCAGCAGGAGCTGGTGGACTGGTCCCGGAGCCATTTGCCGGACGTGGCCTCCTGGTATTTGGGCCCTCTCGCCCCGTCCCTGGACCTGCCGGCGGCGAGCTTCGACCTCGTGCTGCTCGTCTCCGTCCTCACCCACCTCCCCCTCGATCTCCAGCGGACGTGGCTGGCCGAGGTCCGCCGCCTGCTGCGGCCGGGCGGCCGGACCGTCGTCACCCTGCACGGCGACGTCTACGCTTCGCTGCTCCTCGATGCGGCGGGCCGGGAGGGCCTGGCTCGCGAAGGCCACCTCGAAGCCGCGGGAGGACCGGCGGGAAGCAACCCCTTCGCGACCTTCCACACGCCGGCCTTCGCCCGCGAGCTGTTCCGGGATTTCACCGTCGTCCATTTCCCCCGGGGACGAAGGCAAGGCGAGACGGCCAGCCGCTTTCCCCTGGCGTCTTTGCAGGACGTGTACGTCTTGACGCGGGCGTGATTGCGTCAAACCGTTTCCGGAGAGATCAGCCGCTCAAGGACCGGGACGAGCCCTGGCAGATCGTCCTCTATAACCTCCCAAATGCGCTTCGGAGACAGATCGGCGTAATCGTGAACGATCACGTTGCGATGGCCCACGATCGAGCTCCAGGGAATTTCAGGATGGGCCGCCCTGAGCGGTTCCGTGACTCGCCGCGCAGCTTCCCCAAGGATCTGGAACCCTCGCTCCACAGCCATCTGAAGCATTTTGTTGGAGTTGTATTCGCCGGGAGAAATTCCGCGGGTGAACTCCAGGATGTCCCGCGCCGCCTGCAACATGTCCCAGAGATAGGCCAGGTCCCTCTCCTCAGGCTGCATAGACCACCTGATGGGAACGGAGGATCTCGCGCCGGCGGAAGGGGTTTCGCATGGCATCCTTCTCGACGAGGTCCACCTTACGGCCCAGCATCTCTTTCAACTCTTCACGCATGGCGAGGACGTCCCAGACGCTCCACGCTGCCTCCCGGTCGAAGGTCACGAGCACGTCCACGTCGCTTTCTGGCGAGAAGTCCTCCCGCAGGACCGAGCCGAAAAGCGCGAGCTCCTGAACCCGCCACTTGTGACAGAACGCATTCAAGGCGTTGAGCGGCAGATGGACGTGGGAAGTCGGGGGTTGGAACGTCATGGCTCTCTCTTTGGGTACCTGCCGGCGCCGTGACCCTAGCAGCCAGGCGCAGCCCTGATATCCTAACCCGCCTGCGGCTCCCCGGCGCAGATGACCTTTCTGTAGAAGGAGATCCGTCGAGGACAAGACCGCCATGCGAACGATCCTGGGACTTCTGCCGCTCTGTTTGCTCCTCCTCGCCTGCGCCACGACCGGGGCTCCGGGAAAGCCAGGTACGCTCGCCGGCCAACTGGAGCCCTTCTTCCATCGCCAGGACGTGGACATCGCCATCGCCTATCGCAACCTGGGCACCGGCGCTTTCTACTTCCACAACGAGGACGACGCCTTCCACGCCGCCAGCACCATGAAGCTGCCGGTGATGATGGCCCTGTTTCAGGCGATCGACTCCGGCGCGCAGCGGCTGAGCGAGCCCATCGCGGTGCACAACCAGTTCCAGAGCCTGGTGGACGCCTCGACCTTCACGCTCGATCCCAAGGACGACAGCGATCCCGACCTCTATCAGGCCGTGGGGAGCACCCGGACGCTGGAGGAGCTGATCCGACGGATGATCGTCCGTAGCTCCAACCTCGCCACCAACATCCTCATCGAGCGCGTCGGCGCCTCGAGCGCCACGGACCTGCTGCGCGGCCTGGGCGCCTATCAGATGAAGGTCCTGCGCGGCGTGGAGGACGAGAAGGCCTTCCAGGCGGGGCTCAACAACACGACCTCCGCCAAGGACCTGGCGATCCTGCTCACCACGCTCGCCCAAGGCGGATCGTTTTCGCCGGCCTCGAACGCCAAGATGATCGAAATCCTCGAGCAGCAGGAGCTCAACGAAAAGATCCCCGCCTACCTGCCCAAGGGCACGCCCATCGCTCACAAGACGGGGGACATCACCGGCGTCCACCATGACGCCGCCATCGTCTTCCCGCCCGGAGAGCCGCCATACGTGCTGGTGGTCCTCACCGGCGGCTTCCGGGACGAGAAGCAGGCCAACCAGGTCATCGCCGAGATCTCCCGGGTGGTGTGGCAGCGGCGCGGGGACAGGTCTGCCGGAGAGAGGAACCATGGACCACGCCGATCTTCTGAAACGAACCACTGACCTCGCCCTGGAGTTCCTGGACGGCCTGCCCGAGCGGCGGGTGGGGCAGACCGCATCGCTCGACGAGCTGCGCGCGGCCCTGGGGGGAGCGCTGCCCGAGCAGGGGACGGACGCCCGCGAAGTGATCGAGCACCTGGCGCGGGCGGCCGATCCGGGATTGATCGGCATGGCGGGACCCCGCTACTTCGGCTTCGTCATCGGCGGCCACGTGCCCGCCTCGCTGGCCGCGGACTGGCTGACCTCCACCTGGGATCAGAACGCCGGGCTCTACGTCACCTCGCCTGCCAACTCGGTCGTCGAAGAGGCGGCGGCCGGCTGGCTGCTGGAGCTGCTGGGCCTGCCCTCCACCGCCAGCCTGGGCTTCACCACCGGCTGCTCGATGGCCAACTTCACCGCTCTGGCCGCCGCCCGCCACGCCGTTCTCGCCCGTCACGGTTGGGACGTGGAGAAAGCTGGCCTCTTCGGCGCGCCGCCCATCGAGGTGGTGATCGGCAACGAGGCCCACGCCACGATTCTCACCGCCTTGCAGATGCTGGGATTGGGAAGGGAGCGGGTGAAGCGGGTCGCCGTGGACGGCCAGGGGCGGATGGTGCCCGCGGCCCTGCGCCAGGCCCTGGCCGGCGCTTCGGGGCCCCTCATCGTCTGCGCTCAGGCCGGCAACGTCGACACGGGCGCCTTCGATCCCCTGGAGGAGATCGTGCCGATCGTCCGGGAAGCCCGGGATGGGGGCGGCTGGCTGCACGTGGACGGCGCCTTCGGCCTGTGGGCGGCGACCGTACCGGCGCTCGCCCACCTCGTGCGCGGCGTGGCCGGGGCCGACTCCTGGGCGACCGACGCCCACAAATGGCTCAACGTGCCCTACGACTCCGGGATCGTCGCCGTCGCCCATCCCGAGCCGCATCGGGCGGCGATGACCATCTCCGCCGCCTACCTGGTGCAGACCGAGGGGCACGAGCGCGATCCGTTCGACTGGGTGCCGGAGTTTTCCCGCCGCGCCCGCGGCTTCACCGTGTGGGCGGCGCTGCGGTCGCTGGGGCGCTCCGGCGTGGCCGCGATGGTCGAGCGCTGCTGCGCCCTGGCGCGGCGATTCGCGGAACGGCTGCGGGAGGAGCCGGGAGTCGAGATCCTCAACGAGGTGGTCCTGAACCAGGTCCTCGTCCGCTTTCAAGCCTCCGACGCCCTCACCCGCGACGTCATCGCCCGGGTGCAGGCGGACGGCACCTGCTGGCTGGGCGGCACCACCTGGCAGGGTAAGGGGGCCATGCGCATCTCCGTTTCGAGCTGGGCGACCACGGAAGCCGACGTGGACGTTTCGGCTGCCGCGATCCTTCGGTCCTTCCGGGACGCGTGCTAGCATTCTGCGTCGGAGACCGTCCGCTCTGGAGACCAGCTCATGACTTTCTCTCTCATGGACCGGGATGCTTCGTCAGTGTCTGCCGGGGCTGCTGGCGCCGCCGGCTCGCAGCCCACCCGGGAGAGGGTGCTGTGGGACTACCGCATCGCCTTCCAGAGCCGTCAGGCGAGCCTCATCGGCCACTCTGAAGTGATGAGGGCCAGGGGGAAGTTTGGCATCTTCGGCGACGGCAAGGAGGTCGCCCAGGTGGCCTTGGCCCGCGCCTTCCGCCCCGGCGACTACCGTTCCGGCTACTACCGGGACCAGACGTTGATGATGGCCCTGGGGCTCCTCACCCTGGAGCAGTTCTTCGCCCAGATTTACGCCGACCCCGAGATCGAGCACGAGCCCTGCTCCGCCGGCCGTTCCATGAACGCCCACTTCTCGACCTGCATGCTCAACCCGGACGGCAGCTTTCAAGCGCTGGTCGACCAAATCAATGTGGCGGCGGACGTGTCGCCCACCGGCTCGCAGATGCCCCGTCTCGCCGGCCTTGCCTACGCGTCGAGGCTCTATCGCGACCTGCCGGAGCTTGCACCCCTGTCGGAGCGGTTCTCCCGCCACGGCGACGAGGTGGCCTTCGGCACCATCGGCAACGCGAGCTGTGCCGAGGGCATGTTCTGGGAGACCATCAATGCGGTCGGCGTTCTCCAGGCGCCCATGCTGCTCTCCATCTGGGACGACGGCTACGGCATCTCGGTGCCCAACGAGCTCCAGATCACCAAGGGGGACCTTTCGGCCATCCTCTCCGGCTTTCAGCGCGAGGCCGGCAGCCGCCAGGGCTACGATCTCTACACGGTCAAGGGCTGGGACTACGCCAGCCTTTGCGAGACCTACCTCTCGGCCGTGCAGATCGTGCGCCGCGAGCACGTGCCGGCCATTGTCCACGTCATCGAGATGACCCAGCCGCAGGGCCACTCTACGTCCGGCAGCCACAAGCGCTACAAGTCCCAGGAGCGCCTGGACTGGGAAGGGGAGTTCGATCCCATCCGGCAGATGCGGCGGTGGCTGATCGAGCAGGGGATCTCGACCGCCCAAGAGCTGGAAGCTCTGGAGGACGAGGACAAACGTCTCGTTCGCGAGGCCCAGCGCCGGGCCTGGGAGGAATTCCGCGCCCCCATAGAGGCGGAGAAGCGGATGGCCTTCGCCCTCCTCGACGAGTTGGCCCGAGTGTCCGCGAAGGGCGAGGAGATTCAGAAGATCCGTCAGGAACTTGAGGAGCTGGAGAAGAAGCAGGCGGCGCTTCGCAGGGACATCCTCGCCGCCGCGCACAGCGCCTTGGTCGCGACGGCGGGGGAGGATCTACCGGTCGTGCGACGGCTTGCCGAGTGGAAGCAGGAGCGCGTCCGGGAGAACGAGGAGCGCTATGGCTCCCACCTCTACAGCCAGGGGCCGCGCTCGGCCCTCGCGATCCCGCCGGAACCGGCCGTCTACCCGGACAATCCGCCGGTGGTCAACGGCTTCGAAGTGGTCAACGCCTGCTTCGACGCCGCCCTGGCCCGCTGCCCCAACGTCATCGCCCTGGGTGAGGACGTAGGCAAGATCGGCGACGTCAACCAGGGCTTCGCCGGGCTGCAAACCAAGTACGGCAAGCTGCGGGTCACGGACACCGGCATCCGCGAGATCACCATCATGGGGCAGGCCATCGGCATGGCCATGCGGGGCCTGCGGCCCATCGCGGAGATCCAATATCTGGATTACGTCCTCTACGCGCTCCAGATCCTCTCGGACGACGTGGCCAACCTGCACTGGCGCACCAAGGGGCGGCAGAAGGCGCCGATCATCGTCCGCACCCGCGGCCACCGGCTGGAGGGAATCTGGCATTCCGGCTCGCCGATGGCGGGAGTCCTCAACCTGGTGCGCGGCATGTACGTCTGCGTGCCGCGCAACATGACCCAGGCGGCGGGCTTTTACAACACCCTGCTGGAGAGCGACGATCCGGCGATCGTGGTCGAAGTGCTCAACGGCTACCGGCAGAAAGAGAAGCTGCCGGCGAACATCGGCGAATTCAAGCTCCCCCTGGGAGTGCCCGAGGTGCTGCGCCCCGGCCGGGACGTCACCGTGGTGACCTACGGCGCCTGCTGCCGCATCGCGATGGAGGCGGCGGAGAAGCTCGCCGAAGTGAAGATCGACGCCGAGGTGATCGACGTGCAGACCCTGCTGCCCTTCGACCTCCACGGCCGCATCGTGGAGTCACTGCGGCGGACCAACCGCGTCCTCTTCCTCGACGAGGACGTGCCCGGTGGCGCCACGGCCTACATGCTCCAGCAGGTCGTGGAGACGCAGGGCGGCTTCGCCTGGCTCGACTCGCCCCCCCGCACCCTCACCGCCAAAGCCCACCGTCCCCCTTACGGCTCGGACGGCGACTACTTCTCAAAGCCCAACCGGGAGAGCATCTTCGAAGCGGTCTACGGCCTGATGAACGAGGCGGACCCGGGGGCGTTTCCGGTCTTTTACCGGTAACGCTGTTGCTCATGCCGTGAGGGTCTGCCGGCTCGCCGCTCGGATTGTCACGATCTCGGCGATCGTGAGGAACAGCGCATAGCTGGCAAAGAGAAACGCTCCGTACCTCCCCGCCGTCTCCAGGTGCATCCGCGGCATGAAGCTCGCGAAATTGGACAGCAGCACGGCTTCGCCGAACATTCCAGGGAGAGCGATCAGGAGGGAGGCGGAGGCCCACTCCACCGCCGGAATCTTTCGCCGCCTTACGATGAGAATGCAGAGAGCTGCCGTGACCACCGGCGTCAGGGCGAAGTTGAGCCAATACTGTCGTGCGCTGGCCTCGAACACTTGAGGGCCCCGAGCCTCATAGGCCAGAGTACCGAGGATCCAGAAGGCGAGCCCGAACAAACCGAAGAGCAGCTTGTCGTTCTTTTTCATAGAGTCTCCGAGGAGTTGATGGTCTGTACCATACGGTACAGCCATTCTTGTACCACGCGGTACACGCGAAGGCAAGCGGAGGCAAGATGACGGGAAAGAAAGAGCTTCGCAGCCGGGAGCAACTGCTGGAGAGCTGCCTGGCGGCGTTCATCAGCGCGGGATCGCTGGATCTCAGCCTGGACAGTCTCGCCAAAGCGGTCGGCAGCAACAAGAGGATGCTGATCCATTATTTTGGAGGCCGGGACAACCTCGAGGAGATGGCGCTCTCGCTCCTGGAAGACCGGCTGCGGGCCCGGTTTCGGACGGGCGTCTTTTCACCTGGCACCTCGCTCCGGTCCGTTTTGAAGTCTCTTTGGGAACAGGCCACCCATCCCGAAGCCCGGGGCGTCCTCCTGCTGTCGATGGACCTTACGCGGCGAGGCTGGAGTGGATCCGAGCGTGGCCGCGGCTTCTTCGAGGAGCAACAGCGCCTGTGGACCGAGCTGCTCCTCGAATTCCAGCCCGACCCCAGGGCGGTCGAGGCTCTCCTCCAACTGTTTCAGGGAGCGGTCCTCGTCTACCTGGTTACCGGGGATACGGACCGCGGCTGGAGAGCCCTCGAACGGGCGGTCGCCTCCGAAACAGATCCGCCGGCGTAACCCTGCGGTGGACCAGGCGGCCCGTGCTAGCATGGATAGGCGCGGAGTTGCGCACGCCGGGTTTTCGTGGTGTGATGCCGCAACCCGTTGGGGAAAGGCAGGCATGTATGGGCGCTCTTCCACTCGAGCAGGAGATCGAGTATCCCACCTCCGACGGCCAACCCATGGCCGAGACGACCCTCCATCGGAAGGTGATGAACGACCTCATCCACGGTCTGGAGAGCCGCTACGCCGACGTGCCGGAAGTCTGGGTCGGGGGCAACCTCTTCCTCTGCTACGAGAGGGGCAACCCGGCCGCCATCGTCGCGCCGGACGTGCTGCTGGCCAAAGGCGTCGCCAAGTGGGACCGTCCCAACTATCTCCTCTGGGAGGAGACGATTCCGAGCCTGGTGGTGGAAGTCACGTCGCGGAAGACGCGGCGGGAGGACCAGGGCAAGAAGAAGCTGCTCTACGAACAACTGGGCATTGAAGAATTAGTCCTCTTCGATCCCTATGGCGAGTACCTGCGGCCCCGGCTCCAGGGATACCGTCTCGTCCGCGAGCGCTATCAGCCCATTCCACTGGAAGGCGACGGCTCGCTGCTGAGCCGGACCACGAGCCTGCGGTTCCAGCCTGAAGGGGAGAGATTGCGGCTGGTGGACGCCGTCACCGGGGAGTCGCTCTTGTGGCCGGAGGAAGAGCCGGCCGCGCGGCGGAAGGAGGCGGCGGCACGGCGAAAGGAGGCGGCCGCGCGGCAGGCTGCCGAGGCGAGAGCCGCCGAAGAGATCGTCGCTCGGCAGGTCGCAGAGGCGCGGGCCGCCGAAGCCGAGGAGCGGTCCCGGGCCCTGGAGCGGGAATTGGAACGCCTTCGGAAGGCTTGAGACTCTTCTACTTCCCTGAGCTGTCAAGGGGCGTTGTTCCAGGCCGGGATGACAGAAGTTCCTCGCATGCGGTAAAAGGTGCTGCGTAAGGCGTGGCGTTGACCGCGTCCAGCGGAGCCTCGATCGCATGCAACGAAAAATCGACCGCGGTCAATGTGACATCGACCGCGGTCAACGGAAGATCGACCCCGGTGTACGTGACGTAGACCGCGGTCTGCGTGACATCGACCGCAGTCAATGCGACATCGACCGCGGTCTACAGAAGATCGACCGCGGTCTGCGTGACATCGACTGCGGTATACGTGACGTCGACTGCGGTCAACGTGACATCGACCGCGGTCAATCGGATATCGACTGCGGTTTACGTGACGCAGACCGCGTTCGACGTGACGTCGACTGCGGTCGCAGTTACATCGACTGCGGTCTACGTGATGTCGACTGCGGTTTACATGACGCAGACCGCGGTCTACGTGACATCGACTGCGGTCTATGGAAGATCGACCGCGGTCAATGGAACGTAGACCGCGTGCGACGTGACATCGACTGCGATCAATGTCACGTCGACCGCGTGCAATATGACATCGACCGCGGACAACGGAGGATCGACCGCGGACGACAAACCGTTGATCACGTCCAAGGGAAGGTTAACCGGGGTCAACGGACCAATGTCCTGGTATGACGGAGCGTTGACCAGGTCCGACGGAGCGCCGACTGCGTACGCCAAGCCGCCGATCGCGTACGACGAACCGTCGTCTCGGGACCGCGAACCGGCGTCCCGGCACGGCGGACCTTCGTCTGGAGGCGGCGTAGGCTGCCCCGCGTAAGAAGAGATGCTGTCCTCGTATATGCGGTGCCCGTAGGCTTCTTGCAAGCGCCTACGCCAGCTTCGTTCCCGCCGACAGGAGCTGCATCACCTCCCCCGGACCTCAGCCCTGAAGGGGCGGCAGCATGTAGCCTGGGCGCGTGAGCCCCAGGTAAGAGACCCACCCCCAATCCCCAAAAGCCCCGAAGGGGCGACAGCAGTCTTGGCGTCAGGCCCGCGTAGTCGCGGCGGAAGCTCGACCTTTGAGGTACACTGCGACCAACGTACCGCATGGCAGCAAAGAGTCGTCGCGGATCCCGAGGTTCATCATGGGGAGCCCTGCATTCTAGGTACCCGCATTCCAGTCCGGATGATCGTTGGGAGTCTGGCGGACGGCCTGACGGTAGACCAGATCGTGGCGG
This sequence comes from Thermoanaerobaculia bacterium, assembly GCA_049284515.1. GTDB lineage: Bacteria > Acidobacteriota > Thermoanaerobaculia > Multivoradales > UBA5704 > DATARR01. The sequence goes on from JBAPYB010000098.1 coordinate 21,947, forward strand.
AATATCCGCAGTTGAGCCCTGAGGACGTCCTCGGCGCCTTGGCCTATGCCGCGGAAGTCCTGCACCAGGAAAGCCTTCTGCCGCTTTCGGCTTGAGCCGGGGAGGGAGGCGCGTTTCAAGATCGATGAAGACCTGCCGCATGCCGTGGCCGCTCTCCTCCGCGAAGTGGGATATGAAGACGTAGCCTCTGTGAGAGACCAGGGAATGGGCGGTTGGAAAGATCCCATCCTCTGGCAGGCCGTCCAGGAGGAGGGACGGTTCCTGATTACGGCTGACAAAGGCTTCGCGAATCTTCGTGCCTATCCTTGGAAGCCACGCCGGGGTCCTTCTCCTTCGACCAGACACTGACGGAATCGGCCCGGTGCTTGAGCTCCTCAAGCAAGTCCTGGCCTCTACGACCCTCTCTTCTCTCCAAGGCAGCTTGGCCGTGGCCAACCCCCAGGGCTTGAGAATCCGTCGCCGCTGATACGCAGACGCCAGATTTTCTTTCCTGCCGACAAGAGTAGCCTGGGCGCATCAGCCCCAGGTAAGAGACCCACCACCAAACCAAAAGCCCCGAAGGGGCGTCAGCAGTGTTCGTCGTCTGGTTGTCTGCTCTCGTCTCTTCATCTGGAGATCTGGAAGAATCATGCCGAATCACGACCGCCTCCGAGCTGTCAGAGGGAGCACCGGGGGGCCCACTGCGATGATCCCGCCGTCAAAGCGTCCAATGTTTTGCTTAGCCGCGGAGCCTGGCTTGGCGTTTCTTGAAGGACTCCGGTATACTCAGCGACACGAAACCGCGGTTGAAGAGCCTGGACATACGGCGGATCGCCTCGGACTCCCCACGGCTTCGTTCAAGGAAGATCTCGGATAACGCTTGATCTAAATGGTTATGCGACTGAGAGGCGATATCCTCTAAGGAGTTACGAATCCCGTGAATACTGAGTTTTGGCTAAGGCCACAAGTTCTTAGTGCTGTAATCGCTCTTCTGGGTACTCTATTGGGCATTCTTGGGACACTAGCGGTCATCTGGGTCTCCAAGAGATTCGAGGATCGGAGGCATTTGAGAGAATTGGCCATAACGGCAGCCTTGGAAGACTATAGGCTCAGGAGAGAAGACATTGCACACTCGGGAGGAGGCCCTATGCCCCCCCTTGACGACTACATCGTCCACATGCTCTGTGTGGCGGAAGTAATTTCCAAGCGGCGACTCAAGCCAGAGAACGTGAGTCACGTGCTTGGAGAGGTGCGTTCCATGTCCAGACGCACTCAGCAGTTTTACGAAAGCGAGGGCCTGCTCAGACCAGGGCAGGAGAAATAACGACTCACCAACTCAGCAAACGTTTATAGCGGACGGATACCGCACCTTCGTGCGGTCTCGCCGCTCACTCTGTGCAGCAAAGGCGAGGAATGCAGCCCCTAATAAGTCCACACTATCCTCAGGACAAACTAAAAGATCCAACGATTGAGGATCTCATTGATGTTCTTGAAGACCGGGTTAGGTTTTGGCTGCTTGAGCCTGCGAGGGTATTGAGTTCTCACGCCTTTGGGCAGGTAGCAGGCCTCGCGCTGCTGATGAGCTATTTCGAGGGAATCTGGACCTATGTGCAAGGGAGAGACAGCCACAAGCAGTCAAGAGTGTTTTTCAAGGATGCCTTCATTGATGTTTTTCGTTTAGGTGGCCTAGCCCCTGAGCTACTTGGTAGGATTGCCGAAGTGCTATACGAAGACGCGCGTTGTGGCTTCTTCCACGACGGCCTTTTCCGACACGGAATCTTCTTTGGCAAAAATCTGGGCGGCTGTCTTCGGGTAACTATGCCGCTGAAAGATGACGGAAGGCTGGATGAAGAGGGAGAGATTCAGTCGATCATCTTGGACGTTGAGGATTTTTTCAAATTTGTCGAAGGGCACTTTGACCGGCTTATCGTGCGGCTTAGGAATCCGAACCACGCAGACCTCAGAACTAAATTCAGAGAGATCTGCAGGAAAAATGGGATTTCGAAGGAGATCCAAGGATTCTCGCACCCTAATACGTGTGAGGCGCCTATTCAGTGCAAACTAAGGTGGCACCCTTATCCACGCATTGACGCGGCCGTTTTGAAGCTTGGCCCAAAACGGCGGGCATAGCGGGAACCCACTTGTCTCATCCAAACCTGCCCGCCAGGTTGACGGGCGAGAAGCCGATCTGAGGCCGCGATCTCGGCTCGGTCGATTTCGTAATCGGAGGGCTCGATGTCGATGAGGGTGTACTTCCCTTCATCCGCGGGGCTCTGGCGTTCGTGCCTCCCATCCATCACCACAGATCTGCACGCTCTCTTTCGCGCTCACTATGGTTGGGCCATCGAAGCCGTTTAGTGCCGGGTTGCTGCCAACTAAATTTCTTGGAGCAACTTCATGTGGCACGTCTTGAACTTCTTCCCGGAGCCACATGGACAGGGTTCATTTCTGCCGAGTTTTGCAAGCGATGATTTCAGCTCTGCAAGATACTCACCCATGATCACGCGATCAGATTCGGGAGATCGTACTGATAAAGTCCATCCCTCAACAGGTCCAGGTCCCAGGCCATGTTTTTTCATATACAGCTCGTCGAAGATGTCGGACATATTAGTATCAAGTCGGTTGTGATCTAATTTGTGTTCAAGAATCTGGCCAAAGCCGCCGAACCGAAGGAATGTTCCCACAAATTCCAGCTCATCAGAGCCGAACACCTTGCCGTGGAGGGTAGACCTCTCGGACAGGAATCTGCAGAAGTCATAGAATGTCTTGCCGAGTTGTTTGAATCCGTCGAGTGCGGTTTCGAGATCAGGCAAGCTGACGGCCCATGGATAAGAATCTTCGTCCTTCTTTTCCAAAAGCAACGTTAAATTGGAGGCGAGGACTCCGAAGGAGTCCGCAGTAACACAAATGCAGTACACCTCGCGACTGCCAGCAGGTAGAGTGCCGGCGACCTTGCCCCCGTTATAGAATGTCACCTCTTCTCCTTTGAGAAGAAGAGCGCGGAGCCGCTCGGCTTGGTCGTAGGCGCTCTGTATTCCCCGGTCGCTTCGAAAACTCCGTTGCAGGCGCTCGTAGGCCTTCTCGGGATCGCGGAATGGCTCCTTCGGAGGCGTTGACTTTACCTCGACAACGAGATAAGTGCTCCCGACCTCTACAAGGAGATCGTGTTCAGAAGAGCGATCAGCCGGTTCGACCTCCTGCCATACCCGCGCCCCCGAAGGAAGGAGATCCTCGAATACCTCTCTCGTCTTCCCGACTACATCATCAGAACGGTGAGATAGGAATCTCGCCTTGTGCTTGGAATTCGCGATAGTCCTTTCGAAAACCCCGAGAATTGCATGGTGAAGCACCCCGAGGTCGGCGCATCCAACCCGATCTTCATCGAGCCAAATGAGCGGCCGTGCCAAGGCTGGATTCTCCTCAGTAGGATAGAAGTAATCTTGAACCTCACCGCGTCTCACCGCCAGTAGACGCAAAAAGGAGTCGGTGAGATCCTGTCCGAGTTCGGAGATCATCTCGGCGCGCGAGTATGTGTATAGAGGATCAAGGTCTTTCTCAAAAGCAAGCGCCGCTTTGTCAAAGGCACTTCTGTCTCGTTGTTCGATGGCATCGATTAGCTTTCGTTTGGCTTTCATCACGACGCCCGCTTGTTCCTCCAACTTCTTGGGCAGCCACGCCATCGTCTTCAACGCATCTGAGGTGGTGAGGCCGATAGAGTCGGCAAAGTATTGATCAAAAGGCCCGAACCAGCGGACTATTCGATCCGAGATCTGTTCCTCGTACATGAGCGGCAGAGTAAAGAAGTACTCCAGGTAGACCGGCATCGCTAGATCACGAACTTTCCACCAGTTCGGCGGGGGATTCAGATAGGCGCTCGGTTCGGGGAAAAACATCAGAGAGTATTGTCCGAAGGCTATCTGGAGATCGTACAGAAGGTCAGCCCATGCCCCAGGAGTCAAATCCCCTGGCTCCTCGCACGGAGTGGCGAGCATGAGGCCGAGAAGATGGAAAATCTGGCGGACCGGCGAGTGAAGAGGAGTTTCCGAGAAGCCTTTGTTCCTAAAATTACGCAGATATTCGGCACAATGGCGAAGGACCCAGATAGTCTCGACACGACTGAGTCGTTCAATAATGCGTCTGTTGGTTTCTTCAAGCTTCGGCTGCCACGCGGGTGCATCGGTCATTCTGGCGCTGCTCCTTCTTTTTCCCACGCGGCAATGTCGGGCAACTCTCCCACCCTGCAAAGAGGTTTGGGCCTTAAGGTAGTATGCACTTGATCTACAAACATCATCAGCTTGAAGGAAGGCCCAACAGTACGCTGAGATCCGGTGGTAGTGTGAGAAAACCGTTATAGCCTGTGTCAATCACGGCTCGATGGCGTGTTCTTGCGTAGAGGAAGAGGAACAAGTGCCTCCCGATGGACATTGACCCGGCCCTCGATCATGCTGGCAACCCGCTCGTCTTGAAGCGTGGTCCAAAACGGCGGGCATAGGGGGAACCGACCTGTCTCAGCCAAACCTGCGCGTTCGGATGCCGGGCGAGGAGCCGATCCGAAGCCGCTATCTCGTCCCGGTCGATCTCATAAATCTCGTCGCCGCGTCGGGCGACCTCCTCTCGACTGTATCGACGCTGCCGTGAGCTCTGGCCCACAGAATTTGTCCTCCTCGCGCCGGAACCTCGGATGCCTACAGGCACGTGCCGATCCTACCAGATTCGGCAATTTCTCCGTGGTCTGCGCTAACCGAGGGCGTTCTTGGCCAGAGGCCGGACGACGCGGCGGCGGCTCACCTCCTGGGTGCCGTCTGACGCACGCGCACGCGCAGCCGGTCCCAGTCGGCCGGCCTCATCTCGGTCGCCTCAGCGTCAAGAGCCGCCAGCAGCCTACCCTCGAGTTGCACCCTGTCCATGCGGTCCTGCGCCTCGCCTAGCAGAGAACGGATGTAATCGCTCGGTGCCGGATAGCCGCGAAGCGCCGCCTGCTCCTCTGCGAAGTCCTTGAGGCTGTCTGGCAACGAGATATTGAGGGTGGTCATGACGTTCCGTCCCTGAGGCGAGCGTAGGGAACATGCCCAGTCCTGTCAAGCCACGCCTGCCGACTCTCAACCCGTGGACTTCTCCTGGGGGTTGGGCCCCATAGTGGACTGGCCAGCCCTTGTCAGGGGCTTGCGGTTAACCCAGATTGTGCATACACTCTGCCTGTGCGCGTAACATTCGACCCGACCAAGAACGAGCGAAACATCCGCGAACGCGACTTGCCGTTTGAGCTTGCGGCAGAGTTCGATTTCGAGACCGCGCACATCAGCGTTGACTCACGGCACGAATACGGCGAAGCACGCTATGTCGCGCTCGGGAGCCTTCAAGGTCGTCTGCACGTCCTGTGCTTCACGGAAACAGCCGATGGAATTCGCGTTATCAGCTTCCGCAAAGCAAATGATCGAGAGGTAAAGCACTATGCCAAAGTCCAAACCCCTGACTGACGCCACAGGTGAAGTTCGCGAACTGACCGCGGCGGACATGAAGCGCTTTCGGCCTGCGAAGGAAGTGCTGCCCGCCACCTTACTCGCCAAGCTCAAAGTACGCGGTCTGCAGAAGGCCCCGGCCAAGGAGCGCATCACCATTCGCCTTTCGCCTGAGGTCGTTGAGCGCTTTCGCGCCACCGGTGACGGTTGGCAAACACGAGTCGATTCAGCGCTCAAGGACTGGCTAAAGTCTCACAAGCCCGCCAAAGTCTGAAGTGGACCCGGCGGCCCGCGCATATCGCGGCCCTTCAGGCCTCACTGGCATTTAATCCTGTCCTATCCCAGGGCGGTGCCCTGGGCTTAAGAATCACGGCCCGTTGGGCCTGGTGACCGTGCCCTATGACGAGGACAGAGGCGCCTCGCGAACCCTGGGGGCAACGGCCGTTCAGGGCCAAAGGTCCGTGATTCTTTAGCCCAGCCCAACGGGCTGGGTCAGCGATGGCACCCACCCATTCATAGCCCCAACGGGGCGCGATAAAGAGCCCCGCCCGTGCCCTCTGATGGCCCCACCATTCAAGCCTCGATCGGCGCAATCTCATGGGCCCGCAATTTGAGACGCCCCTCACGGTGTTCACGCATCGCCTCCATGCCCGGCACGAGCTCATGGAATAGGGCTTCTCCTCCTGCTGCTCTTCGAGGCGCCTTTTGCGGTCTTGACTGTTTGAGCTGTCCAGGCATCAGCATTTTCCTCTTGGTCCACGGGAGCGAGCGCTGGGCTGAGGAATCACGCCCCCTTGGGAAGGGTTCCCGAGTTCAGCTAGCCTTCGCCAGCGGCCTTACAGCCAGAACCTCGCCGGCATGGAGGCCCTCAATCTCGGACTCCCGAACGACTACGACAGCGATAGACTCCCCTAACGCATTGAATACTTCCAGGACGCACCCCTGCTCGCCTCCTTCGGGGCTAGGGACGAGATCGACCAACGTCGCGACATCCCCTTTCTTGAGGCCCTGCTCGGGAACGTCACGATTCAGGGCGACACGTTGATAAAGCGGCAAGCTCATAACTTCTTCTCCATTAGGGGCTTCCTCGCCGGAACCTCGGATGCCCTATCGGCGCGTGTCATCGTACCAGAGTCGGCAATCCTTCTCGGATTGCGCCTCCTGCTCTCGCCTCCTCACCTCACCTCGCGCACCAGCCGGAAGCCCAGGCTGAAGCCCTTGTCCGCCGGCGCGTGGGTGTAGCGCAGCGCGCAGCGGCAACTGCCGGCGTTGAAGTACCAACTGCCGCCGCGGATCACCCGCTTGAAGACCCAATCGCCGCCGCGCGCGTCCCAAACCGGCCGGGCGGACTCCCGCCGGGGCCCTCGGGGGTCGCGGACCGGAGCCGCCGGGTAGTCGCCATACCAGTCCTCGCACCATTCCCAGACGTTGCCGTGCAGGTCGTAGAGGCCCCAGGGGTTGGGAGGGAAGCTGCCGACCGGCGCCGGCTGTCCGCGAAAGCGTCCCGCTTTGCCGTCTTCGGCATCACGGCCGTCGAAGTTGGCCTGGGTCGTCGAGAGGCTGGAGCCGGTGGAGAAGGGTGTATGGGTCCCGGCCCGGCAGGCGTACTCCCACTCGGCCTCGGTGGGAAGCCGGAAGCGGCTGCCGCGCGAGCGTTGAGTCAGGCGGCGAATGTAGGCTTGAATGTCCTCGTAGCTAACCGTCTCGATCGGACAGCGAGGACTGCAGTTGGGAAACTGGCTGGGATTGCGGCCCATGAGCTTGACCCACTCGTCCTGGGTGACCTCGTACTTGCCGAGGTAGAAGCCGTGCGTGATCTCGACCTCGTGCGGCGTCTCGTCGGCCTGCCGGCCGGGCTCTCCGGGATCGCTTCCCATGAGAAAACGCCCCGGGGGGATGAAGACGAGCTCCATCCCGGTCACCGGCTCCCGCCACGAGGCAGGAACGTGATCCTCGCCATCCGCGACCTTCGCGGCCCGCGAGCAACCGAATAACGGCAGCAGTCCAAGGACGATAAATCCGAGCTTCAGCGCTCCGGCTTTATCAGGGTCTTTCGCCATGGCCACCCTTTGCGGAAGTGCAGCTCGGAAAAGCCCGTGCGGGTCGCCGTCGCCTACGTAGCACTGCCGATTGCCTCGGTCAACTCGGCGGCCTAGGCAGAGCGCAGATTCGTGGCATCGATGCGGAAGCCTTTCGTGAGGAGCCACACCGCCACGATCAACTGGCTCAACCCTATCGGCGCGAGCATCGGAAAGACGACGTCATGGCCGAACAGAGGCATGCCGACGGACGTCAGCATCAGAATGACCGCGATCAGACCGAAGCCGGCGAGGACTCGCGGAATCAGTGCGAATCGGAACAGCGCGAGGTAAAACACGAAGATCGTGACCCCGTCGGAGATCCGTCCCATGTAGTGGGCCCAGTTCCGCGCGGAAGCCACGACGACACGGACGGTCTCGATCTGTTCACGGGCGGCGGCGCTCGCCTTCATATAGGCCTGGCTCACGGAGACCATGGACATCACGCCGACGTTCTCGATCACCGCCACCGCGAGGGTCACCCCGGCCAGCACGACCAACCAGAGCGCCATCGTCCGGGAGCGATGCCAGAGGATCGAGAACGCCGTGACCGCGATGCCAACCCACAAGCCCTCGGCCACCAGCGCAATGAGCACGGCCAGAGCTAATTGCTGCGAATGCGGAGCGGCATTCACGAGGAACCCTGGCACACCGAAGAGCGGCGCCTCCAGCACCGAGTTCACCAATCCACCGCCGACCATCTGGAGGATGATCAGAACGCCGATGATGCGACCTGCGCGGTTCTCGGTTGCCATGTCAGGGTCCTCCTGGAAGGTTACGCCGAAGTCTATGCTATCGCGCGGCGGCACTTTCAGAACGCTTGCGTATCCGCCCGGCTTGCGAGCTGGTGCGGCGGGTTGTGGTAGACCTTGGTCTGATGGGTTTCGGTATCGGTCACGGTGATTGTATATTCGACATCGGAGAGCGCGCCGGAGAAGACCCAGAAGTGGCCGTTGACGGCGCGGCCGTCGAGGACCTTGATCACCAGCTCGACGTTGTCCGGAGCGAAGAACCAGAAGGCGCCGGTGTCGCTGGTCAGCGGCAGGGCCTGTCCGGTCCCGCTCGCGCCCGACGCGGGATTGGTGAACTGCACTCCGACGCTGAAGCGGCCGCCGAGGCAGAGCTGGCCGGCGTCGCCGGCGCAGGTGGCGGCCCTGAAGCGCTGAGCGAAAACGCCGAAACCGTTGCCATCCTGCGTGTTGTCCACTCCGCCGAGCTCGTGACGGTCGTCGCCGCTCATCCATGCAGCCACGAGGTCGCCGGCGGGGCTCGTGGCCACGGCGGGCTGGGTCTGCACGCCCGCCGTGTAGGTGTTGACCCGAAAGACCGGGCCCTTGAGGTTCCACGACGGATCGAAGACGCCGGAGAAGACGCCGCCGTCAGGGTCCTGCGCCAGCCCGGACTTGTACCAGAGCACCCACGTGTCGCCGGAGGGGAGCGCCACGGCGGTAGGCAATAGGGCCTCGGCAGTCGCGGCGTCGCTGAATTCGACGAAGTCGCCGGTCGTTGCCACGCCTGTCGCGCTGAATCGCCTCGCGAAAAGGTTTCCGACGTCGAAGAGGAGCTGATGGATTGTCCAGACCACGGCGAAGCCGCCATCCATGTAGAAGACCGGCTTCGCCGGGACTGCCAGCGCCGGCACGTCGGAATCATTGATCTTGAAGCTGGCGCCCGCCGGCTGGCCCGTTTCGTCCAGCCGCTGGGCCTTCACGTCGGAGGAAAAGAAAAAGTCTGTGCCGCTGAAGCCCTCGCTCCAGACAAGCAGGAAACCGCCGAGAGGCGAGGTCGCCACCCGCGGCGGCGGCAGGAAGCCCACTGTGTTGAGGCTGGCTTCGGCGCCGAGCAGTTGGCCGTGCACGTCGACCCGCCGCCAGTGGATCCCATGGTTCTCGAAGTTGTTGCCGAGCTCGTGCCAGATCGCCAGGAAGCCGCCGGCAGGGTCGGCGGTCACGTCGGGAGAGATCAGCATGGGTCCCGAGCCGAGCGTGAGCTCTCCGCTCAGGGACTCGCCTCCAGGACCGAAGAGACGCGCCCGTGCGATCTGGCCGTCGTCCCAGACCACCATGAACTGCCCAGCGGCATTGGCCGCCACCCGGGGCCCCTGCTGGATGTTCGACGCCGTGGTGTTCAGGCGGATCTCCCCGCTTCTCGGATTGCCGGCGGCGTCGAAGACCCGGCCCAGCACGTCCGCCAGGAAGGGCGGCTGGATGGGCCCGCTGATCCACACCACCATGAAGCTGCCGTCCGGGGCCACGGCGACCTCCGGCGCATACTGGTCACCAGCGGCCGTCGCGTTCACCTGAGACTCCACGCCCCGGGGAATGGGGGCCGCAGCCTCATTGGCGACCGCGCCGGATATCACCGCTCGCGATGCCTGCGATCCCGCGGGCGGCGCCTCCTCGTTGAAAGCGGAGACGTCCGCGCCGCTGGCGAGTTGGCCCGCGGGATTGCGATAGATCGCCTGGGCCCCCGTCTGGAGATCGGTGAGGGTGAGCGTGTACTCGACACTCGAGAGCCCGCCGTAGAACACCCAGAAGTGGCGGTTGACGGCCCGGCCGTCGAGCACCTTGACGGTCAGCTCCAGGTTGGAGTCGGAAAAGAACCAGAACAGGCCGGTGGCGGCCGTAAGCGGCACCGCGTGCCCCGGGCCCGAGCCCAGCCCCGGCGCCGTCCAGGAGACCTCGGCCGCGAAGCGGTTGCCGTTGAGGCAGAGCCGGGTCGCCGCCGGAGCGCAGGTTGCCCTGGTCTGCGCGAGCCCCTGGACAGGAGCCAGCGCCGTGAACAGGAGAAGCGCCAACAGGATGAGCCGGACGGGCGGACGGCGTGTTGCGGTCATGTCTCTCTCCTGGTTGCGATGGGTCTGCCAAATGCTATTCTGGCATAAAAGAGGGGGCGAATGGGCGATCCCGCTGAGCCTGGCGCCGTTAGCCCAGCGCGCCGTTCAACGGCTGGCACCTATGCCTGCCCGTCGTGGTCTCGCCGTACGACCGGCCAGACCCGCCGCGATATAGATCAGCTCCGCGGTCTCGACCGGTTTGGCGGTGTGCGCTTGGAAGCCGGCGCGGAGGGCGCGGAGGCGGTCCTCGGCGCGAGCGAGAGCGGTGAGGGCCACCGCCGGGATGGCACCTCCGTCCTCGGGAGCGAGGGCGCGCACCTGCTGGATCAACCAATAGCCGTCCTCGTGGGGCATTCCGATGTCGCTGATGAGGAGGTGCGGCTTCTCCTGCCGCAAGAGCGCCAGCGCCTCGCGCGCCGAGGCCGCGAGCAGAACCTGCGCCTCTCCCGACTCGAGAAGCCTTTGCAGGACCTCGCGGGTATCGGGCTCATCGTCCACGACGAGGATCTTGAGGCCTTCGAGCGATAGATCGCCCGGCTCCTCGAACAGGGCCGCGTCGATGCCCCTCGGGCTCTCCGGTGCCTCGGCCGGATCGGCGAGGCTCAAGGGAAGCCGAAAGAGGAACGTCGAGCCTTTCCCCAGCCCGGCGCTCGACGCGCGGATCTCGCCGCCGTGCAGCTCGACCAGGTGCTTCACGATCGAGAGGCCGAGGCCGAGACCGCCGTGGGCGCGGGTCGTCGAGGCGTCCTGCTGGCGGAAGCGATCGAAGACGTACGGGAGGAACTCGGGATCGATCCCTTCGCCGGTGTCGCTCACCGTGACCTCCAGATGCGAGCCCACACACTCCGACGCCACCTGCACCTTGCCGCCTTGGGGGGTGAACCGGATCGCGTTGCTGAAGAGGTTCCAGAGGATCTGCTGCAAGCGGCCGGGGTCGCCCTTCGCCGGCAGACAAGGAGGGATCATCGCTTCGATCCGCACCCCCTTGGCCATGGCGGCGGGCCGCACGGAATCGAGAGCCTTCTCCAGGACCTGGGGCAGGTCGACGGCCTGGAGGTCCAGCCGGATCTTGCCCGTGATGATCCGGCTCATGTCGAGCAGGTCGTCGATCATCTGCGTCTGCAAGCGGGCGCTGCGGCAGATCGTCTCCAATCCTCTCTGCAGCTCCGCCCCCGCAATTTCGGGGACGAGCAGGAGCTGGCTCCAACCAAGGATGGCGCTCAACGGCGTTCGTAGCTCGTGCGAGACGATGGCCAGGAACTCGTCTTTGAGCCGGCTGGCCTCCTCGGCTTCGTTGCGGGCCGCACGCTCGTTTTCGAGCAGGCGCTCGCGCTCCTGCCGCTGGTCGTGAACGTCGGTCAGCGTGCCCACCCAGCGCAGGACGTTCCCCTGAGCATCCCGCACGGGTGCCACGCGGCTCTCGGTCCAACGCCAGGCGCCGTCGTGCCGGCGGTGGCGGAACTCGCCGAAGTGCCCCTCGCCGCTCACGACCGAGGCCTGGTGCAGGTCGGTCATCTTGGGGAGGTCCTCCGGATGGATCAGCTCGAAGTGGCCGCGCGCCGCGAGGTCCTCCGCGGTCCATCCGGTATAGGCGTGCCATTGCGGATTGAGATACTCATAAGGGCCGTCGTGGCGCCTCACCCAAGCCATGCTGGGCATCCCCTCGGTCAACGTGCGGAACAGCGCCTCGGCCTCGCGCCTCCCCTCCTCGGCCTTCTTCCTCGCCGTAATGTCCTGGACCATGGCGATGAAGTAGGACTCCTCGTGCGGCAGGCGTATGCGATGGAGAGAGACGGTGAGGTTGACCCAGACGATCGTGCCGTCTTTGCGGAAATAGCGCTTCTCGAGCGAGAAGGCCGGGATCTCGCCGGCAACGAGCTGCGCCGTCAAGGCGAGTCCCGGCGCCAGGTCGTCGGGATGGGTGATCGCCTGGAAGGTGGTCGCATCGAGCTCCGCGCGCGAGTAGCCGGTGATCCGGCACAGGGCGTCGTTGAAGCGCCGCCAGCGTCCGTCGTCCGGCGACGTGTGGGCAATGCCGACCGCCGCGCTGTCGAACGTCTCCTGCCAGGCGACCTCGGTGGCGCGGAGCACCTGCTCGGGGCTGGGGAGCGCCAGGATCTGGGGCAGAGAGCGCCAAAGGGCGGCTGCGGCCAGGACCGCCAGCAGAGCGGTCACCAGCTTGACCAGGCCCTCCAACCGGTCCATCGGCGCCCAGAGAGCCGCGAAGCTGAAAAAATGTATGGCGCCAGAGGCAAGGAGGAAGGCCGCGAGCATCCAGAACAGGCCGCGGAACGCGAGATCGCGGCGCTTGCGCGCCAGCAGGGCCAACGCGATCGCAATACTGCAACAGGCCAACCCGACCAGCAGGTCCGACACCGCGTGGAGCCGATGGACAGGATCCGACCCGCTGCCGGTCACGGCCAACAGCAGAAGCGCCCCCATAGCATCGCCGAGGCGATCCAACATCGAGACTCTCCCCTAGGGTTGTCTTACCGGGGAGTATCTCACCTTTCGCCCATCCCGAAGCACCAGGTCTGCGCGTTGTGCCGGGGGGCTTCCCTCATTGCCGTCCTGCGGTAGAATACCCGTCCAGCCACGACGGTCCGTCGTGGCCTCCCGGTACGGAAGGAGAGCACGGAATGAGCGGAGTACGGGTCCTGGTCGGTACGCGGAAGGGCGCATTCATCCTGACGTCGGACGGCAAGCGCGAACGGTGGGACGTCAGCGGTCCCCATTTCGCGGGCTGGGAGATCTACCATCTCAAGGGCTCGCCCGCGAGCCCGGACCGGCTGTACGCCTCGCAGTCCACCGGCTGGCACGGGCAGGTGGTCCAGCGCTCCGACGACGGCGGCAAGACGTGGGAGGCGGTCGGCAACCAGTTCGTCTACGACGGAGTCCCCGGCACCCACCAGTGGTACGACGGCACGCAGCACCCCTGGGAATTCAAGCGGGTCTGGCACCTCGAGCCGGCGCTGACCGATCCTGACACCGTCTACGCCGGGGTCGAGGATGCCGCCCTCTTCCGCTCCGTGGACGCCGGCCGGACCTGGCACGAGCTCTCCGGTTTGCGCGAGCACCCCACGGGCGCACAGTGGCAGCCGGGCGCCGGCGGAATGTGCCTGCACACCATCCTGCTCGATCCGAGCCACCCCGAGCGGATGTACATTGCCATCTCCTCCGCGGGAGCCTTCCGGAGCGACGACGGCGGCCAGACCTGGAAACCGATCAACCGCGGCCTGCGCTCGGAATACATTCCCGATCCCACGGCCGAGGTCGGCCATTGCGTCCACCGCATCGCCATGCATCCGGCGCGCCCGGACGTGCTGTTCATGCAGAAGCACTGGGACGTCATGCGCAGCGACGACGCGGGCGATTCCTGGCACGAGATCAGCGGCAACCTGCCGACCGACTTCGGATTCCCGATCGACGTCCACGCGCACGAGCCGGACACCGTCTACGTCGTGCCGATCAAGAGCGACTCGGAGCACTTCCCGCCCGAGGGGAAGCTGCGCGTCTACCGCAGCCGCACGGGCGGCAACGAGTGGGAAGCGCTCACCCGCGGCCTGCCGCAGAGCGACTGCTACGTGAACGTGTTGCGGGATGCCATGTCCATCGACGAGCTCGATCCGTGCGGCGTCTACTTCGGCACCACGGGCGGGCAGGTCTACGCCTCCGCCGACGCGGGAGACACCTGGGAACCGATCGTCCGCGACCTGCCCGCCGTCTACTCCGTCGAGGTCCAGACTCTGCCGTGATCCGCGTCGTGCTGCCGCCGCACCTGCGGACCCTCGCCCGGGTCGAGGGAGACGTGGAGCTCCCGATCGAGGCCATCGAGGGGCCGGTGACCCAGCGCACCGTCCTCGATGCGCTCGAATCGCGCTATCCGGTGCTCAAGGGGACGATCCGCGACCACGTCACCCTGCAGCGCCGGGCCTTCCTGCGCTTCTTCGCCTGCGAGCAGGACCTCTCCCACGACCCGCCGGACGCGCCGCTGCCCGACGCCGTCGCCCGCGGCGACGAGCCGTTCTACGTGATCGGGGCCATTGCAGGGGGTTAGGAAAGCAGGCCTCGGCTGCAGCTTGGCTGGGCCGATCGAAATCCCGCGAAAAGAGTGAGGGGAACGGGCGTATTGATCCGTTCCAGGCATAAGCGAGGTTCGCTTACCCATAGGTCGCCTACCCGAGAGGGGGATGGGTCTTATCCGGATTACCCGGGTTTGAAAGGAGTGTCTCGATGAAGAAGAGCCAGATGAGCCGGCGGGCGGAGCTGCGCGAGCAGATGCAGCGGCTGTTTGGCACCGGAGCGTAGCGGAGGTGCCAAGCAGCTAACACGTCTATCGCTCGGCGGAGGGTCATCTCCCTGCCCGGCTGGCACCTATTTGCGTTGGCATATATAGCATTCCATCAAGCCTCGACCCACAACACGCTGCTTTTTCTTCACTCACCTGGCTCCTCGATCTTGGGCCCGTAGCACTTGCCGGCTAAACCGAGCCCCCATCCAAATGTATACAGGATGTAGGTGATCCAGCGGGTGAGTGAGAGATTTCGCTCGCTCCTCTCCTTTTCTTCGAGCGCCCTTCGTCGTACAGCCTTGACGACTTCGCCAGTGCTTTGCTCGAAAGCCATACCCTGCATTGTGAGCGGCATCATCTCGGAGGCTAGAGTCACAGGATCCGATCTAAGCACAAGACGCTCAGCAACCGCGCGAATGGAGTCACTGTACTTGGTGCCTTCAGTTCGTGCTAATTGGAGCCTTGCCTCTTCTTCAGAATGGGGCAGGTGTAGTTTGGCCAAGGCTCAACCGGCTCCGGAAGCTCAAGGTACCGTTGCATTTCAACTTCCAAGCGGTCCATAGCTTCGGATAACACTAGAGACTGAGCCGCCTTTTCTTCAACTTTCTCCTGCCTATAAAAGGCCCGCGCTATTGATCCAATTATGAACAGAATTACCCCGAGAATCGAAAGCCACTTAGGCAGACCATTCCAACTATTGAAGGCTTGGCTTAGGGTAATATCTCCCTTATCTGAGGCAAGAAGCAGCAGAGGATTCGCTAGACCAATGCTTGTCAGCGCTGATGCAGTGATCGCGGTAACCCTATTGAGGCGATACCACATGACGGACTTATTCTTCTTCGCGAATCTGCCGCGGACGATTCGGTTTGCTATTAGGCCAATCTTTTCTTCTATGTCGGGCCGTTTACCGATAGCAGCCATAGCATCTCCTTGATGAACTAGCTCAGCTTATTGACTTCTCAAACTCCCATGACGGCCAACGCTTGTGGCCTAACCGCGCGGCGCCGCGTAGCGGTGCCGTCCGGTTAGGCTAAGTGTTGGGCGTCGTACCCTTTTTGGTCATTATGAGTTCACAGGCAAACAAGCTTCGAGCCGCTTGGCTTCCTCGTACATACGGTCAAAGGTCTGCTCAATCAGAGCTAAGATCAAGTCGATGTTCACTAGCTCCTCAAGACCGGTGATGACGTTCTGCACTGCACCAACAAACTTCCCGCTCATAGTCATTGCGACATGAAGCTGAGCCTCCTTTACTGTGAGGTCGGAGTGCGCATGAATCTTGTCACGAGCATCCAAGATTCTCTGGTGGAGCCCTCGGTGTTCGATTGGAATGAACTTAGTGCCGAGCCTGTAACGCCGGAGACTTCCCCGCGATTCTTTGTAGGGGCGCGAGTAAGCGACCAACGCAAATTGGAATGCGGCGCCAACGAGAACACTGTCGCTTGCTCCTTTGATTTCACGTAGAATTCGCCAAGCATAGTTAAGATCAACTATGCTCGAAGCGAAGTGGACGTACTTCTCTTCCTCACGCGTCATGGGCTTCCCACCTTGCTACACATCAATTCTAAGCAGTTCGACCGACGCTCAGTGTTGCGGCGCCTCAGAGCGCAGCGCCAGCCGTCCGCTGGAGGCGAAGTTGGGCACCCTTCGTCCTTCCCCGCTCCATTGATCACGAAGAGCCTCTACAGACATTACGCTCTTGCATTGCCCGCCGCAGAGCATTCTTCACCACTTTCGCAACCGTGTCTTTATTGATCCCGCGCTTCTTGCAGTAACTCGACTGAATCCAGTCAGAGAGGCTCTTTACTCCCTTGCTTGAATTGCACGCGACGCAACACCGAGCAATGTTCTCCCGACTGACCATATGTGCGTCGTTGATTATGTGCTCCCACGTCGCCGCCGCTTTCCGGGGGCCACGCAAAGGCATCTTCTCGATCATCTGGATGCCGCAATAGACGCACGTCTTGTCTCGCTCCTTCACTTCTTTTTCGAGCCAGTCAGGGATGCCCCAAACGTTCATGACTTCTCCGATGGCACATGGCGCCCAACGGGATGGCGGTGAGCGGCGGGACCGCGCTGTTTGCGGTTCCGTCCGCTCGACTGCCCGGGGTTAGGCGTCCTCCATCCCGTAGCCCTCACCACTTTTCGCAGACATCTCTTTCGGTGTGCTGGCTTTCATAGTGAAACAACGTTTGGTCACCCAGCTTCTTGTACGTAAATGTTAGCCAGATCGTATAGACACCGTGATCTGGGTAGCCGAGATCGACGAGGAACTTGTCTACATCACCTGCGCCATACTTGAATTCACGGTGGTCCAGCAGCTTCGATCCTTTTGACTTCGTAAGGTTAACCTCATAGCGATACTCTACAAGAGGGACGCCGTACTTTGGCGTCTCAAATCTCGGACATTCTCGATAATCCCAATGTAGCGTCAAGTCGGAGGCGATGATAATGCCCTGCCCGCGATTTCAGATTAATATTTCAGCTCCAGTGAAATGCGTCACGTTGTACTCGACTTGAAGATCTGGGTCGTTGATCTGTGCTACGGTCGTTACGATCTGTTGAGTCGCTTCATCTACCTTCTTTGCCGTAGACTGCGTTCCCTGCTGAACAACTGACTGGGTCTCTCTGGCTGTTTTTTCCGTTGCTTTTGTTATGTCATCAAGCGCTGCTGATGTGGGGCTTAGAATTGTGATTGTCGCAAGGGCTAGCAGTACGATGAGCAGTGCTCCTAGAAGCAAAAACCGCCAGCGCAGTCGACTGTGTCTAATCCACTGCTCGGGGGATATATGAGTCGGCAGCACAGTCCCCGTAGCGATCTCAAGAGCCCGGCGACGTTCCGCCTCTGGAATCGCGGTTATCTTGGCCATCAAGAGTTGTGTCGTCCGAAGCCTTGCACCTGCGAGCAAAAACAGCAGCGCCGCAATGGCATACGCGACTAAGGCGTATGGACTAGAAGCTGCCGCGGGAATGGACTTGAGGAACTCTCCCATACCTCATGCACTCCTATTATTGTCGAGTTTCTTCGCGACTCCCACGCCTAACGTGATCGGGCCAAAGCGGTGGAACCGCGCTTGCGCGGTTTCCGTCCGCTTGAGGCCCTGGGTTGGGCGCTGCTCCCCGGCCCAGCTTGAACCTGCTCGCCACAGCCTGGCCCCTCCTTTGACTGCGCTTGCTTCTCCTTGAAAGCCTGTTTCAGGTCGACTGCAAGACCATCATGGTCAGGGAATAGTGTAGAGTGAGTTATTCCTAGAAGCCTTAGATCGCCCAAGATTTCCACTGCGCTTTCTGCTGGGACTCGGTATTTCCTGAAAAAACCTCTGTGCAAGAGGCCACTCTCTTCAGCAATGGCCTCGAAATTAGATTTCCGAGAACCGTGTAACGTGAAGCACCCCCGTTGAGACCTCATGCGTGGATGAATATAGGTCGGAATGATGGCAATCGGCAAGTCGCAATCACGCGGCGCGCCCTTGCGCTGACCGAAGGCTAAATCACAGCGGCTCTGAAACGCCGGGTGCCTCGAATCAGGAAAGATCTCCTCGCCGAGTGTAACCTCGTTCAGCTTTAATGGATGAAGAAGCCAAACCCCAGGCTCGGAATTCTCAGTTGCACTTTGTACGGCAAAGTACAGCCCAATCAAAGCTCCCTCACTCCAGTCCGGGAGCCGAGTAGGAAGACCGACGTGCTGCATCAGATACAGCCATTCGTCATACATTGTTCGAGCCGGAGTTGCTCCAAATATTGGTGCAAGGTTCGCGAATCTCTCCGTAACAGATCTCTCGTTGATTCCTGTTCCCTCTCTAAGAATTCCCGGCATTGGGGGTTTATCTGCGTGACCTTGGCCTCGGAACCACGGTGAACAGCCCGGTATTAGAACCCAGTCTTGAGTGTCCCTCTTCACGCAAGCAATATACTCTTGGATCGATCTGACCGTTTCTTCAGGGCACATGAATTGGATTTACCTCCGCATCTACCTCATTGCGTCGCCCAACGCCTTGGCCATCAGCTGCCAGCCGCAGGCTGGTCAGCTGCATGGCTGTGTTGGGCGGCTCCGATGCCTTTCATCTCGCCTGGTAAGCCGCTCGCATCATCACGGTTAAAGATGTACAACGCCACATGGGAGAGGCCGTCGCCATCGGACTCGTGTTGTCTCAGGAAGCTCAACACCTCGGTCGCGATAGCTCTCACGCTGTCGGCTGGCTTCAGCCACTTCGATGCAGTTCCTCCGCCTAGGACAGGCAAGGCGACACTACGCGCACCGATCGCAGCGGCACAACCTAGACTTCGACGCACAACAAGGCGGACAACTTGTTCGGTAGGATATCTGTTCTCGTCAAGATCAATCACGGCACCGTGAATGAGCGCACGGCGCTTCCACGCTCCTCCTGTGGTAACAGCGATGTGCCCCTGCTGAAACCGAAGGCCTCTGAGATTCTCCAGCTCCACTTCAACAGTGTGACCAGCCTTCGTCAAGATCGCCTTCGCGACTCCCCCCCTGGCAGTAAAGTGGTTGTCGTCAGAGCTGACCACAACGTCGGCAGTCGCGTCAAGAACATTGCCGTTGATCGCGATAAAAGTCGATCGGCCAATAATTGCTTCGCCCAGAACTTGGTTGTCAGGAACGAGGCTCGCCATTTGTTCCTGCGCAGACTTGAATCGCTCCAGATAGTCGCTGGTAGGCTTGACTTCTGGGGCGACACGAGATGACCTTCGACTGAGAAAAAGAGAAAGGACAAGGAACACCACGCCAAGTACGCCGAAGGCGACGCGCACCCATACGGCGAGCACACTATGAGTATCGAGGGGGTTGATTCCTAAGAGTGCGATGCCAATCGCTAAGGCCGCTAATACCATAAGAACGGGGGTCGCTTCCTTGAACTCTAGCTTCAGCATGAACAGCACCTCGGCATTGTGGCTACATCCTCTTCAGGGCCTGCCCGCATGACATTGTCCGCCCAACGTTTAGTAGGTGAGCGGCGAAACCGCGCTGTTTGCGGTTTCCGTCCGCTCGACCGCCCGGGTTGGGCGCCGCTGAACCTGATCCTATATATATGCTCACTGCGTACGCTCTTCGAGAGTTTCTACGAAATCTGTAAGCCTGGAGTAATCTCGGATATCTATAAAGAATTTGAGTCTTTTGTAGTCGCCATCTTCTTCGACCGACATACCAAAACCGCCAGGTCCGTCTTGGCTCACGGCCCTTATCTTAGTGAAGCGCCATGACTTGTGGTACCACAGACCGCCAATAGGCTGTTTATGCAAAAATATAATGCGCTTGGGACAAACAATGAGAAACCCCTCATAGAACATGCCATCTAAAACCCGAGCTGCCAGTTCTAGATCAATATCTTCTCCCCTTGGACCAAGCGCATCGTTGAGAGCTTCTGCGGCTTCGGAGAGTTCTCCTGTCTTGAATTTGCGGTTAGCAGCTATCAGCACTTCTTCAAGCTCACGCATATAGTCCCGACTCATCTCTTTCCCTCTCCATGGTATTCGTCGATTCTACGCAACAGAATTCGACCGTGTGTCGCCTAACGCTCAGGGCCTCAGCGACGGAACCGCGCATTTTGCGGTTTCCGTCCGCTGCAGGCCCCGGGGTCGGGCGACGGGTAGTTTAGGCGGCTGTCACGGTCAGGTCCCCCCCAGCGCAGTTCTCCCATCCAGGGCAATCTGGGATTGGGCCGCCGCCGCTGGCGATGAAATGTAGGCGCAAAGCGACATTGAAGCTGATTTGACGGATTTCGCCGCCGCGATCTTGGTATTCAACTTTAAGCCGAAGAGGTGGCATTGGAAAATGTTTCATGGTAGCTACAGAGGGCTCCTCCACTGCTCGGAAATACATGCAAAGCAGCTCAAGGTAAGAGAGAGGGAGGGGCAGGCTGGGCCCGGGCTTGCCGGGAAGTGCCAGGAGAGTGCCGAGACGGTATTTTTGAACACGATCAGAGCTCCATGAAGTATAATCATCTGCTTGGAAGCGCAGAGTCTCTTCCTCAATTACTAGTCTGGCTGCTGCGGCCGAGTCGACATGGGCTATGCACTCAGCGGCCGCCAGTTCATCGAAGGACCAGGAGTAAGAGACGTCGAGTGCTGGGCCAGCCCCTACGTTTGTCAGCTGAAGTAGCACGTCGCCTTGTGGAAAATGCCCTCGGGAAGGATTGGTACCTTCAGGGCAGATTACAAACCCTCTGCCATAGTCCGACTTTGCTGGCTTATAGATCCGCACTGGCTGATACTCGATCGCCATTGTGGGCTGGTATTGGGCCATTCGCTGCCGGCGGAGTTCGAGTACAGTAAACAACGCCGTCAGCGATGTAACGAGGGTAGCAAGCGCTGTGACCACCTGAACGAGCGTTGCTGACATTTGACTGTCTCCAATCCTTCGTCATGTCTTGGAATCCAAGATTGTATCGTCCGTCGCCCAACGTTGTGGCGCCTCAGCGTGCGGCGTCAGCCGTCCGCTGCAGGCGTGGGTTAACCGCTTACACCAACTCTCCGCCCTGATTTTTGCAGCAAGATCCCGCCATTTCCTGTTACGTTTACCAAAAT
>JBAPYB010000099.1:0-11227 GCA_049284515.1 Thermoanaerobaculia bacterium
CAGACCCGCCCCTACACGAAGCAAAGTTAGCGCCTATGGGGGTCCAGTCAGCAAGGACTTTCCAGACACCCTCTAAGAGGCCGCTCCTTACCATTTCCCCCGCCGCTGCCTCTCATCCTCCAAGGGAACGCCGGGCCGTGGAACCTGCTCCACGCCGTTGCGCGTTCCGACGAGGAGCGGCATGCGTTACCAGGACTTCGAGATCAAGATCGCGGCAGGCCCGAGAGGGAAATACACGTCCAGCGCCGTGTCTGACTTCGGCTCGGGGGAGTCGCCGTTCAGGCTCCCTTTCCCCAAGGACCAGATGCAGGAGGTGCCCGAGCACTTCGACCGGCTGCTCGACCCGAAGAGCGACCCGCCTTCGCGGTTCACGCCGGAGCAGATCGGCCAGGCCCTTTATGAGTCGCTGTTCGCCGGGCCCGTGGGGTGGAGATTCCGTGAGAGCTTGGCGAAGCTCGCGGGCAACAACGAAGAAGGATTGCGTATCCGGCTCAATCTCGACCTCAAGGATTCGCGGCTGGCAGGCTTGGCGGCGCTCCCCTGGGAGCTACTCTGGGACGAGGAAAGAAATGATTTCCTGAGCCGTCTCCGGCGTACGCCGGTCGTCCGCTTCCTTCCCGTCGCTCGCGATCCCCTCCCGCCCTTCGCCGGTCCCCTCAAGGTGCTGGTGGTGATGGCCGGCCCCTCCGATCTTCCCAAGCTCGACCTGGAGACCGAGTGGAAGAGGATCTGGGCGGATTTCGAAAAGCATCCCGAGATTTCGGTCACCGCCATCCAGCAGCCGTCTCTGGAAGATCTGCGGAAGAAGCTTCTGGCGGAAACCTGGCACGTCCTCCACTTCATAGGACATGGCGACTTCGACGCTCAGAGCGGGGAAGGGACCGTGTGCCTGGTCGGCCCGGACGGCAAGACCCAGGAGGTCACCAGTACGCTGCTGGGCGAGCACCTGAAGTCGCTGCCCGATCTCCGGCTCGTGTTCCTCAACGCCTGCGACACCGCGACGATCCCGCGCCGCAACGGGCAAGACGCGTACCGGGCCACGGCCACCGCCCTCGTCAAGGCGGGAGTCCCAGCCGTGATCGCCATGCAGACGCCGATTTTCGATCGGCCCGCCATCGAGCTCAGCGGCAACTTCTACGCGCGCATCGCCCTCGGCGATCCCGTGGATGCGGCGCTGGTCGAGGGACGTCTGGCGATTTTGCGTCTTGATTCGCTCGACTGGGCGACGCCCGCCCTTTTCACCCGTATCAGGGACGGCAACATTCTGGGCGAGGAGGGGCGGAACGGCGCGGCGCGGGGCTCGCGCTCGCGGCCGGCCAGCCGCGACACCAGTCTCCTCCGGCTGGGAATCCGCACCTTCTCGGACACGGGAGGAGTCCCCGTCTGGGGCCAGGAGTTGGAGGCCGAGAGTGACCAGATCCTGGACCTGCGCCCGTTCTTCACCGGCAAGGGCAACCGCTTCATCAAAGACCCGGCTCTGTGGCAAAGCGAGATCTTCCCCCGGCTGCGGGACTTCCTGGCGAGCGCCGGAGCCTCGCGGCGCCCTCTGCACCTCAACCTCGCGGCTCACTCCAGCCTCGCCTTTGCCGCCGGCTACGTGCTCAACGCCAAGAGCGGGCTCGACATCACCCTTCGCCAGCGGATCAAGACCGGCATCCAGGAGTGGCCGGTGGCCGCGGTCGCGCCGGACAAGGAGATCCTGTTCAAGAAGCGGCGCGATCTGCCCGGCGACGCCGGGGCCCGCGATGTAGCCGTGGCGGTGTCCATCACGCGAGCCGTACTCGCCGACGTTCAGGTCTATCTGCAGACCAGCCAACTCGCCGTCCGGCGCACGATGCAGGCCGAGCTGGCGCCCGGCCCGTCTCAAACCGGCGTCCGCGACGGTCTCCACGCCTTGCGGCTGGCCGAAGTACTGGCCAGCAAGCTCGGCGCGCGGACGACCCAAGAGCGCTTCGGAGTGCTCCATCTCTTCGCCGCCGCGCCCAACGCGCTCCTCTTCTTCCTGGGTCAGCTCACGCACGGGCTCGGTCGCATCCAGCTCTACGAGCACGACTTCGAGAGCGGGCTGCCCGGCGCCTACATCCCTTCCATCCTTTTGCCGCCCGCGGAGGAGAAGTAAGACCCTCATCACCCCGGCCCTCTTCTCCCAGCCTCCCCCCCTTCCGCCGGGAGAAGAGGGAGTGGTTTGTCTGAAGAAGAAGCAAGAAGAGGGGCTGTTTTAGCCCCCTCTCTCCCGGCCGGTGGGGGGGAGGCTGGGAGAGAGGGGGTTGGGGGAGTGAGGGTCCGCCCTGAAGGGGCTCTGGCAGTCCGATTGGCGGCAGAGATGTCGAGTGAGCTAAGCTTTTCGCATGTCCCGTTGGCTCGAGCCCCCTTCTCATCTCTCCAGCGGCCACGCCGGCCCGGGTCCCGAGGGGAGAAGGTGACCGATCCCTCGCGGGAGGGCCCGGATACCGATCGGATCGAGGATCTCGTCACGCAGATCCAGGCCGGCGTCGACGTCGACCGGAATTTCGAAGAGCTGTTCAAGCACTTCCAGCCTCAATTGATTGGGTTTCTCCTCAGCCGCGGCCTGCGGCGTGAGCTGTGCGAAGAGATCACCCAAGAGGCTTTTTCCCGTGTCTTTACTGAAATAAAGGGTTTTGAGCGCCGTTCGAGCTTCAAGACGTGGCTCTTTTCCATCGTCAAGAATCTGTACCTGAACGAGCGGCGCAGGAACCAGGCGAGCAAACGGGACGGACGCGAGGTGCCGCTGGAGGAAGAGATGGGACCCGAGACGGAGGAACGGCGAAGCGTCGCGCCGGCGCTGGTTTCCCCGGAGCCCGGCGCGGATGCGGAGGTCCTGCGCCGCGAGCAGTCCGCCAAGCTGCGGAAGGAGGTCGAGGAGATGCCTCCTCAGATGCAGAGGTGCTTCCTCCTTCGCGTCTATCAGGACCTCAAGTATCGGGAGATCGCGGTCGTGATGGATATCAAGCTCGACACCGTCAAGGCCCATCTCGGGCAGGCCCGGGCGCGCTTGGAGCGGGAGCTCGGCGGCGGGCAGATCCCGGCCCGGCTCAGGGAGGACGACAAGTGACGGACGACCTGAATCGCGGAGCCCGCAGCCTGGAGCCGCTGGCGCGGGAGATGCGGCGCCGGCAGGGACCGGACCATCCGTCGGCCGAGACGCTCGTGGCCTACCAGGAGCACCGGCTCGAACCCGGCGAGCACGACGAGGTCCAGGCCCATCTGGCGGTCTGCCCGGAGTGCACGCAGGAGCTGCTCGAGCTGGCCCGGCTCGACGAGGCGTGGGAGGCCCACGAGCCGGGGACCGCCGGCGGAACGCCGACGCCCGGCGAGACCGAGGCCTCCTGGCAGGCCCTGCAGGCCCGGCTGAACGCCTCGCCTTCCGGGGGAGCGAAGCCGGTGAGCCGCCGTGGCCGCTTGCGCCGCTGGACGGTCTCGCCATGGATGGTGCCCGCCCTCGCGGCGGCCCTGATCGCCTGTCTGATCGGTTTTCCCCTCTCGATGTTCATCTTTCGAGAGGCCGTGGCCACCTCAGCCCTCATTCTCATCCAGCCGAGCGCCTTCGAGATCTCCCGCGGCGTGGGGGATCCCCGGCAGCCGATCTCCGTGGCCGGCGATGCAACGTCCGTTCTCGCCTTGCCGGTGCCCGGGCGGCCTTCCTTCACGGCCTACCGGATCGAGATCCGGCGCCTCCGCGGCGAGGACCTGCTGCTCTCCGTGACGCCGGTGCTGGTGCCCATGGCCTCGGGGCCGGGGGGCTCGCCAAGCTCCGAGGGGGACGAGCCCGGGCGCCTCGTCTCGTTCGGTCTCCCCCATGGGGCTCTCGCCCGCGGCGACTATCGCCTTCGCGTCGTCGGCTTGGCGGGCGGTCACGCCGAGATCCTCGCCGAGCACCGGATCCGGGTCGTCACCCCCTGATGACCGTATACTGTGGAGCTGAAAGTTCTCGACTTCGCAGCTCCATCCGTCCTGATCCAGGCGTGCGCGAGGGGCTGCTTTCTCGCGGGAGGGACTCCTGGCGCTCCTCTGTTGGCGATGGCTATGCTCCTTGGTCCTCCTGGCCGCTCTGGCCGGGCTTGGCGCCGCCTGTCGTCGCTCCTCACCGCCGGTAGTGCCACGAAGCGGCCCGGCAAGTCCGGCGCCACAGCCGAAAACCCAGCACACCTTCACCCTCGCACCGGGACCGGCTGTTCCCCGCCGGCTCGGAAGCGGCCAAGTCGACGTCTACGAGGTCGATCTGGCCGCAGGCTCCTACCTCGACGCCACCTTCGAGCAGCAGGGGGTCGACCTCGTCGTCGACGTGTTCGCTCCCGGGCATCGCCGGCTGTTCCAGATCGACAGCCCGAATCGGGATCAAGGGCCCGAGGACCTCCACCTCGTCGCCGAGTCCACTGGCCGCTATCGTTTCGAAGTGACCACAGAGGATGGGGCACCGCCCGGGAATTATCTCTCGAACCTGCGGACGATCCGCACACCCAGCGCGATCGATCGCAGCCAGGCCGCGGCGGACCGCGCCTTTTACGAGGCCAAGGAGATCGATGGCGATTCCGCGCGCTTCTGGGAAGCCGTCGCGAAGTACGAGAAGTCGATCCTCCTGTTCCAGGAGGCGGGCGACCGATGGCACCGGGCCTATGCTTATTTCAGGCTGGCCACGCTTCAGATCAACCGCAGCCGGCCGCGCGAAGCTCTCGACGCCTTCAGCCGGAGCGAACGGCTCTTCCGTGACCTGCAAGATCGCCATTTCATCGCGGCGTCGCTCAACGAGAAGGGACGGTGTTTCCAGAATCTGGCGGACTTTGACGGCGCCGAGGATTCCTACCGCCGCGCGCTCGATCTCGCGCGTCAAACGGGAGAGGCGAAAGAGCAGGCCACGATGCTCTTGAACCTTGGCCGCTTGCTTCAATCGCAGGGCCAGTCGTGGCAGGCCCTCGGTTTCTTTCGGCAGGCCCTGGACTTGTGGCATGGTCACACCGGTAACGCGGCGCGCATCAATGAAGCCGAGATCCTCACGGGGATCGGCTGGGTCTATACCTCGACCGGCGACTGGCAACGGGCCGCCGACGCCCATTGGCGCGCCCTGCGCTTGCGCAACCACCTGGAGGACAGGCGTCTGTCTTCGATCTCGCTGACGCAGATCGGCTCCGTCTGGCTGCACACCGATGCTCGCCGGGCCTTGCCGTTCCTGGAGCGGGCCTGGGACCTGCAGAAGGAGATCAAGAGTCCAACCGATCAGGCTGCCACCCTCAACGGCCTCGGTTTGGCCCAGCGCCTGCTGGGACGTTATGACGAAGCCAATGCGACCTACCGGAAAGCACTGGAGCTTTACGGTGGGGCAGGGGACCTGGCCGGCCAAGCGGTCACCTGGAACAATCTGGGTTGGACGTTCGTCTACCTGAGCCGTCCTGATCAGGCTCTGAAAAGCTTCGAGCAGGGGCTGCGTCTCGCCCGCGGGACGCGCAATCGCTTGGCCGAGGCGCGGGCGCTCCACGGCATGGCGGCTGCCGAGAGCAGGCGCGGGAACGTTACCGTGGCACAGGTCCGCGCCGAGGAGTCGCTAAAGATCGTCGAGACCCTGCGCGCGGCAGTGGTCCGGCCTGATCTTCAAACCTCCTATCTGGCCGCCAATGAAAACGTTTATGGTCTCCTGATCCGCATCCTCATGGAGCACCATCGCCAGCAGCCCGCAGGCGGCTTCGACGTTCAAGCCCTGAATCGCAGCGAGCAGGCTCGCGCCCGAGTTTTGGTGGACTCTCTGAGCGAATCGCGGGAGCTGCGGAGCCTTCAGTCCAAGGTCGCGCCCGAGCTGCTCGCTCGCCGTCGCCAGCTCCTGGCCAGAATCGGAGCGCAGGATTTTCGTCGCCGCAGGCTGGATGCCTCGCCGGGCGAGATTGCGGAAGCAGAGCGTGAGCTTGCCGAGCTGCTCGACCGGCTCGGCGAGATCGATCTTGAAATCCGCCGGTCCAGGCAAGGTTTCGTCGCGGGTGGCCTCCCCGCCACCTCGGTGGACGAGCAGCGCTGGCGGCTTCTCGACGGCGAGACGATATTGTTGGAGTACTACCTCGGAACTCCTCACGGTTATCTCTGGGCGGTCTCAAGCGATGGCGTCCAGAGCTTCGAGCTGCCAGGAAGAGAAGTCCTGGAGCCGCTCCTCCGTTCGGCCTATGAACGCCTCGAGGGGATCTCGAAGGACGGTCCTGTAGGCGATCAGCGTCTGCTGGAGCTCAGCCGGCTGATCCTGGGTCCGGTGGCGAGCCAGATCCGCGGGAAACGACTGTTGATCGCGGCCGACGGCGCTCAGCAATACCTTCCTTTCGCCGCGCTGCCTGAGCCGGGGGGGCGCCACGAGCCCCTCCTCCTGCGGCACGAGATTGTCTACGTCCCCTCACTCAATGCGCTCGCCGAGTTACGCCACCGGGGGGAGGAACGCCAGCCCGCTCCTCGGGCACTCGCCATCCTGGCCGATGCGGTCTTCGACTCCACCGACGAGCGCCTGGCACCGCCCGGAGTGAACGGGAGCGGCACCGAGTGGCAGGACACTTTCTTTCCCCGCTTGCACAGCTCGCGGACCGAAGCTCACGCCATCGCCGGCCTTCTGCCAGCCGGAGAAACGTTCACGGCCCTCGACTTCGACGCCTCGCGCGATCTGGTTACCAGCGGACGCCTCGCCAAATTCCGCATGATCCACATCGCAACTCACGGTCTCCAGCGCTCAGACCGGCCGGAGCTTTCCGCCCTCGTGCTCTCCCGCTACGATCGCCAGGGAAATCCGCGCGAGGGCTATCTCCGAGCTTCGGATTTGGCGAACCTCGACCTTCCCTCCGAACTGGTCGTGCTGAGCGGCTGCGAGACCGCTTTGGGGCCTCAGATCCCCGGCGAAGGCCTGGTGGGCCTGCCGCAAGCCTTCTTCGCAGCGGGTGCGCAACGGGTGGTGGTCAGCCTCTGGCACGTCGAGGACGAATCGACCGCGGCCTTGATGGGGCTGTTGTACCGCCACCTCCTCGTGGAGCACATGACGCCCGGCAAGGCCCTCCGGGAGGCCCAACTCGCCATCCGTTCCCAGCCGCGCTGGAGCTCTCCGCGGTATTGGGCCGGCTTCGTGCTCCAAGGCGACTGGCGATAGACTTCTTTTTCCAGTCTACTTTCTCGCCTTACCAATCACAGCTCTCCTTGCGTCTCACTCTCCAGTCGCCAGGGCCGGCGACCAACGCGAGCTCTCAGGAGGGAATTATGGACAGGAAGCCGAGCAAGAAGCCTAATCCGGGTGGCGGCAAGAAACCTGGCAAGCGGCGCGGCGACGACGGCGCCAAAGCTGCCACTGGCGGCATCAACCCGCCTCCTATCGATCCCGGAGGCAATACTCGCGGCGGGGGCGGCAAGCCCAAGCGGACTCGCCAGAGCTGACCATTTTTCGTGGACGCACCGATGGACTCCACCTTCAAGAGCCGGCGCGGCCCTCGCGCCGGTTCCTCTTCTCTCAATGAAAGCGCGGATGCGAAGCGCTTTCGAGTTAACCTTCTGCTTCTGAGTTTCCTCCTCGCCACCGTGGCCTGCCGCCCCTC
This sequence comes from Thermoanaerobaculia bacterium, assembly GCA_049284515.1. Lineage (GTDB taxonomy): Bacteria > Acidobacteriota > Thermoanaerobaculia > Multivoradales > UBA5704 > DATARR01. Next base: position 7,563 of record JBAPYB010000099.1, read on the forward strand.
GGCGAGATCATCGCAGTCCTACGATCAGATCCGCGAGCTGGTCGCCGGCAGGACGGCCACGGAGGTCGAGCGGCTGCTGGGCAAGCCGGACCTCCGCGAGACCGTCCTGGACGATCAGCGCTGGGTCTGGTGGAACTACACGTTTCTCGACGGCGATCAGTATGCACCCGAGATCCGCGGCCAGGTGGTGCACCTCGAAATCACCTTTCAGAAACCGTCTGCTCCCGGCGCTGACGCGCGCGTCGGCGGTCCCTTGTCCGTGAGCTATTCGAGGCCGTCCCGGAGCCCTTGAGCCTTGGCGGTCCTCGGTCGGCATTCAGCTTCAGTGGAGGATTTAAGTTAAACTGGCCCGCATCCTGCCTTCGCGGCATAGGGGGAAGCTTCCTGAAGACGGTGACGGCGTCAAAGACAGCCTTGGCGAATCGGTTCCTGATCGTTCCCGCTGCCTGTCTATGCCTCGGCGGAGCCCTCTCAGGAGCTCCGGCGTTGTGGAGCCAGGAGAGCCCACCGCCGGTCCTCCCGCCTTTTACCCAGACCCTCGACGTCGTGGCCACCACCCCGGCGGACGCCTGGGGAGTGCCGCGGGACCAGGTGCCCGCCGACGTCCAGAGCCTCGGTGCGGCCGAGCTCCGGCAGGGCGGCGTCGCCGCGGCCATGGAGCGGCGCCTGCCTGGCGTTCAGCTCCGGGAGGGACAGGGGTCGTCATGGCAGCCGGACCTCCAGTTCCGCGGCTTCAGCGCCTCGCCGCTGCTCGGCATCCCCCAGGGACTGGCGGTCTATCAGGACGGCGTGCGCCTCAACGATCCCTTTGGCGACACCGTGCGCTGGGACCTCGTGCCGATGGCGGCCCTCGCCCGGCTCGATCTCCTGCCCGGCTCGAACCCGTTGTTCGGCCTCAACGCCCTGGGCGGCGCTCTGCTCCTGGAGACGAAGAACGGCTTCGGCGATGCGGGCCTGCGCGGCGCCCTCACCGCCGGCTCGTTCGGGCGCCGCGGCCTGGAGGCCGACTGGGGGCTCTCCCGCTCGCGGACGGCCGTTTTCGTCTCCGTCGATCACCAGGAGGACTCCGGCTGGCGCGACGTCTCGCCGGCCCGCACCGATCAGCTCTTCGGCCGCGCCGACTGGATGGGCCCCCGCGGCGGCGCTTCGCTCAGCCTCTCGGCGGCCGCCAACCGCCTCTCTGGCAACGGCCCGAGCCCGGTGCCTCTGCTCCAGGAGGACCGCGCGGCGGTCTTCACCTATCCCGACCGCAGCGAGCCCCGGTCCCTTCTCCTCTCGGGCCGCCTCTACCGTTCCCCTTCGCCGGCGCTCGACCTCGAGGCGCACGCCTGGTTCCGGCGGCAGCGGCTCGAAACGCTCAACGGCGACGCGGCCTCCTTCGCGCCCTGTGAGACGCCGGGAGAGGAGGCCTTCCTCTGCCAGGAGGGGGAGGAGGCGCCGTTGCGCGACCTCGGCGGCCGTCTCCTGCCGGCCGGGCTCGGAGCCGACGCCATCGAGAACCGCACCACGACCGTCCAGCGCAGCCTGGGAGGCGGCCTGCAGCTCGCCTGGCATGCAGGAGAGGGCGCGCGGACCTTCCGCACCGTTCTGGGAGCCACCGCTGACTCCGGGCTCGCCAACTACAAGGCAGGGACAGAGATTGCCACGCTGACGCCGAGCCGCGGCACCGAGGGGCTCGGGATCGGCCTGCTCGACGACCGCGTCGGCGTGGAGAGCCGCACGTCCAACCTGGGCGTTTCGCTGCTGGAGGCCGTCACCCTCGGCGCCCGCACCACTCTCGACCTCTCGGCCCGCTGGCAGCGCACCGGCGAGCACCTGCGGGACCGCATCGGCACCGCGCTCGACGGCGACCACGAGTTCCGCGCGCTGGCCCCATCCGTCGGGCTCACCCAGGGCCTCGGCGCGGGATGGACGCTGTTCGGCAACCTGGGAGTCTCCTCGCGAGTGCCGACGCCGGTCGAGCTGACCTGCGCCAATCCGGACGATCCCTGCCGGCTGCCCAACGCCTTCCTCTCCGATCCGCCGCTGAAGCAGGTCGTCACCCGCACCCTGGAGATCGGCACGCGGGGTAGCTGGCGGGCCGTGCGTCTCTCCGCGGCCCTGTTCCGGGCCGACAGCCGGGACGACATCCTCTTCATCAGCAGCGGCGTGCTCACCGGCAGCGGGCACTTCGCCAACGTCGGCCGCACGCGGCGACAGGGCGCGGAGCTGAGGCTCCAGGGACCGCTGCCGCGCGGCGGGAGCTGGTCCGTGGCCTACAGCCTCCTGGACGCCACCTTCCGCACGCCGTTCGCGGCGCCGGCGCCCGACCATCCGGATGCGGTGGACGGCGAGGTCCCGGTTCAGGCTGGAGACCGCCTGCCCCTCCTGCCCCGGCAGACCTTCAAGGCCGGCGTCGAGCTGCCGCTGGGAACGGCGCGGTTGGGACTGAATCTCCTCTATGAATCCGCGCGCTACCTCCAGGGAGACGAGGCCAACCTGCTGAAGCCGCTCGGCGGCTTCTCCCGCCTGGACCTCGACTTCACCCGGCCGCTGGGCCGCCGCCTCGCCGGTTTCCTCGAAGTGGACAACCTCCTGGATCGGGACTACGTCACCTTCGGCCTGCTGGGAGATGCCGGCGACGTGCTGGGGGAGGGAGTGACGGACCCCCGCTTCCTCTCCCCAGGCGCTCCACGGACCTTCCGAATGGGCGTGCGCTTCGCTCGGTAGCGGTTCCTACGCCCCCACCTCGCGCTCCACCTCCTGCGCCAGTGGTAGGGTTTACCAAGGCTGCCAACCGCAGGAGGAGGGGAACCGTCATGTTGCGACGCTTCGTGCTGGTGCTGGTCCTCGCCGTTGCCGTCCCGCCGCCGTCTCTCGCCGCTCCTCCCGCGGAAACGGGGAAGACCTTTCAGGCCGGCGATGTCGCTCTGTACTACGAAGTCCTCGGCGCTGCCGCGCCGTCCAAGGTGCCGCTGGTGATCGCCAACGGCGGGCCGGGATTCGATCACTCCTACCTGCACGTCTCGAACGCCTGGGGAGAGCTGGCGAAGGAGCGGCCGGTCGTCCTCTACGATCAGCGGGGAACGGGCCGCTCGACGGCTGCCGCGGGGGGAGGAGCTGCCGGCCTGGCGGAGCAGATCGCCGACCTGGAAGCGCTGCGGCAACACCTGGGCGCTGAAAAGATCGACCTTCTCGGGCACTCCTGGGGCGGCTATCTCGTGATGGCCTACAGCGCCCGCCATCCGGAGCACATCCAGCACCTCCTGATCGTCGACTCGGCGGCGCCCAAGTGGAGCGACACGCTGTTCCTGTTCAAAGACGTCTTCCCCGAGGGAGTGGCGCGGCAGAACGCCCTGGCCTTCGCCGACGAGCTCGGGGACCCGGCGGCGAAGACCGCCGGGCTGCGGGAGTACTTCGCCATGCTCTTCTACGCCCCGGAGAATCGCGACGCCTTCCTCGCCCTCGCCGGCGGCAACGTGCAGGTCAATGAGAAGGTCAACAAGGCGCTGAACGCAGACCTGGCGCGGTTCGACCTCGGCCCCGAGCTGCCGAAGTACCGTTTCCCCACCCTGGTCGCGACCGGCCGCTACGACATGAACGTCGCCCCCGCCGTCGCCTGGCGCATCCACCAGGCGATCCCCGGCTCCCGCTTCGAGGTCTTCGAGAAAAGCGGGCACTTGCCC
>JBAPYB010000100.1:0-2681 GCA_049284515.1 Thermoanaerobaculia bacterium
GCGCACCACTGGGCCAGGAAGTCCAGCCCCTGCTTGCGGAACGGAGCGAGCTCCGGCGCCGCGAGCCAGCGCTGGGCGGCCTGCGCGAGGAGGGCGATCAGACCCTCCAGCGGCACGCGCTTCAACCACTCGTGAGCCGCGCGCAGGTCGGCAATGACTTCGCCGGGAGACAGGGAGCGGCCAGGCTCCTCGCCGCCGTGCAGCAGCACCTGCCAGCCCGCGTCCTTCCCGATCCCCGGCAGGACCGACGGCCGGCGTTCCAGGAACTTGTCCGCCAGGACGTCGCCGCAGCCCCGGGCCTCCGCCAGGGCTGCCCGGCCGGTGACCCGGAAGGCGGTCCCCAGGCGGCCGCAGGCGCAGTCGCCGCGGCCGACGATCACCCCCAGGTCGTCGGTGACCACGGAGATGCCCGGATAGGAGTGGGGCAGCGGGCAGACGAAGTGCAGCAGCCCCTCCCGGCCGGCCGGCAGCAGCTCCAGGGTGACGGGGTCGCGCACGAAGACCTCGCCGAAGGCGGGCACGTGCTTGTTGCCCTGCGCGCACTCCGGATAGTTCATGCCCATCTGCTCGGTGAAGCCGTAGACGTCGAAGATGCGCTCGGCGGCCACGCCGAAGACCTCGGCGGCCATGGCGTTGAACCTAGCCGGGTCCACCCTTTCGGCGGCCAGCTTCTTCCAGCCTCCGATGTGCAGGACGGCGCTCCCCGGCGGCAGCGCGAGCCGGCGGCCGGCGCCGTGATAAGGACGCACCAGCAGGTCGAAGAGCACGTAGGTGAAGCCGAAGAGCACGGGCGGCACCGCGGAGCCGGCGACGGCGCCGAGCGCGGCCTCCAGGGCGTCCTCGTCGAGAGCCAGGCGGCCCTTATCGCCGTCACCGCCGTCACCGCCGGCGCGCAGGACGAAGTGGCTGGACGAGGCCTGGCGCATGTAGCCGAGCACCGCCGCGCGCCGCGCCCCGATCTGGTGAGGGCTGAGCTGCGGATCGACGTCCACGAAGACGTAGGGCCGGCGTTGGGGCCCAAGGAGGGCGCCCAGCACTTTGCCGAGGGCGCGGGTCTGCCGCTTCGCGGTGATGGCGTCGACCACCACCTCGCTGGCGGCGCCGCGGGTCGCCGAGGAGGCGAGCGTGAAACGGACCTCCTCCGGCGGGACGGAGCGCAGTTGCGGTCCGAGCCGCTTGAAGGCGATCGCCGGCAGCAGCGGATAGTCGGAGAGCGGACGGTCGGGATCGGCGGCGTCGATGCCGCGGCGGGCGCACAGGCGCCGCAGCTCCGCGCTGTGCTCCAGGTGGTGCGCCAGCTCCGCGGCCATCGCGGCCTGGAGGAGCACCCGCTTCTCCTCCGCCGCGACGCCGTACGGCGGCAGGTCGAAGAGGGCCGTCAGCGGCTCGTTGGGATCTTTCGTCATGCCGCCACCCGCTGCAGCAGGCGGCGATAGTCGTCCAGCGTCAGGTCCACGGAGTGGAACCGCGTGCAGACGTCCGCCAGCGCGTCGGCGCAAAGGGTGTCAGGGTCCGTCCCGTTGAGGTCGAGCTTGTGAGGAAGGCCGCCGTAGGCCTGCAATTCAACCAGGAGATCCTCGACCCGAGCGATGCCGGCCGCGCGCTGCAACTGCGCCAGCCGTTCCGCCGAGGGGCCGTGCGCCCGGTGCCCCTCCAGCACCGCCGGCAGGCAGAGGCCGTTGGCGGTGCCGTGATTGACGTTCAAGCGGGCGAGCTGGTGGGCGAGCGCGTGGCAGGCGCCGACCCCCTTCAGGTTCTGGACGAGGCCCGCCAGGTAGGCGGCCAGTTGCAGGTGAAGGATCGAGGGCAAGTCCTGGGGATCGGACCGGTAGCGGGGGAAACCCTCGGCCACCATCTGCAAGGCCTTCTCGGCCAGGGCGCCCGCCAACGGATTGGCGACCCGCGAGAGGTACCCTTCCACCGCGTGGGTGACCGCGTCGACGAGACCGGCGGCGGCGACCGGGGGCGGGATCTCCAGCAGGAGCGAGGGGTCCAGGACCGCCAGGTCCGGCAGCAGGTCGTGGCTGACGATCGCCACTTTCGCCGGGTTGTGCGGCGGCTCTCCCAGCGTCACCAGCGCCGCCGACGAGCACTCCGAGCCGCTGCCGGCCGTGGTGGGGAGGAGCGCCAGCCGGCACCGCCGATGCACCGGGGGCAGCGAGAACGGGCGCGCGAACTGGCCGAGGTCGATCTCGGGAGCCTCGGTCAGGACCATCAGCAGCTTGGCCGCGTCCAGGCTGCTGCCTCCGCCCACGCCCACGACCAGGTCCGGTGGCCTGCCGCCGCAGGCGGCCGCCATGGCGTGCAGTTTTTCCAGGGAAGGCTCTCCCGGCGGCCTGCGGACCACGGTGACGCTGTCTGCCTTCAGCCGGCTCCGCAGCCGCTCCAAAGTCTCCGGCGCCAGGGATCCGCCGGTCACCAGCACGGCATGCGACGCCGGCAGGCCCTGCAAGGCCACGCTCGACTGGGGGCCGAAGACCGTGTCCCCGGGCGTCGCCAGGCGCGGCAGGGGGAAAGGAAGGCGGATCATCGAATCCTCGTGTAGTGCGTCACACAGATCGGTCCTTATTTCTGACACGCCTCTAGTTTCTGATCTTGTCCTTGAAGGCGGCTTCGCCCGGGCATAAATGCCGGGGCTAGCAACGACGCCGGATGAATCCGGCTTGAAGTCCCCTTCAGGG
>JBAPYB010000101.1:0-16839 GCA_049284515.1 Thermoanaerobaculia bacterium
GGCCGGGGGCGGCCCCAACACGGCGCGGCAGATCGCCTTCCGCGCCGGCGTGCCGGTCGACCGGCCGGCGTTCACCGTCAACCAGGCCTGCGGCTCGGGCCTCCAGGCGGTGATCTCGGCCGCCCGCGCCATCCTCCTCGGTGAGGCGGACGTGGCCCTCGCCGGCGGCACGGAGAGCATGTCCAACACTCCTTATCTTCTCCCCCGCGCCCGCCGGGGCTACCGGCTGGGCCACGCCGAGATCGTCGACGGCATGTACCAGGACGGCTTCAACGATCCGCTGTCGGGGCTCGTCATGGGCGAGACGGCCGAAGAGCTGGCCGAGGAGGCGGGGATCGACCGCGCGGCCTCGGACGCCTGGGCGGTCGAGAGCCAGAACCGTAGCGAGCGGGCCCGCGCCGCCGGCCGCTTCGCGCCGGAGATCGCGCCGATCATGGTCCCCGGAAAAAAAGGCGAGATCCAGGTCGACACCGACGAGCACCCCCGCGACGGCGTCACCCTGGAATCGCTCGCCAAGCTGGCGCCCGTCTTCCGCCCAGGCGGCCGGGTGACGGCGGGCAACGCCTCGGGCATCACGGACGGCGCGGCGGCGATCGTCGTCGCCTCCCGCCGTGCCGCTACGGAGCTGGGCCTGCCGGTCGCGGCGCGCCTGGTGGGTTGGGAGGTCGTGGGCGTCGAGCCGCGGATCATGGGCATCGGCCCCGTGCCGGCAGTGCGGCGCCTGCTCGCCAAGACGGGTCTCGCGACCGGCGCCGTCGACGAGGTGGAGCTCAACGAAGCCTTCGCCTGCCAGGTGCTCGCCTGCCTGAAGGACCTCGACTTTCCGCACCCGACGGTAAACCCGGACGGTGGCGCCATCTCGCTCGGCCACCCCATCGGCGCCACCGGCGCCCGCATCCTCGTCACCCTGCTGCACGGCATGGCGGCGCGGGGCGGCCGGCGGGGCATCGCCACCCTTTGCGTCTCGGGCGGCCTGGGCCTCGCGGCGCTCGTGGAGCGGGAGGCGGCGTGAACGGCCACTTCCTCGTCTCCACGGCTTCGGAGGAAAAGGCAGAGCCTTATGTTGAAGCCTTGGTGGCGGTGGGGGTTCCCGAAGAACGGATCCTCGTCGTGACGCCTGCCGAGGCCGAGGCGGCCGGAGCCCTCGTTTCCGGAGCCGCGGGCCTGGTCCTCTGCGGCGGGGCCGACGTGGCGCCGGAGCGCTACGGCGAGACGAGGCTCGCGGAAGCCAACGTCGTGCCCGTACCCGACCGCGACGCCCTGGAGTGGGCCCTGCTCGACGCCGCGCGCGAGGAGCACCTCCCCGTCTGGGGCGTCTGCCGCGGCTTCCAGGTGCTCAACGTCTACCTCGGCGGCACCCTCTGGCAGGACCTGCCCACGCAGCACCCGACCGGCGTCCATCACGACGTCTCCGAGACGCCGGAAACGCTGGCCCATACCGTCCGCGTAGTGGCCCCCAGGGCTCCCATCGGCGAGCGGCTCGCCCGCGAGGTGCCGCGGGTCAACAGCCGCCACCACCAGGCCGTCAAGCGGTTGGCGGAGGGGTTCCAACCCGTGGCCCTGTCGCCGGACGGCCTCGTGGAAGCCGCCTTCCTCGACCGCCGGGACTGGTGGATGCGGGGCGTCCAGTGGCACCCCGAGAACCTCGTCGCCCTCCCCCAGCAGCGGGCCCTATGGACGGATTTCGTCCGCGCCGCCGGCCTCGCGGACGGGCACCGATGACCGAGCCCGCGATCCTCCTCGAGCGACCTCCGCAGTCCCCGAGAACAGCGACGATCACTCTGAACCGGCCGCCGCTCAACATCCTAGATATCCCCACCATCACGCTGTTAGGCGAAGCCGTGACCACCCTCGCCGCCGATCCGGACCTCCAAATCGTCGTCGTCCGCGGCGCCGGAGACCGCGCCTTCTCCGCCGGCGTCGCCGTGCAGGACCACACGCCGGACAAAGTGGTCTCGATGCTGGAGACCCTGCACGCGGCGATCCGCCGGCTGCGGGACCTCGACGCGATCACCATCGCCGCCGTCCACGGCCACTGCCTGGGAGGAGGAATGGAGCTGGCGCTCGCCTGCGACCTCCTGATCGCCGAGGACGGCGCCCGCTTCGGCCAGCCCGAGATCGAGCTCGGCTGCTTCGCCCCCGTGGCCGCCGTTCTTCTGCCGCCACGCCTCGGGCCCGGCCGCACGCTCGACCTCCTCCTCACCGGCCGCACCCTCGACTCCGAGGAAGCGGAACGGCTGGGGCTCGTCACCCGGAGAGTCCCCACGGGCAGCCTGGACGCAGCCGTAGCCTCCCTCGTCGCCGGCATCACCGCCCGCAGCGCTCCCGTAACCCGCCTCACCAAGAGAGCCGTCCGCGCCGGCAGGGACCTCCCCTTCTCGGAGGCCCTCACGGAGTCCGAGCGTATCTATAAGGAAGAGCTTCTGCCTCTGGAGGATCTTGAAGAAGGGGTGGCCGCGTTCCTGGAGAAGCGGCGGCCGGCGTGGCGGCACCGGTAGTAGAGAACCAAACCAAGGAATATCAAGGACATCCGGGACAGGCCATGGTGGGCAAAGGAGCGGCCGACAGCATTCTTGCTCTCTTCGATTGCGCGGACCTCGCCCCCTCTTCTCCCGGTGTGGGGGGTGGGAGGGGGCGGGAGAAGAGGGCCGGGGTGATGAGGGTCTTGGGAGGGGGCCCCCCGAGAGAACTTAGCGCGCTGGCGCGCGAACCATAAGACCTCTGTTTTCTGACAGTTGTGTAATTTCCGAGACGTCAGGTTAGCAGAGTCTTGGCACGGAGGTAGTGACTTCCTCTTGACGTAGTTACGTAGCGTAACTACACTCTGCAGGTGCGGGTGACGTGGGATGAGACTAAACGGACGGAGAACCTGCGGAAGCACGGCCTTGATTTCGTCGGTGTCGAGAGCCTCTTCGACGGACATACCGTCACCCTGGAAGACGATCGTTTTACCTACGGTGAGCAGCGCTTCGTCACGTTTGGCGTCCTGGAAGGCCGGGTGCTTGCAGTGGTCCACACCGAACAAGACGATGATATTCGAGTGATCTCGATGAGAAAGGCGACACGCCGTGAAGAACAGAGCTACTTCTCCACAATCTCAGAGTGATTGGAACCGGGTCGACCGGATGAAGGACGCGGAAATCGATCTCTCCGATCTTCCAGAGATTCCTCCCGAGAAATTCGCTCGTGCCATCGTCCGCAAGGGGCTACAGCCTGTCGCGCGTAAAGCCCAGATCACCTTACGCGTCGACGCCGACGTCCTGGAGTGGTTCCGGGAGAAAGGCACGGGGTACCAGAGCCGGATGAATGCCGTGCTGCGAGCCTACAAGCTGGCCCATACAAGGTAAACCGGACGCGAGCAAAACCAGAGCGTGCCTATTCAGAAGGCGAAGTTCCACCCCTGGATGAGGCCGCCGATCACCAGACCGCCAATCCCGCCGAGAATCAGAATGGGCAGATACGCCTTGGTGATGATGGCGGAGGGGAGGCTCAGAAGCAGTCCGAACAACAGGCCCACCGCCCAGCCTGGCCACGGAAGGTGAACGCACCCGATGACCAGGCCGATGGCGAAGCGATCCGTAAACGCTCCCAGCAGCGCCGCCCGCTTGTCAGGGAAGGGCATGGGAATCATCAGGCCCACAGAGATGGCGCCAAACACCACGCCGGCGATCAAACCCAACAAAGGATTCGACATCGTTCTGTCTCCTTGGATCGGCCTCCGTTGGAGTGCATCATAGCCTACAACGCACCCCGGCGAGATGTATGACTCAGGCCGGAATTCCCTTCTCGGCGATCCATTCCATCGTTTCGCTGAGCTGATCGATCTCCTCGATGGTGGTGTAGACGCTGGGGCTGATCCGAAGGCCGCTGAATTCGGGATGGACGATCGGGGTGACGAGGATGCGGTGCTGCTTCCAGAGGTGGTCCGCCACCTTGCGCGTATCCAGGCCCACGATCTCGACGTTGGCGATGCCGCAGGCCTTCCCCGGCTTCAGGCTGGTGTGCAGGCGCATCCTGCCGTGCCGCGCCAGGCGGAGCGCCCAACGGTCGCGCAGATGGCGGAGGCGGGCGGCCTTGCGCTGCGCGCCGATCCCCTCGTGGAAGGTCAGCGCCTCGGCGATGGCGAGGTTCTGCGCCGCGGGATGCGTGCCGATCTCCTCGAACTTGCGGATGTCGTCCGCCATCGTCGCCGGCGCGGCCATCAGCGGCCAGAGATCCCGGATCTTGTCCCGTTTCACGTACAGCATTCCGGTGCCGTGCGGCGCGAACAGCCACTTGTGCAGGCTCGTCGCGAAGTAATCACAGCCGAGGTCGGCGTGATCGAAATCGACGTGGGCGAACGATTGCGCACCGTCCACGATCACCGGAATGCCCCGCTCGCGCCCGAGCTCGACGACCCGCTTCACGGGTAGGATCTGCCCCGTGAGGTTGATCATGTGGCAAACCAGGATGAGCTTCGTTTTCGGCGTGACGTTGCGCCGGTACAGATCGACGATCTCGTCGTCGTCCTCGGCGGGCACGGGAAGTGAAAATTGTTTCAGGACGATGCCTTCGCGCCGCGAACGCTGGTCGAACGTGGTGAGCATGCGCGGATAGTCCTGATTGCTGGCCAGCACCTCGTCGCCGCGCCGCAGATCGAAGCCGAGCTGGCAGATTTCCAATCCCTCGGAAGCGTTGCGCACCAGGGCGATCTCCTCGCCGTCGCTGCCAACGCCGAACGTCCGCGCCAGTCGCTGGCGGACCGTCTCCCGCTGCGGCTCGAGCACCTCCCAGAGCGCCACGGGAGGCGGCATGGAATTGGAGAAATCGAGGTGCCCTTTGTGGGCCGCCTGCACCACGGCGGGCGACGGGCTCACCCCCGCGTTGTTGAGGTTGACGACGCTGCGATCGACCGTGAACGCCTGCTGGATCTCGAACCAGAACGCCTCGTCCCCGGCCGCCTCCGTCGCCGATCCCGCATACTGCGCCGCCCTCGCCAGCGCCGCGGGGACGCCGAGCGGATTGAACGCCGCCGCCACGACTCCCAGCGCCGCCGGCCGGCCGATGGCCCCAAAGAATTCCCGGCGTGTCATGTCGCCGGGCAGTATATCGCCCGTCGCCAGGTCAACTGCTTCGGGTAGCCCCAACGAAGCAAATCAGCGCCTACAAGCCCCCTCAGTCTCCTTTCGCCAGGACGGTGATGACCCCCATCATCGGAGTACCGTGATTGCCGTCGGGGTCCTGGATTCCGCCTTCGGGCCCGGGGGCTACCGGCTGGCTGCTTTCATCCAGATGGGCGTGGAACCGGCAGTAGTAGACGAAGGTTCCGGGGTGATTGAAGTGGAGGACCAGCGTCCCCGGCTGGCCGCCGTTGTTGTCGGTTCCCTTCAACAAGATGTTGACCCCTCGATTGCCTGCCGTGGTAAAGGCGTCGTCGCTGACCACCGTATGGTCGTCGGTGTCCATGTTGATCCAGCGGACGGCATCGCCGGCGTGGATCGTCTGCGAGAAGGGAGTGAAGCGATCCTCGCCGGGGACGATGACCTGGTTGTGGACGAAATGCGCCTTCTGCGAGGTGGAGTCGGGCGCGGCAGCGACGAGAAACATGAGGAGAGCGAGGCCGAGAATCACGATGGTCGCTGGATGACGAAGCTTTGACTTCATGAGCAAACTCCTTTCGCGGGTATGGACCAGGTCAAGCCTCTTCGCCAAGCGAATGCTCAGCCCTGACGGCATCTGCAAAAGAAGTGCCTTTCGCATCCCGGTGGATGGACGAAATGGATCGGGGCCTGGAGGCACTTCCCTGGTAAGCTGGCGTCTCGATTCCTCAGGAGGTGTTTTTCCGATGTCCATGTCCCCAGGTCTGCGTCTGAGCTGCGCCCTCGTGATCTCCTTCCTCGCCACCGCGGTCGCCGCGCCTCTCCAGGCGGCCACCGATCCGACCTATGCCGCGCTCCGCGGCGCGAAGCCGGACGGGCGGAAGATCCCGGTCCAGAACCTGGTCCTGGAGCGCGATGCGTTCCGGTTCCAGCTCGACTCCGGAGCCCTCTACCTGCTGGCTCCCGTCGAAGGGCGCACGGTCGGCGCGGTGTTCGTGGGCCAGGGGAGCTACCGGTTGAGCCCCGCAACTCCCAACGAGGCGCGGCAGCTCGCGCTCTCCTCCGGGGCCGACAAGGGCTTCGAGGCGCTGACCGACTCGTTCGAGACGCTGCTCCTGCTTTTCACCGATGGCACTTTGACCGAGCTCGAGCATCATGCCGCGGTGCAGACCGGCGCTCCCGATCCTCACGCCCTCCAGGCCTACGACCAGTGGCTCAAGCGGCAACAGAAGGATTTCAGGACCAACTTCCACCTGCGGATTCTCGAAGACCTGCTGAATACTCCGGGGCGGACCGACGGCGTCTTCCTGGCCCTCGTCGACGGCCGCAAGCACCCGCCCGCGCTCGCGGCCGTGGACCCGGACGGCGCCGAGGCGCTGCGCATTGCCCCCCGCCTGGGCGGAGAGGACACGATCTTCTGGGTCCCCGACTCGTTCAAGGGCGGGATCTGGTACCTCTGTGACCGTAAAGAGGAGGTGGAGCGCCGGCAGGCCACTCCGGAAAAACGGCTCGTCGACGCCCTCGACTACCGCATCGAGACCGAGGTCAAGCGCAACGCCGACATCGCCGGGCAGACCACCGTCCGCTTCCAGACCCTGGTGGACGGCCTGCGCGTGCTGCCGGTGAACCTGATGTCGAGGCTCCGCATCGGCGAGGCTTCCTATGCCGTCGAGGCGGCGGGGACCGAGCCTTCCTGGAAGCCGCTCGCCTGGATTCAGGAGGACGAAAAGAAGGACGCCGATGCGGCAGTCGTGTTTCCGGAGCCGCTGGCCAAGGGAGCCACCGTGCGGCTCCGGCTCGCCTACCAGGGGAACGAGGTCCTGCAAAGCGTCGGGGTCAAGACCTTCGTGGTCGCCGCCCGCGAGAGCTGGTATCCCAACCTCGGCATCTTCTCCGACCCGGCGAAGTTCGAGCTCGTCTACCGGATTCCCTCGGGCTTCGAGGTCGTCTCCGTGGGACAAAAAGTGGAGGAGCGCGCCGAGGGGAAGCAGCGGATCTCGGTGTGGCGGACCGAAGGGCCGGTCCAGGTCGCCGGCTTCAACTATGGCAAGTTCGAACGTCTGGTGCGGAAAGACGACGTCAGCGGCATCCAGGTGGAGGTTTTCACCGGCGAAGACCATCCCGATCTGGGGCCCGAGGTGGGGATGGTCTCCGGCGCCCGGCTGGCTGACAGCGCCGCCGTGGACGGGATCAACTCCGCGCGGATCTTCACCACCTATTTCGGCGCCTTGCCCCAAACCCACGTGGCCATCACGCAGCAGGCGCAGTGGTCCTTCGGCCAGTCCTGGCCGTCGCTGATCTTCATGCCCTACGCGGCCTTCCTGACCGGCACGCAGCGGGCCGCCCTGGGCCTTTACCGGATGAACGATTTCATCAACCGGGTGGGCTTTCACGAGTTCGCCCACCAGTGGTGGGGCCACCTGGTAGGCGCCGCCACCTATCGCGACGACTGGCTGGAAGAGGGCTTCGCCGAGTTCTCGGCGGCGCTCGCCGTACAGCACACGCAAGGGTGGGAAGGCTACAACGACTTCTGGCGCAGCGCGCGCAAGTACATCTTCGGAAAATACCCGGGCAATGCCATTGCCCACGACAAAGCGGGCCCCATCAGTCAGGGCTGGCGGCTCGGCACGCAATACACTCCTTCAGCGCCGCAGGCCATGATCTATTCCAAGGGTGGCTACGTCCTCCACATGCTGCGCACCCTCATGTGGGATGAGAAATCGAAGACGCCGGAGGCCAATTTCATCGCGATGATGAAGGACTTCACCACCACCTACGCGGGCAAACCGGCCACCACCGCCGATTTCCAGAAAGTGGTGGAGCGGCACATGGTGCGAGCCTTGAATGCCACCAACAACGGCAAAATGGATTGGTTCTTCAACCAGTGGGTCTACGGCACGGACGCCCCCCGCTACGTCTCCGACCTGAAAGCGGAGAAGACGGAAGGCGACGAGTACCGGATTCACGGCCAGGTCACGCAACAAGGGGTGCCGAAGGACTTCCGCACCCTCGTCCCGATCCAACTCGATTTCGGCAAGAACGAGGTGACCCGCATTGGAATGTTGGGCCTGACCGGCGAGGCCACCGTGCCGATCGACGTGAAGCTGAAGCTCCCGAAAGCTCCAAAACGGGTCCTGGTCAACGCCAACGGCGAGATCCTGGCGCGGGATTGATGAGGTGCTGCGGAGAGCAGGCGAGCTCGGTGCCTTGCCTAGGCGTCGGCCCGACGCGAACACTTACTTGGAGGGATCAACAAGGTCAGAGAGAAACTCAGAAATCTCCAGAATGACCTTGTAGTGCGCCTTCACCTGCGAGAGGCTAGTGCCTACCGATTCCCCGTGGGCGATCTTATGGCGGAGAGCGAGGAGGCTATTGACACTATCTTTCCGTTGGTCAACTAGGTAGTCCGTGAGAGCAACACGCCAGTCGGTGCTGAACGCGCCGAATAGAGTCGTAATCTTCTCGGTATTTGGATTAGTCCAGCGCTCGAGCTGCCCCTCTACATACGACATGACCTCTGGCGAGCTTCTGCGTTCGACATAGTCCAGAAGAAGGGCGACGATTGCGTTCTCGAAGAAGCCGGAAACGAGGATGCATAGATATTTGGCGTAGTCCGATTGAACTTCCAAATCAGCCCCAGTAGCTGGAATGCGAGCGAAAGTCGCATCGAGGCGCTTCCGAAGGCGAGAAACTTCGGCTCGTCCGTTCATGCCACTTTGGCGAAGGCTTCCCTCGAGAGGCGCAGTCGAGTCTTCACGTTTTCCTCGTCCGCGGTTGCGCGACTAGTGGCATCGAGGAAGTCTCTGTTTTCGAGCAATGTCTTGTAGACGGCCTCGAATTGGTCAGGCTGAACCAATGGACCAGCCTTTAGCCTCGCAGCGACTCCAACCATCACTGCATCCAGCACGGCCGCATTCACGGCACTCTTAAGGCGGAACGCGCGCGGACCAATGTGTTTGTGAATGGCTCCCACTGTCGACTCGAACAAGGCCCGCAGCTCGGCTTCACTTTGCTTTTCGAATGCACGATTCGACGCCATATACCGGTTGAGGAAGTCCTTCATCGGGCGCCGGTAGCTTCCGGAGTAATAGTGAAGTGCGAAAAAGCGAAGGATCAACTCAAGATCTTTAAGCCGTACACTCTTCTTACCGTAGAGTGCTCGCCAGTCTTCGTTAAGATTGAGCTTGCTCAGTAGGCTCGCGAAGCTACCGTGATACAGCGCAACGCGGATTTCTTGCGGCTGCAGGAAGGTTCCGCCGGAGTTCAAGCGTTCGAAGATCAAATAGATGCTGCTTTGATCCTCAGTGGGTTCATCTTGCCGAATAATAGTCGCGTGGATGATGCTATCGTCCAGCCGACGGCGGTCGTCCGCGTGTAGGGTTTTATAAGTCTTGCCTTTCCATTTATCTTGAACATGCTCGAGGTTGTACTCTTTTCCTTGAAATACCCCCCCATAGAAACCTTGAAGCGACCTTAGGCGTTGCTGCCCGTCAAGGACCAAATGTTTCCCGGTGGTCTCTTTCACCAAGAAGATGCCCGGCACGGGTAGGCCGAGCAACAGAGACTCTACGAATCGGTCTGTTTGGGGCTTGGTCCACACGAATTCCCGTTGAAAGCCTACCGTGGACTGGCCCGGCTCTGGGTCAAGGCTGAATAGGGGCACTACGAGGTCCTCCTGCTCCATGCGCTTCACTAACCCGTCTACGGGATAGTCTGCCCCATACGACGTGATGGAGTAGGTCGTTGGAAGAACTTCGTTGAGTTCGTCAAGGTCATCGACGGCCTCTTCGGTACTGAGTTCTTGAGGATTATCGATCATGTTCCTAGCTCCCCGAAGGGCGGAAGCCTATCATTCCACCCGATTTAAGCTGCCGTCTGAATGCTACCGCAAAAGTTTCTTAAAGGGGCGGGCTCTGAAGAGCTCCTCCTGGTTGACGGCCAGGTTGCCGAGGAGCGTCCGGTCGGCCGCCTCGCCGAGCCTGGAGTCGCGGTCCGTCCGGCCTGCGCGCAGGGCGAGGGCGTCGTTCAGGAGGTCCTCAGCCTCCTTGTAGGAACCGCGTTTGTAATAGACGTCGGCGATCTCGTGCAGGAGGCTGGCGCGCGTGACGGGATCGACGGCGTACCCCCCGGCCGGCATCGGCGCCCAGCGCGGGGAGCTCTGCTTCGGGTTGCGCAACTGGTTCGCGGCGACCGCGAGCATCTGGCTGACGGTGACCTCCTCACCCCGGTTCTGCCCAGGATCGGAGGTGCGGATCATCCCCTTCAGGAAAAGGAAGAGCTCTTTGGTGCGGCGGCGCTCGGTCTCGGCGCGAAGCCGCTGCTCCTGCGCCTGGTCGCGCCCCCTCTCGGCAATGCCGATCTGGCGGCGATACTCGATCGCGAGGACGCTCGTGACGGCGGCGAGGAGGGCGACCGCCAGCACGAGCGCCGAGGCCAGTTTCTGGCGCCTCATCATGCGCCCAAGCCGGTAGACGACGGTGGGCGGGCGGGCCTTCACCGGCCGGTGCTCGAGGTGGCGCTCGACGTCCTCCGCCAAGGCTGCCGCCGTGGCGTAGCGCCGCTGCGGCTCGTGCTCCAGGGCCTTGCCGACGATGGTGTCGAGATCGCCCTTCAAACGGCGGGACCGCCGGCGGTCGCCGTCGAGCCCGCGCACGGCCTGGCTCGGCAGGCGCCCGGCCCGCCCCGGCCCCAACAGCTTTGCCGCGGCCGTGGGGTTCTGCCCCACCAGCAGCTCGTAGAGGAGGATTCCCAGGCCGTAAATGTCCGCGGCCGTGGTCACCGGCTCCCCCGCCAACTGCTCGGGGCTCGCGTAGTCGGGAGTCAGGGGCTGGCGGTGGGCATGGGTCAGCTCGGAGAGCTTGCCGAAGGCCGGAGGAGCGAGCAGCTTGGCGATGCCGAAGTCTAGGAGCTTCGGCTCGCCGTCGCGGTCCACCAGGAGGTTGCTCGGTTTGATGTCGCGGTGGACGATCAGGTTCTGGTGCGCGAACTGGACCGCCGAGCAGACCTTGACGAACAGCCTCAGCCGGGCTTCGACGCCCAGCTTCTTGGTCTGCGCAAAGACCGTGATCGGCCGGCCTGCGACGTACTCCATGACGAAGTAGGGGCGGCCGTCGGACGTCGAGCCGCCGTCGAGGAGGTGGGCGATGTTGGGGTGGACGAGGGCGGCGAGGATCTTCCGCTCGTGGACGAAACGGCGGACGATGTCGTCCGTATCCATCCCCCGCTTGACCAGCTTGACCGCCACCCGCTGCTCGTAGGCCTGGTCGTCGCGCACCGCCAGGTAGACGGCGCCCATTCCCCCGCGTCCCAGCTCGGAGAGGATGCGATAGGGCCCGATGCGCAGGCCCGCTGCGGCTGTCGGGAGCTCCGGTGGCAGGTCGGGAGCCGTGGCCGGCGTTTGGATCTCGAAGATCTCGCCGCCCTTCTCGAAGACGGCGACGAGCTCGCGGACTTCGTCGGCCAGCACGGGGTCGGCAGGCAGGGTCTCGGCCAGCCAGGCCTCGCGCATCGCGGGAGGAACCGCGAGCACAGTCGAGAAGACCTCCTTGAATCGGCGCCAGCGCTCAGGTTCCATCGTTCGACTTCGACGGCAGGAAGCACGCCGTCGTGCCTCTCCGCTGCCACGCCTCGGCCTCCGCAGGTGGCCTGATCGTAGATTCGAATCAAGGGCTACACGGAATTTTACCTAATCGCGGGCGCAAAGTAGAGGATGTGGGCTTCTTGACTCACGGGTCGCGCAGCTTGACCCAAGGGTCACGTGGCAGGACCCACGGGTCGCGCAGCTTGACCCAGGGGTCACGTGGCAGGACCCAGGGGTCACGTGGCAGGACCCAGGGGTCAAGTGGCAGGACCCTCGGGTCACGTAGCAGGACCCAGGGGTCACGTAGCCTGACCCTCGGGTCGCGCAACTCGACCCAGGGGTCGCGGCACCCGAGGGACGGGTCGCCTCGCGGATCCGGCCGGTCGCGCGCCGCGTCGCACGGGTCGCGCAGTCCGGCTCAGAAGGGGTGCAGCCCACTCGGCGGATCCCGCTCCGCCCGGCGCGATATCCTCCCGCCATGGCGGGGCACTTCAAGGACGACATCCTCGACAAGCTGGCGCGGCAGGGGAACGTCGCGCAGTTCGTCAGCTTCGGGCCGGATCTGGGGGTGCGGCACGCCTGGATTCGTGGACGGTCTCCGGGCGAGCGGTTCGCTTCCCTGGAGGAGGCCGTGGCCGCCCTTCTTGCCGCATCGCCTGAGAGGTCGGTCAACATCCGGAGCTGGCAGCCGGACAATCCAAAGAGCCGTTCCTTTCTCTATGGACGGAAGGAGCCGGAGGAGATCCTGGGCGAGCTGCGCCGGCTGGCCGGAGACGGGCTCTACACGATCGTCAACGAGACCATCGACGTTGAGGATGGCGGCGTCTCGGGCGTGGCGTTCGGCGACCTGCTCGAATTCGCGCCGGGCGACACGCCGCGCTGCGTGGAGAAGCCGGGGGCGTGCGCGCTGCCGCGGGATCTCGGGATGCGGGTCCTCGAGACCGTCTACGGCTTCCAGCCGGCGCTGCCGGAGCGGCGGGAGGTGCGGGTGGAGTGGACCCTCCACCCGCTGCGGCGGGGTTACCGGCGGGAGCACACGACTCTTTGGGAGACGGAGACGCGATCGAGAAGACCTCCTTGAATCGGCACCAGCGCTCAGGTTCCCTCGTTCGACTACAATAGGAGGCACGTCGTCGTGCCGGGTCTGCCAAGCCTCGGCCTACTTGACGACCGAGAAGCTTACCAGCCGCGCGAGAGGACACAGAATGACCTTCCACCCGTATGTTTATGGACACGATCGATGAAGATAGAAAGCTATCATGAGGGTGACCGCAGTGAGCAAATTGCTCACTCAATCCTGAGTACTATCGCTCATATCGTCCCAGTGCCACGACCGGCTGACTACTTTGGCGTCGACCTCTTCGCTCACCTGTTCTCTCGGTCGGATGGATTCTTAAAGGCGACTGGTGACACTATTGCAATCCAGCTTAAATCAAATCTGGACGATATTAATATCGCGTCCCCGGACGCCGTTCAGTCGCTTCACGCACTTGCAGTACCATTCTTCATCGGTGTAGTGGATCGGGTTAACAGGCAAGTAGCGCTTTACTCCACATTGTTTCGATTTGCAGCCTACTGGTATGATCCTAATGCGAGCCTGGTGTTTGACCTGCAGACAAGCGCACCTAGTCTCACGTTCGGCGACAAAATGACTTGGATCGGTTGTGGCCCACCTGTGGCGATCGCATGGCAGGACGAGTTGGACCATCAAGATCGCAAGCACCGAAATCGTGCGCGCGATGGAATTAGGCGAGCGTTGGATTATTGGATACGGCTCGAATCTGACGCCATCGCGTGGAAGGCGGCCGGCCTGCCTATGAGTCCATGCCCACCCGCCAAATATAAAACGGGGATTTATCCTGGCGAGATTCCGGCGATTGTATCGTCAAGTCACCAAGCCCGTTTGGGTCCCTTGCTTAACGCGATGCAGCTATTTGCCTTTGCTTTTGAGCAAGTCAGTGAGGCGGCCAGGCAAGTCGAAGAATTCGGTCCCGAGGATTCGCGTGTTGTCGACGCCATGGCTCAGTACGCTAAGGACCACGTGAGCCGCATCAACGAGTTTCGCAGTAAACTTGATAAGCACCTTGGTCCCGCGAGCTCATATATCGTGGACTATTGACCCGCCGTTTCGTTCGCCGGCGCAAAGTTCAAAGGGTGCGAAGGGATCAGTAATCACGGTGTGAAGTTTTCGCGCGGAACCCACGGAAATGGGCCAGCCCGTCGGGGCAATCAACGAACTTCGAACGGGTTGAGAGTCTCGACTCCAAGGAGTGCGAAGTCGCGGATATTTCGGGTTACGACCACCAAGTGATGAACGATGGCCGAGGCGGCAATGAGCGCGTCGACCAGCAGGTCGTCGGACCGTCGGTGCATTGGACTTCTGGCTCCTCTTAGGGCTCGTCACAGAATAAGTGTGCCAGTTCTGATCGAGTCAACTTCAGTCCGGCCCAACGGGTCGGGAGACTCCAGCCCAGGGCTTCTGAGGCCGAAGGCCGATGCCCTGGGAAGAAAAGGCACTCCCATCGTTGCGACCTGAAGGGTCGCGAGAACACGACTCGGCAAGAAAACCTCCCGCGGCCCTTCAGGCCGCACCGCGTTGTCCTCCTTCCCACCCAGGGCATCGGCCTTCGGCCTCGGCCCTGGGCTCCGTTCTCCCGGCCCGTTGGGCTGGACAGGCCCAGATACCCAGGGGGCTGAACTCCGGAGAACTGGGACAGTTATTCTGTGACGAGCCCTTACTCGAGCGCCTCGGGTGACCGGCGGCGCAAACGGCGGCGAGGGAGTACCGGGAGCTCGGCTCGCGGCGTCTCTGCCAGGAGCAACTCCTTGAGGGGCCTCCTCCGCTGCTCTAGCAAGGCGGCCTCGAAAGTCGACGCCTCCTCTTCAGACCAGGTTCCGGCGAGGTGATCGAGGTCGTGGTGGGCTTTCTCGAAGAGCTTATCGAGCTTCCCGGAGGCGGCGTCCTGTTCGATCTTCTGGTCCCACCTCTGCCAGTCCTGCTCCAGGATCCACTCTCGGATCTCTTCGAATTCCTCCTGGGGCAGATTCTGGATTTCCCTCTCGATCGTCTCGACTCTTGTCATCTATGTACTCCCAAACGAGACTAATTCTATATCTGTCTCCTGCGGAAGAGACGGGGATCTTGAGGCCGCCCCGGCGCGATATCCTCCCGCCATGGCGGGCCACTTCAAGGACGACATCCTCGACAAGCTGGCGCGGCAGGGGAACGTCGCGCAGTTCGTCAGCTTCGGGCCGGAACTGGGGGTGCGGCACGCGTGGATTCGCGGTCGGACTCCGGGCGAGCGGTTCGCTTCCCTGGAGGAGGCCGTGGCCGCCCTCCTCTCCGCCTCGCCCGAGAGGTCGGTCAACATCCGGAGCTGGCAGCCGGACAATCCGAAGAACCGCTCCTTCTTCTATGGATGCAAGGAGCCGGAGGAGATTCTGGGCGAGCTGCGGCGGCTGGCCGGCGACGGGCTTTACACCATCGTCAACGAGACCATCGACGTCGAGGACGGCGGCGTTTCGGGAGTGGCGTTCGGCGACCTCATTGAATTCGCGCCGGGCGACACGCCGCGCTGTGTCGAGAAGCCGGGGGCGTGCGCGCTGCCGCGGGATCTCGGGATGCGCGTCCTCGAGACCGTCTACGGCTTCCAGCCGGCCCTGCCGGAACGGCGGGAGGTGCGGGTGGAATTCAGCCTCCATCCCTTGAAGCGGGGTTACCGGCGGGAGCACACGACCCTCTGGGAGACCGAGACTCCGGGGCCGCCGCCCGTGGCGCCGAGAATCGAGTGGCCTCACCGGTTCAGCCGCCACCTGGGGGACAAGGCGTTCGGCCTGGTGATCGCCGACGCCCTGGGGCTCTCCGTCCCTCGGACGGTGGTCTTCCCCCGCCGGCTGGCCCCGTTCACCTTCGG
Organism: Thermoanaerobaculia bacterium; assembly: GCA_049284515.1. GTDB lineage: Bacteria > Acidobacteriota > Thermoanaerobaculia > Multivoradales > UBA5704 > DATARR01. Next base: position 15,573 of record JBAPYB010000101.1, read on the forward strand.
CACGGGGACGGGCTCGTCCGAGACCTGGCTGCGCACCTGCCCCCTGGAGCAGGTGCCGGGGCGCTTCACCACTCACCGCGGCTGGATCGATCCCTTCCGGTTGCTGCGCGAGGAGGACCCGGAGGGAGACGCCATCGCCTCGGTGTTGGCCCAGGAGGGGGTCGACGCCCGGCATTCCGGCGCCCTGGTCGCGGACCCGGACGGCGAGCCGCTGGTCGAGGGTGTGGCGGGCCGCGGCGACGACTTCATGCTCGGCCGCCGGCCGCCGGAGGAGCTGCCGGCCGGGGTCGAATCCTCGCTGAAAGACCTCTACCGCCGGGCCGCGGGCCGGCTGGGCACCGTCCGCTTCGAGTGGGTCCACGACGGCGCCCGCCCCTGGATCGTCCAGCTCCACCGCGGCGCCGCCCTCTCCTCCGGCCGCGTCATCTTCCCCGGCGACGCGGAGACCTATCACTCTCTGGAGATCGCCCAGGGGATCGAAGCCTTGCGCGAGCTGATCGCCAAGGTGCAGGGCACGGGAGACGGCATCGTCCTCCTGGGGCGGGTGGGGGTCACCAGCCACTTCGGCGACCTCCTGCGCCGGGCGCGGATTCCCTCGCGGATCGAGGAAGAAAGGACCTAAAGGACCTCAGGGACGTCAAGGACCGGGACGCCTCTTTCGTCGTCCTTGCTGTCGTTGATGTCCTTTGTGTCCTTTTTTTCGGCCGCCCCGTGCCGGGCTCCCGCGATATCCTCTCCCCGTGCCGCAACAGCTCAGCCTCTTCGACGTCCTCCCGGCTCCGCCCCGTCCTCCCGGGCGCGTCCTGATCGCCCAGGGGGCCCGGGCGGCGGAGCGGATGATCCTGGAGCGGATCGATGCCCTGATGGACGAGACGCGCCAGAACCCGGCGCTGCTCGCCCAGCCGGTGCGGATCGTCGTCCCGTCTCGCAGCCTGCGGCTTCACCTGAGCGCGGCGATCGTCCGGCGGCGGGGGCGGTCCGCCGCGGGGGTGATCCTGCAGACGCTTTTCGGCCTCGCCGCCGAGGTGCTGGAGCGCTCCGGTGAGCCTACTCCCCGTGGCGCTCCACTGTTCGAGGCCTTCGCCCAACGCGCCGCACGAGTCGAGCTTTCTCTTCGCCGGGGGCTGGAGGACCTGGTCGACGGCTACAGCACCGTCAGCGGCACGCTGCGCGATCTCCTCGACGCGGGGCTGGAGCCGGTGCACGCCGAGGCCGCCGAGGAGGCGCTGGCGAGCGACGGACCGCAGGTGGCCTCGCGGGCCGAGGT
>JBAPYB010000102.1:0-1508 GCA_049284515.1 Thermoanaerobaculia bacterium
GCACGGCTCCGGCCGCGGCGGCCCCGGCGACCCCGGGAGGTAAAGCCGTGCACGAGGGGATCGCCGTCGAGCTCCAGGTCGATCCCCTCCAGCCGGCGCCGGGCCGGCTCCTCACCGAGGGGGACGACGCGGCGATCCGTTTCAAGATCTCCGACCAGACCACCGGCAACCCGGTCGCCGGCGCCTACCCCTCGGCCTGGCTGGACCTGCTGCGCCCCGGCGAGAGCGCCGGTGACCAGTGCGCCAAGCGCATCGGCGAGCTCCTCGGCAGCGACCTGTTCAACCGCCCGGCCCTCGACCTCAACGTCTACTACGTCCTGGCCCTGAACCAGGACGCCACGATCAGCGTCGTCGACCCCCTGTTCGGCTTCGGCGGCACCAAGCTGCTGGCCATGGTGCAGCTCGACAGCCCGGGCGAGGATTGGGTGCTGAGCCCCGACAAGACCCGGCTCTTCGTCTCCCTGCCGGACTCCGGCCGCGTGGCCGTGGTGGACGCCGCGAGCTGGAAGGTGATCTCTCGTATTGACCTCGGAGGCCGCCCCCGCCGGCTCGCCTGGCAGCCGGACGGCGCCTATCTCTGGGTCGGTCTCGACGCAGGCGGGATTGCCGCCATCCGCACCGCCGACCTGGCGGTGGCGGCCCGCATCGCCACCGGCGCCGGCGCCCACGACCTGGCCGTGGCCGGCGACAACCGCTTCGTCTTCGTCACCAACCGCGAGGCGCGGACGCTGTCGGTCGTCGACGTCGCCAAGCTGGCCAAGGTGCGGGACGTCCCCTTGAGCACGGCGCCCACCGCGGTCGCTTATTCGTCCCAGGCGCAAGCGGCCTACGTGGCCAGCGAGGAGGACGGCGTCATCACCGCTGTCGCCGCCGAGCGCGAGGTACCGCTCGCCCACATCCAGTCCGCGCCCGGCATCGGGTCCCTCCGCTTCGCTCCCGGCGGCCGCTTCGCCTTCGTGCCCAATCCGCGGGCGGACCGCGTCTTCATCCTCGATGCCGCCGCCAACCGCATCGTGCAGACGGCGGCGATCGACGGCGGTCCCGACCAGATCGACTTTTCGGACACCCTCGCCTACGTGCGCCGGCGCGGCAGCGAGACCTTGGTGATGATCCCCCTCGGTCAGATCGGCGAAGCGGGGAAGGACGTGCCGCTGGCCGACACCCCCGGCGGCCAGAGCCCGTTCGGCAAGGTCTCGCGCCCCAGCCCCGCCGACTCCATCGTGCGCGCGCCGGGGGAGACCGCCGTGCTGATCGCCAACCCCGGCGACCGCGCCATCTACTACTACCGGGAAGGGATGGCCGCCCCCATGGGGAGCTTCGCCAACTACGACCGCGAGCCGCGGGCCGTGCTGGTGGTCGACCGCACCCTCAAGGAGCGGCGGCCGGGCACGTACGAGACCGTGGCCAAGGCGCCGCTGCCGGGCCGCTACCGGGTGGCCTTCTTCCTCGACGCGCCGCGCACCCTGCACTGCTTCGAGCTCGCCGTGGCCGCCGCCCCCGAGCTGGAG
>JBAPYB010000103.1:0-11665 GCA_049284515.1 Thermoanaerobaculia bacterium
CCGCCATGGCGCGCTCCAAGCGGGAGATTCCTCACTACTACCTGGCGACGGAGATCGACATGGGCCGCGCCCTCGCCTGGCTGGAGGAGGAGAACCGCAAGCTCCCGGTCGAGGAGCGGCTGCTCCCCGCCGCCGTGCTGCTCAAGGCCGTGGCGCTCGCTCTGCGCAAGGTGCCGGAGCTCAACGGCTCCTGGACGGACGGCGCCTTCCAGCCTTCAGCGGCCATCCACCTCGGCGTGGCGGTCGCCACCCGCGGCGGCGGCCTGATCGCGCCGGCGATCCATGACACGGACAAAAAGAGTCTCGGCGAGCTCATGGCCGCCCTGCGCGACCTCGTGCAGCGGGCGCGGGCCGGCACGCTGCGCAGCTCCGAGATGAGCGATCCCACGATCACCGTGACCAACCTGGGCGACCAGGGGGTCGAGACCGTATTCGGCGTGATCTATCCGCCGCAGGTGGCGCTGGTGGGGCTCGGCCGCATCACCGAGCGGCCGTGGGCCGAGAACGGCCTGCTGGGCGTCCGCCCGGCGCTCACCGCCACCCTGGCCGCCGACCACCGGGTCACCGACGGCCACCGGGGCGGCCTCTTCCTGGCCGCCCTCGACCAACTTCTGCAACAGCCGGAGGCGCTATGAACGCCACCCAGACCGAGATCCGCGACACCATTTTCTCCGTGCTGGCCGAGATCGCCCCCGAAGCCGATCCCGCGGCCGTGAACCCGGCCGAGAGCCTGCGCGAGCAGCTCGATCTCGATTCCATGGACTTCCTGAGCTTCGTCATCGCCCTGCACAAGCGGCTGGGCGTCGAGATCCCCGAAGCGGATTATCCGAAGCTCGCCTCGATCGACGGTGCGGCCTCCTACCTGGCCGCCAGAATAGGAGCTCCCCATGCGTAGGCGTGGCCCGGCTCTTCCTGGACCAGGTCCAGACGAACCAACCCAACTCGGCTTCATAAAGGAGAGATGATCTCATGGCCACCAGCTTTCAGGCGATCGTCATCGGCACATCGCTCTCCGAAGCGAGCGACGATGTCGTACGTGTCGGGGCCACCCTGGCCCAGGCGACGGGTGCCGTCCCCTGGCTGGTCCACGTCCACTCCCGGCCGTCCTCTCCTTCCGAGCTGTGGGGCGTCGTGGATGGAACGTGGCGCGAGGAGCACATGCTGGCCGTGCGCAAGAAGCTCGTACCCCAGGCTCAGCGGATAGGGCTGACCGGACTACCGGGATTCGGCCCCGCCCAGCTCCGCCCGACGATGGGCTCGCCGTATGAGGAGATCGTAGGGCTCGCCCGGCAGGTGCAGGCGGACCTCATCGTCATCGGAGCCGCGGAGGGCGACCGTGGCGTGCGTCGGCTCCTCCTCGGCTCGACCGCCGACGGAGTGATCCGCCGAGCGCCCTGCCCGGTGTTCGTCGTCCGTTCCGGGGCCACCTTCCCTCCCAGGCTCGTGGAGATCGCGGTGGATCTCTCCCATCTCTCAGCGCACGCGCTTCGCCAGGGCATGGACTTTCTGTCTCGTCTCGGCGTAGGGCTCGCTGAGACGGAATTTCTCTTCGTCCTCGACCCGGAAGAGGTTGCGAGCTCCCGCCACTTCAGGCGCTCAGCTCTGGACGGGATGCAATTTTTCCTGGCGGACAACGGCGTGAGCTCCGAGAAGGCCCAGGTGCGGACGGGTTATCCGTCGATGGAGATCCTCGCAGTGCTGAAGGAGAGGCAGGCCGACCTCGTGATCCTCGGCACGCATGAGCGTCGCGGCTTCAAACGCTTCATGCTCGGCAGCGTCGCCACCGAGGTTATGCACCGCGCGGCCTGCAACCTGCTCATCGTGCCGCCGGAGGACCAGTTGCAACAGGGAGCAGAGGCCCCGCAGGAAGAGAACAGGACATCCGGCAGATCCGTGACGGCATCGTAAAGAGAGGAGAGCGCCATGACCAGCCCGAGCCCCTTGCCTCCGCCCGCACCGAATCACCACCCCTTGCGTAGAGTCCTGATCGGCACCTCGCTCGAAGACGAGAGCGATCAGGTGGTGCGTTCGGGGCTCGCCGTGGCCCGGGCAGCCGGGGCGAAGATCCACCTCATTCATGCGGCCCCCGGCGGGCCACGGCTCGTCGGCCCCGAAACCGGGCAGGGGTACGATTTCGCCCAGGAGCTGACCGCTTGGTGTGAGGAGAGGCTGCGCGGACAGATCGAGCGGCTCGGGATCGGCCCTTCCGAGTTGGCCGGAGCCGAGATCCTGGAGGGCGTCCCGCACCAGGTTCTCATCGCGGCCGCGCAGAAAGCCGCGGCCGACCTGATCGTGGTCGGCGCCACCGGCTCCGGTCCGTTCGCCGCCGAGCTGCTCGGCTCGACCGCGGACCGGGTGCTGCGCAAGGCCACCTGCCCGGTGCTCCTCGTGCGCGGCGAGCTTCCCGTGCCGCCGCGGCGCGTCCTCGCTGCCGTTGATCTGTCGAAGCTGTCGGGCGACTCTTTCCGGTGCGGATTGCACCTGCTCGCCCAGTTGGGGACGAGCGCCGAGACCGAGGTCCGGGTGGTCTACGCGCTGGCCTTCCTCGATACGCTCGCGCTCAAACGGCGGGAGAAGCGGGAGATCTCCGACGCGGAGGCGGAGAGCCTGAGCACCGACGAGCTGCGGCGCTTCGTGCTGGAGAACGGCGCCGGTTTCCCTCTCCCGACGGCGACCACTCTCCTCTGCGGAGATGCACGGTCCGAGATCCTCGAGGAGCTGCGCCAGCGGCCTGTCGACCTGGTGATGCTCGGCACCCATGGGCGCGGCGGGCTGGACCGCCTGATCCTGGGGAGCGTGGCGGCGACGCTCGCCCGCAAGGCACCGTGCAGCGTGCTCCTGATCTCGCCGGAGGCCGCTCTGGCGGAGGATATCGCCGAGGCGGTCGTCGACCGGACGACGCCCGCCTGGCATCTCGAGCCGGCCCCAGCCACCCACGGCTGAGAGGGGTTGCTCCCCAGAGCGTCCCCAGCGCAAGAAAGCGACCACGGGCGCCGCCTACGAGTGGCTGCTGGCCGTAGCCGATTGATCGGCGAGAAAGGGTGGAACGCCATGGCGATCACCGACCGCGAAGGGCGAAGAGCGGCACCTTTCCCCACCGGCTCCACCAAGACCTCAAGGCCCAAGGGCACGGTTTGGCGAAGGATGCCGTGCATGCCATGCTCGGTCACTTGCTGGACGCATTTCTGCTCAGTGCCGTGCCGCTGAGTAATCGGCGAGAAAGGGTGGAACGCCCTCGACGAAGAGCCGTCTTATGGCCGACTGTAAACGATCAAGCGGCGCGGAACGTCGCTACGAGGATAATCAGAACCGTGCCGACGTCGACCTAGTCGAGAGAGATCGCGACCGTTTCAACGGTGCGCCAAGACCGTTCGCGCCGGCATTGATCGCGATCAACGATTGGACGGTCAGGCTGCCGGGAGGGCCGGCGTTCAGCGTGCCTGTCCTCGAGGATGCGATCACAGCCTCCGCAGGATGGACGCCCTGCGGCGGCTTCCCTGGGCCACCTCGTGGCCCATTCGCCGGAAGCCGAGAACGTGCTGCAGGACGGCCCAGGTCGCCCCGCCTTGATGCGGGTCGCCGGCGATCATACCGCTGACGACGATGGTCCGCTTGCCGTTCAGGCTGTGCTCCCCATGCCGGCTCCCAGTATAGCGGCGGCCCCGAGAGTCTTCCGATACCGTGCAGGACCTGGGCCGAACAGGTGGTACGATCTCTCAAAGCCCTGCCGGGGGCTGGCGGAGAAAACCATGGACCTTCACGAGCTGGTAATCGAGATGAAGCTGCTGGAACGCCGCTTGACCCTCTACGAGGAGAAGTACGGCATCCTGAGCGAGGATTTCTACGCCGCCTTGACCACGGGCAAGCTGGAGCGCTACGACGACTACGACGAGACCCGGGCCGACTTCAGTCGCTGGAAGGGGATCTACGAGACTTGGCGGCGCCGATATCAGGCGCCATCGTATTCCTGCTCCCGATATGAGCTTTAGCCACCCCAACCTGCCGGTGATACTTCAGGAAATCGAGGGACTGTCGGAAAGCGGGGCTCCCGAAAGCTGAAACAGCCGGATGGCAAACGCACGGCGGAATGCGCTCCCTTGGGAGGGCGGCACCCGAGTACCGTCCGGCCGATGCTCAGCAGTAGATTAGCTGGTAAAACCACAGGTCGAAGCTGGTCGGACTCAAGTCGCAGAGCGACACCGCCGAGACCGGCGCGGTGGCGCCGATGAGCACGGTCACCGCGATGACGACCATGGCGAATTTCTTCTTCATACGCATTTGCAGTCTCCCTATTTTTGGATGCTCCGCTCCATACGAAGCTATGAGCTAGGCTATAACAGTCCCATATCCTGATGGGCCGTGCGCACACCCGAGGGCGACTTCTTCTGGAAGCAGTGCAGGACATAGATCGCCTTTCACCTGCCATGCCCGGTCTCACACCTGACACGTCCGGTCTAACGCCTGCCACGTCCGGTCTAACGCCTGCCATGCCCGGTCTCACGCCTGCCATGCCATGTGTTTCACCTGCCATGCCCGGCCTTACGCCTGCCATGTCATTCGTCTCGCCTGACATGCCCGGTCTCACGCCTGCCACGCCATGTGTTTCGCCTACCATGCCCGGGCTCACGCCTGCCACGCCATGTGTTTCGCCTGACACGCCCGGTCTCACGCCTGCCATGCCATGTGTTTCACCTGCCACGCCCGGCCTTACGCCTGCCATGTCATGTGTCTCGCCTGGCATGCCCGGTCTCACGCCTGCCATGTCATTCGTCTCGCCTGCCACGTCCGGTCTTACTCCTGCCATGCCATGTGTTTCACCTGCCATGTCCGGCCTTACGCCTGCCATGTCATGTGTCTCGCCTGGCACGCCCGGTCTCACGCCTGCCATGTCATTCGTCTCGCCTGCCACGTCCGGTCTTACGCCTGCCATGCCATGTGTCTCGCCTGCCATGCCCAGTCTCACGCCTGCCGTGTCATTCGTCTCGCCTGGCATGCCCGGTCTTACGCCTGCCATGTCATGTGTCTCGCCTGGCATGCCCGGTCTCGCGCCTGCCACGTCATTTGTCTCGCCTGACACGCCCGGTCTCTCATCGGACGGGAGATCGCGCTGTTCGAGGAGGGTCATTCTCATTGGTATCCCCAACGGGGACGAGTTCGAACACCTGCGACAGGCTGACGGACTTCCTCCGCAGGATGGACACCCTTCGCCGGCTCCCCTGGGCGGCCTGATTGCATCGCCTGGAGCGATTGGTAAGCCGAGCGGCTCCAGACGTTACTGCAATAGCTACCCGTGTACCGAGACCACGCCGAGATCTCGCGCTACCCATACAAAGGTGTCGACCAGGATCACTGTGCACCATTCCCGATCAGAGGCCGCCGCCGTGAAGAGGCCTCAACCTCGGGCACCTTCCCGCGTAGCGCCGCCAGCCTTCGGCGGGCCGCCTCGTCCACCAGCGCTTTCAGACCCAGCCGGACAGCGACCGATTTGGTGGCCGCACCGTTGACCCGCACTGCTTCTTCAAGCAGATCGCGGTCGATCTCGATCGTCGTTCTCATGCATAGAGCGCCGCACGAGTCCTATGCAGGGTCAACGGCGACGAAGTCGTGGCCTCAGGGTATTTGGGCGCGCCTTGCACCGCCTCCAGCCGCCACAGCGAGCCCCTTCTTGCCCGGGATAGGTGCACCAGGAAAGTATGGGAAAGAGAAACGGCAGTGAGCCTTCATTCGCGGAGTCAATCCTCTCCGGCCAGTTGAAGAACCTTCGTGAAGAGGTCGCGACGGATGTAGAACCCCACCTCGTCACGCAGAGCCATCATCATTTCTTTGACCGATTCCAGATGGCCCTCGCGTTTCGCGCGCAGCAGGACGCCCAGGACTCCCACCGGCTCCAATCCGGACTGTTCGGCCGTACGACTGCCTTCGCGTTCGTCGATCAGGATGCGCCGAAGTTTGAGCTCCAGAGCGAGAGCGATTGCGGCCGCCTCTCCGCGTCCTAGATCCTGTTCCAGGCTCCGGATCTTGGAAACGTCATGCGGAACTCTGACCGATCCACCCTTGAGCGATGGCCGCGTGAATCGCCTGCACCCCGGAGTACTCGCGAACAGGCTCGAGCTCGGCGAGAACGGCTTCAGGGATGAGGATTTCGTCGAAGGCTTGGCACAAAAGGGAAAGTTTGCCGATCGCAGCAAGGTTGAAAAGAGGTGAGGTGTTACTCACCACTGGCATATTGCCAGTCCCTCTCCAGCTCTTCCTCGCCGTAATGCCTTGGCACTTCGCGCCGGGCGAGAAGTCGCCCGAACTCAAGCCGATCGACCTTTGAGAGCTCACAAGCCTTGCTGAAGGACAAAGCGCTTCGCGAGTAGAGCGCTACTGCCAACTCTTTGAGCAGCTCAGCGATCTGCTGCCCATCCGGGAGACGCAGGGCCTCTTGAATGGAATCGGGGATCTCCAGGACGAGGCTCATTGCGGCTACCCTCCCTGCATTGCCGGTCCTTCTGGTATCCCTAACGGGGACCAGTTCGAACACCTGCGACATTATAACCGACTTCCTCCGCAGGATGGACACCCTGCGGCGACTCCCTTGGGGGGCCTGATTGCATAGCCTGGAGCGATTGGTAAGCTGAGCGGGTTCAGACGTTACTGCTATGGCTACCCATGTACCGAGACCACGCCGAGATCTCGCGCCACGGCTCCAAGACGCCCATCGAACGTCCAGAGGCCGCACCCAGCCACGAGCGCAGATGCCAGCAGATGAGCGTCTACCCAGCCGATCCCCCGTCCGCTGAGTTGGCGCGTCAGGATCAGCTCCAACACCTCTTCATCTGGAACCAGGGGCGAGGCAGGAAGCCGCTTCAGATCCGCAATCACTGTTTTCCGTCGCGGGCCGAGACCGCCCAAGACGAGCTCCCCGAGAACCCAGGGATGAAGCAAGACCAAATTGGATTCGAGGTGCTCGGCGAGATCCGCCGCGCGGTCTGTACCGCGAAAGAAGTCGACCCATACAGAGGTGTCGACCAGGATCACTGGGCGCCATTCTGGATCGGAAGCCGCCGCCGTGAAGCGGCCTCGACCTCGGGCACCTTCCCGCGTAGCGCAGCCAACCGTCGGCGGGCCGCCTCGTCCACCAAGGATTTCAGACCCAACCGCACGGCGACCGATTTGGTGGCCGCACCGGTGACCCGCACTGCTTCTTCAAGGAGATCGCGGTCGATTTCGAGCGTCGTTCTCATGCATAGAGCGTCGCACGAATCCTATGCAGGGTCAACGGCGACGAGGGTATAGCCCCAAGGTCTGTGGCGCGTCTTGCAACGCTCCAACGGCGGTACCGGAGCCGGGCCCCGGGGAGGAGACGGGCAGCGCCGCGCGGGCGAGCAGAACGGGGTACGACCCGGGGCTTGAGCATCTGCAAGCGGATCGTGGAGGCGCACGGAGGGCAGATCGAGGCCGCGATCCGGAGCGGGCAGGAGACGGGGGTTCCCGATCACGCTGGCGCGCCGGGGATGAACGAAGACATCGTCATCCGCCACCACGCGGCTTCGAACCGACCTTCCGATTACGAAATGTGGTAATAAATAGCGACTTTTGATGAATATCCCCAACGGGACTCGAACCCGTGTTCCTGCCTTGAAAGGGCAGTGTCCTAGACCACTAGACGATGGGGACATGCAAGGAGCGGGGGGCTTATCGCCCGGGGATAATCTACCACAGGCGGCCTTCAGGTCTGTCGAGGGTCCGCCGCCAGCAGGGCTTCGACTTCTTCATCGGAGAGCCCCTCGAGGTCGTCCAGCAGGGCGCCGACCTCGGAGCCGGCCGCCTGCTCCACTCTCGCCTGGGTGACCGCCAGGGCCAGACCGGCGACGGTGGGCTTCTCGAAGAGGACGCGTAGGGGGATCTCGACCCCGAATTCGTCGCGCAGGGCGGCGATGACACGGGTGCCGAGGAGGGAGTGGCCACCCAGCTCGAAGAAGTTGTCGTGGATCCCTATGCTTTCCCGTCCCAGGAGGCGCTGCCAGAGGGCCGCGATGGCCTGCTCGACTCCGTCGCGGGGCGGGACGATCTCCCGGGCTCCCGCGCGGCCGTCTTCGGGGGCCGGCAGGGCACGGCGGTCCAGCTTGTGGTTGGGCGTCCGCGGCAGCCGGTCGAGGAAGACGAAGGCGGCCGGGATCATGTAGGCGGGCAGCGCGGCCCTCAGGGCTTCGTGGAGTGCGTGCGCGTCCGCCGGGGGCTCCGCGGCCGGCACGGTCGACACGATATAGGCCACCAGGCGCCGGCCGGCGGGATCGTCGTCCCGCGCCACGACGGCAACCTCGCGCACGCCGGGCAGCCGGCCGAGGGCGGCTTCGATCTCCCCCAGCTCGACGCGGAAGCCGCGGATCTTCACCTGGTGGTCGCGCCGGCCCGCGAAGGCCACGTCGCCGCCGGGAAGGTAACGGCCGAGGTCGCCGGTGCGGTAGAGGCGGTCCGCGGGCAGGCCGCTGAAGGGGTTGGTCTGGAACTTCTGCAGCGTCAGCTCGGGATCGCCCAGGTAGCCGTCCGCGAGATGAGGGCTGCGCACGCAGATCTCCCCCACTTCGCCGAGGCCCGCGAGGGCCGGCTCGGAGCCGGGACGCAGGACGAGGAGCTGGGTATCCTCCATGCCGCGGCCCAGGGGGAGGATCTCGCGGGTGGGGCTCTCCGGGACGACGTGGTAGCCCAGGGCGCGGACGGTCTCGGTGGCGCCGTAGAGGTTGACCACGACGGCGCGCGGGGCGACGCGGCGCAGGCGTTCCACGTCCAGCCGGGTGAGGACATCGCCGATGAGCATGGCCCAACGCAGTGTCGGGAGGGTGGCAAGCTCCGCCCCGCCTCCCGGCGCCTCGGTGAGGACCTGCGCCATGGCCGGCGTCAGGTTGGTGAAGGTGATCTCCCGGCGCGCCATCCACGCCGCCAGCCAGCCCGGCGTGCCGATGTCATCGGCCGAGGGGACGCAGAGGGTGCCGCCCAGGCAGAGCGAGGTGAAGAGGTCCCGCTGCAGGGGGTCGTGGGCCAGGCCGGAGAGCATCGTATGGCGCTCCGCTTCTCCAAGATCGAAGCGATCGCGCAGCCAGGGAAGGAAGTGCGAGAGCGCGCCGTGGCTGCCGAGGATCGCCTTGGGGCGGCCGGTGGAGCCGGAGGTGAAGGCGATGTAGGCAGGGTCGGCGGGGTCGGCGCCCCTTCGGGGCGTTCCCTCACTCCCCCAGCCCCTCTCTCCCAGCCTCCCCCCCGCCGGCCGGGAGAGAGGGGAGAAAGCCAGGGTACAGTCAAGGGAGCTCGCCTGCTCTTCCAAAACAAACCGCTCCCTCTTCTCCCGGTCGGCGGGGGGGAGGCTGGGAGAAGAGGGTTGGGGTGATGAGGGTCCAACGCTTCCGTCAGCAAGGACGATCCGGCACGCCACCCCGTTCGCCTCCAGTAACACCTCAATCTCCCCCGGCACCGCCCCCGCCGCCGCGATCTCCACCCATCCCCGAGGCCGCGCCAGCTCCAGCCGGTCGACGAGCTGCGCCGCCGGATAGGCGGGGTCGAGGATGACGAAAGCGGCTCCGGCTTCCAGCACGCCGAGGACGGCCACGGCGAGGGACGCGCTGCGATGCGCCCAGATGGCCACCCGGTCTCCCCTTTCGACGCCGCCCTCCTGGAGATGGACGGCGAGGCGGCCGGCCGCTGCGGCGAGCTCGGCGTAGGCCCAGGTGGCTCCCTCCTCCTCCACCGCCGGCCGCTCGGGATGGCGGCGGGCCTGCTCGGCGAACAGCTCGTGGACGGCTCCCGGCCAGTCCTGGTTCTGGGGCGCCGCGGGATCGGGCAGGAGGGCCGCGGCTTCGGGGGTGAGCAGCGAAAAGCGGTCGAGGGGCGCCTCGGGGTCCGCGACCGCCTGGGAGAGGAGCGAGACGTACTGGCGCAGCATCTCCTCCATGCGCGGGGCGTCGAAGAGGTCGGCGTTGTAGACGAGGTCGAGGCCGATCCCCTCGTCGCTCTCGGCGGCGTAGATCGTGAGGTCGAACTTGGAGTCGGCCTCCGTGTCGGCCAGGGGCTCGACGGCGAGGCCGCCCGGCAGGCGCGCTCCCAGGTCGGGGAAGTTCCCCAGGTTGAGGAAGGCCTGGAAGAGCGGCGTGCGCGACAGGTCGCGGCGGGGCCTCAGCTCTTCGAGGAGCTTCTCGAAGGGCACGTCCTGGTGGGCGTAGGCGCCCACCGCCGCGTCCCGCACGCGGCTCAATAGATCCCGGAAGGCCGGGTTGCCGGTGAGACCGCTGAGGTCAACGCGCAGGACGAGGGTGTTGAGGAAGCAGCCAATCAACCCCTCCAGGTCGGCGTGGGCGCGGCCCGCCACGGGTGTTCCCACCAGGACGTCGCCCCGGCCGCTCAGGCGGGCGAGCAGGAGGTCGAACGTCGCCAGCAGGGCCATGAAGAGCGAGCCGTGGACACCCGCCGCCAACCGGCGCAGCCCGTCCGCGAGATCCGCCGGGACGCGGGTCCGCACGCTGCCGCCGCGGAAGGTCTGGAGGGGCGGCCGGGGGCGGTCCAGGGGCAGCTCCAGGGGCGGCGGATCGTCCCCCAGCCGCTCGCGCCAGTAGGCGACCTGGCGCGCCGTCTCCTCGTCCGTCAGCCGCCGCCGCTGCCAGCGGGCGAAGTCGGCGTACTGCACGGGGAGAGGGGCCAGGGGAGACGGCTGGCCGCAGACGAACGCCGCGTAGAGGGCCGTCAGCTCCCGCTGCATCACCCGCACGGACCAGCCGTCCGAGACGATGTGATGGACGGTCTGGAGCAGCGCGTGCTCGTCGGGCCCGAGCCGCAGCAGCAGCGCGCGGAGGAGGGGCCCACGTTCGAGATCGAAGGGCCAGGCGGCCTCCGCGGCCGTGAGGCGCGCGGCTTCGTCGCGGCGGCGCGTCTCCGGAAGAGCGGCGAGGTCCACCACGGGAAGGGCTTGGGGATGCCAGGGATCGACGACCTGCACGGCGGCGCCGTCGCGCTCCTCGAAGCGGGTGCGCAGCACGTCGTGGCGGCGGCGGATCTCGCCGAAGGCGCCGGCCAGGACGGCGACGTCGAGCGGACCCAGGAGCCGCAGGGGGCCGGGGATGTTGTAGATGGACGTGCCGGGCGTGAGACGGTCGAGGAACCACAACCGCTCCTGGGGGAAGGAGAGCAGCGAAGGACCGCTCGTGGTTTCAGCCCGCAGGTCGCCGGGATCGCTGCTGGGAGGGGTCTCTTTTTCCAGGCGGGCCGCGAGGGCGGCCGGCGTGGGGGCGTCGAAGATGAGGGCCACGGGGACGGTCTCGCCCAGCGCCCGCTGCAAGCGATTGGCGAGCACGGCGCCGATCAGCGAGCTGCCGCCCAGGGTGAAGAAGTCCTCGTGGCGCCCCACCTCGCGGTCGCCGGCCAGCCCGAGCACGTCGCGGAAGGACGTGGCCACGAGTTGCTCCAGCTCCGTCGCGGGCGGCTCCTGGGCGTCCTCCCGGGCGGCATCGTCCATGGGCTCGGGCAGGGCGCGGCGGTCCAGCTTGCCGTTGCGGGTGAGGGGAAATCTGTCGAGGACGACGAGGGCCGAGGGGAGCATGGGCTCCGGCAACGTAGCGGCGAGGAAGGCGCGCAGCTCGGGGAGCGAGGGAGCGGCGCCCGGCTCCGCGACCACCCAGGCCACCAGCCGGGTCTCGCC
>JBAPYB010000104.1:0-7595 GCA_049284515.1 Thermoanaerobaculia bacterium
GTGCCGGAGATGCTGGCGCTGGCCCGCCGCAGGCTGCCGCCGGCGGTCCGGCTCGCCGTGGGCTGGGCGGAGCGGCTCCCCTTTGCGAGCGGGCAGTTCGACGTCGTGGTGTCATGCAACGTGTTCCACTACATCCGGCAGCCCCTGGACGCCCTGCTGGAAATGAACCGGGTCCTGCGTTCCGGCGGCCGCTTCGTGATCACCGACTGGTGCGACGACTATCTGGCCTGCCGGGTCTGCGGTTTTTATCTCCGCCTGTTCAGCCCCGCCCATTTCAAGATCTACCGCCAGCACGAGTGCATGCGCCTGCTGCGGGATGCCGGGCATGGCGAGATGGACGTCGAGCGCTACAAGATCAACTGGCTGTGGGGCTTGATGACGGCGAAGGTGACGAAGCCGCTGGCTCCGGAGCCGCCCGCCGTCGTCGGGGCCGGCGGTGGCCCCTGGGCCTTGGAGGGCCTCTGGAGACGTTGTCGCCGCGCCCGATGAGAGATCCGCGTCCGTCTGAGCCTCTCCCGTCTCTGGGTCATGGATCGGCCAGGGCGGGTACCTCCGCCTTCAATGACGGTCATGGGAACGAGCTTGGACGGGCAATGAAGGGACTCAGGACCCGGACCCCGTTCAAATCCTGGTCATGCTGGAGGTCCTCGGTCAGAAGAAAGCGGCAACCGGCGAGCCGAGCGGCGGCGGCGATCAACGAATCCCAAAACGAGATCCCGTATCGGTCCTGTAGATCCCAGGCGTCCGCTATGACCTGGAAGTCGATAGCGACGGGCTGCCAGGTCATCAGATCCTGGACCTCTTGGCGAGCTACTACTCTATCCAGGCCGGGTTTCAGCTTCTGCGTTGCGTTGAGGTAGAACTCCTGAAGGACCTGCATACTTAACCGCCCGCTATGCGTTCGCCAGAGGTGCGCCAGCCAGATCCCCGCTGCCTCCTGCTTCTCGAGTTTTTTGCCGTCGTGCCGATAGAGAAGGACGTTCGTGTCAACGAACACGAGGGCGTTCATAGAGAGTCTCGCGGGCGGGATAGATCTCGGAGTCGGTGATCCGGGAGGGTTTGCGGGAGAGGAAACGACTCATAGCCTCGTCGTACGTCTTCTCCTCAGCCATCTGGGTCCGAAGCATGTCTCCGAGATATCGCGAAACGCTCTGGTTCTGCTCCGCAGCGCGGACTCGCACCCACAAGGCGACTTCTTCTTCCAGGGCGACGGTGACGTTCTTCATGCCACGATCTTAGGAAATCACGAAGCTCGTGTCAAAAGTGCCCATTCTGGACAGACCTCTGGACGGGGAGGGGCTGAGCCTCTCTCGTCTTTGGGTCATGGGCCGCCTGGGCGGTGTCGCGATCCCCTGCTCTCCATCTTGAACCGCCTCGTGTAGAATCCTACGGTCTGCAAAATATTCTCGGGGTCGCGGTCGTCAGGCGCCCGTATGTGGAGGATCTTCTCGTGAACGTTGGTCCTAGTCCTTTACCCATGCCAAGTGGGGGCTTCGTCCACCACCTGCTGCGCGCTAGGGACTGGCAGGACCGGCCGGAGTTCGGAGAGCTCTGCCGGTGGTGGAAGGAAGGCGGCATCGGCGTCTGCGCGCTCGTGGGGATCGGTGGAGCAGGGAAGACAGCGATTGCCGAGCGGTTCCTGCAGGTGCTGCCGGGCGGTTACCCAGAGCATCCGAAGGTGGGCAAGGACCAGAGCCTCGCGGCTCCTGCGAGACTCTTGGTTTTTTCGTTCTACGACGCCCCCAACCCGGACACTTTCTTCACCACTCTCGCCGCTTGGCTGGAAGGCCGGCCGCTCGAACCAGGGGTGGAGGCCGCAGAGAACAGGGCGACCCGACCCCCCTCGTACTATCAAACGCTGGAACTCCTGGCCTCAGCGGGGAAGTGTCTGCTGGTACTCGACGGACTGGAGAAGGTGCAGGATGACGGCGGGCGTGGCGGTGCCTTCGGGCAGATTCTAGATGGCCGGTTGCGGGATTTCGTGGTCCGTGCGGCAGATGGTTACCTGCCACAAATGTCGCTGGTGATCACGTCGCGGTTCCGTTTGTACGATCCGCTGGCGTCACGGGTCTGGTATTACCGGCAGGTTGATGTCGAACGGCTCCAGCCGCCTTCGGCGGTGCAGTTGCTCCGCGACCGCGGCGTGCGCGGGACGGAAGAGGAGTTGGAATGCGTCGCACGCGAGCAAGGTTTCCACGCCCTGAGCATCGATCTGGTGGGCGGCTATATTACCCACTTTTGCGATGGCGACCCAGGGCGCTTCTCGGCTCTCGCCTTGGAGCGGCTGGAGCCGGTAGACGTCGCTGACTCCGCCTTGAATCTAGATCCGCGGATCGCCTCCATTCGCGAGCAAGAACGCAAGTTCGCCCGTCTGACTGAGAGTTACCACCAGGCGCTCGGCATGAGCGATCCTGCTGCGCTGGCGCTTCTGCAACGCGTCTGCCTATTCCGTCTGGGCGTCGACACCAAGACCTTGGCGTCTATCTTCACGGGCAAGAGCAAAAAGAAACAGAAGATCTCCGGTACCGACCTGGCTCGCTTGAATGAGCAACAGCTCCAGGCCAGGCTGCAACTTCTTGTCGAAATGCGACTCATCGAAGGTTCTGATTCCCAAGTCCGAGGTTATCCATCCCAAATTTATACAGTTCACCCTTCTGTACGAGAGGGCTTCCTCAAGAAATTGGACGCCAGGGCCGCACGCCTTGGCCATCACGCGGTTCGCAAAGGCCTGGCGGCGTCACTTAGCGGTAAGCCCGGCGACAATCCTTCCGACCCCGCAACGCTCGATCTCCTGGAAGAGATTGTCTTTCACACTCTGGCCACTGGCCACCCCAACGAAGCCTTCAGCATCTATTCGGACCGGATCGGCGGGTACAAAAACCTCGGCTGGCGTCTGGGCGCATACGAGCGGGGCGAACGGATTTGCCGAACGTTTGCCACCGGCCAAGCCCGACAGGCCGCTTCGCTCCCCGCTGAGTTAACCAAGGCTTCTCAGGGAGTTTTGTTTAATGCCTGGGCGCTATATCTGAAGGATCTCGGCCAACTCTCCAAAGCCGTACGCTACTTCGAGCGCAGCATTGCGCTGTCGGTCGAGCAAGAATACTTGGTAGGTGTCTCTTTCGGTAATATAAACTTGGCCGAGGCTGACATGCTGGCCGGTCACCTGACGGTGGCTCGGCGGGCCGGTGAGGAAGCCCTACGGAATGCCGAACTCTCTAGTAGTCCGGCAAGCCTTCGCAATTCGTACGCCATGCTTGCACACGTACTTGCCCATCTTGGTGAGACGAAGTTTTCATTAGAAATTTTTCTTGCTGCCCTCCAGGTTCATCACTCTTACTTTGGTCAAACAGATCTTCCCCTGTACGCCCACCAAGGCCTATGTTACGCCAGCCTATTACGTCTTCTAGGCCGAAACGAAATAGCGGTGCAGATAACAGAAATAAACAAAGCTATTCAGATAGAGAACAAACATGGGTCAGAACTTGCCGGATGCAACCTTCTCCTTGCCGATTGTGCCCGCGAGCAAGGAAATCTGCCGCTCGCCAGCGAGTTATTGCACGAGGTCCAAGAGTGGGCTTTACAACGCGACGCAAAGGAGACGCTCTGCTGGTCAGCCCTTGTCCGGGCGAAGAGGGAGTTAGCTACCTTCAGCGATCAGAGTGCTGTAAACCAGTCGAACGCGCGAACGCACCTCCAACATGCGGCCTCGGCCCTCGAAGACGGCCTTCGCTTCGCCCGCGAGTGCGGCTATGGCATCTATCACATCGACCTGCTGGTCGCGCGGGCTCAACTGGCCCTGCTCGAAGGCCGTGCCTCCGATGCTGAGCGGGATGTGCGAGTTGCCCTCGACGAAGGTGATCACCCGCCCGCCGACTCCGGCTACCCTGAGCTCCTTGCAGCCACCGACCCGGAATGCCTCTACGCCTGGGGCATCGTCGAAGGCCGCCACCTGCTTGGGGAAGCATTGCTGCTTCAAGCGGCCCAGAAACTCGGGCAAGCGGAATTTGTTCCGAAACGGCTCGACCGCCTGCCGGCCGAGGTTCGGGATTTGATCGACCGAGGCCGCGAGCAACTTGGCGAGGCTCTGGAGCTCTGGCGCAAATTGAGAGACCCTGAATCGGAGGCGGACATTAATCCGCATGGCGAGCGGACCCGGCGGGAGATCGAACAACTAGATGGCGGGGTGCTGACGGAATATCCGCTTAAGCCAACGGCTCCAGGCGAGCCGGCCGAGTTGTCCGAATCCTCCGAGCCCGATAAGGCGAACAAGGAGACCAAGGCCGTGTCCAAGAAATATGTCTTCCTGTCGTACGGCCGGGACAACAAGGCTGAAGTCGCCAAACTTCACTCGGAGTTGATCGCGGCCGGCGAGGCCGTGTGGTGGGACCAGGACATCCTGCCAGGGCAGGACTGGAAACTTGAAATCCGCAAAGCGATGAGGAATGCCTATGCGGTGGTCCTGTGTCTTTCCCAGGAAACAGCGGCTCGTACCACGTCCGGCATCTACCCGGAAGCGCTCGACGCGATTGCGGCCTACCGCGAGTATTCGCCGGGGAGCACATTCCTGATTCCCGTCCGGTTGTCCGACTGCGAAGTCCCACCGATAGAGATCGATGGGACGCGTACTCTGGACCGTCTTCAGTTCGTTGATTTGTTTCCACTCTCCGAAAGGACAGACGGCCTCACGCGACTGGTCAGGTCGCTTCAAGCTGCTCCCCACCACCCGTAGAGATATCACTGCTGCCGCCCCTTCGGGGCTTGAGGGATTGGGGGGGCCGCTTACCTGGGGCTGACGCCGCCAGGCTACATGCTGCCGGCCCTTCGGGCCTGAAGAGGCTGCCGCGCTATTTGGGTGCAGGCGGGCTTTGTGGAACTCCAGCGATGGCCGTATGTCATCTTGACGGACTCTCGAGCCGGGGGGAGACTGTCATTTATCCATGTTCCTCCTCCTCACCGTCCTCCTCGTCGCCCTCACCTCTGGGCTCCTCCTGCGCTACGCCGTCTGGGTCGACCGGCCCCTGCCGCGGTGGGCGGACTTCCTTCCGGCCGCGAACCTTCTGGTGGCGGTCGGCCAGGCTTGGGCGGCTTTGGGGACATCCGCGTTTCTGGTTCTGGCGTCCCTCCCTTTGTATGTGGCCGCGGGTCTGCTGTGCCTCGGCACCTTGCCGCGCGTGCTCTCGCGCCGTCGGACGGTGCCTGGAGCGCGGTGGCGGTGGGGGAAGCGGGGGGCGGCCCTGGGAGGATTGGTCCTGGTGGCGTTCGGGGCGGACCGGGTTCTGGAGGTGCGGGGGCTTCTGGAGTCCCGGCACCGGTTTGCCGCTCTGCTCAACGAGAAGACGGTGACGGATTTGACGCCGCTCTCGTGGACCGGAGCGTTCGCGGCGCTGCGGGACAAGCTGATCGCCGAGTATCCGTTCACCCGCTGGAAGGGGATCGACTGGGCCGTGCTCCACGCCGAGATCGCGCCCCAGGTGGCGGCGGCCGAGGCAAGCAAGGACGAGCGGGCCTGGTATCGCGCCCTGCGGGCGTTCGCCTGGAGCGTGCCGGACGGTCACGTGGGGATCGAGGGGGACGACCGCGGGTTGCGGCACGCCGAGGTGGGCGGCGGCTATGGCTTTCAGATCGTGGCGCTCGACGACGGCCATGTGCTCGCCAAGCGGGTAGAGCCCGGCAGCCCGGCGGCCGGCGCGGGAATGCGATTCGGGGCCGAGATCCTGACCTGGAACGACGCTCCCATTCACGATGCCCTCGGCGGCGTCCCCGTCCTGTGGAGCGAGGAACCGCCGGCCACCTCCGAGGGGCGGCGGTTGCAGCAGGCCCGATTCCTGGTGCGCGCCGCCGCGGGCAGCCGGGCCGTCCTGACGTTCCGCAACCGCGGCGAGACCCGACCCCGCACCGTCGAGCTCACGGCGGTGGAGGAGCCGGAGGAGGCGAAGCCGTTCAACGTCGCCAAGGACGTGCTCTTCGGCAGCCCCATCGAGGTGCGGCGCCTCCCCGCGGAGGGTCCCGGCTACGTCCGCATCAAGTTCGAGCTGCCGGCGCTTTTCGACCTCCATCCCGAACGGGCCGTGGCGCGCGCCATCCAGCGCTTCCGCGCTGAGAACGTCCCGGGCCTGATCCTGGACGTCCGCGGCAACATCGGCGGTCAGGACTCGATGATTGCCCGGCTCGCGGCCTTCTTTCAACGCCGGGAGAGGTTCTATGAAATGGCCGCTGTCTACGATCCCGAGACCCAGCGGTTTCTCCGGCATCCCGAAACCACGGTGCGGCTCGTCCCCCAGGAGCCGCGCTGGGAGGGGAAGGTGGCGGTGCTGCTCGACGCCGACACCTTGAGCTCTGGCGAGGGGATTCCGCTCGCGGTGCGAGGGCTGCCCGGCGTCGCGCTCTTCGGCTGGCACTGCACCCAGGGCTCGTTCGGCATCAATCAGAAGACCGTCCTGCTCCCCGGCGGGTTGAAGCTCGTCTTTCCCCAGGGGCCGTCGCTCGACGCCCAGGGGCGGATCCAGGTGGACAGCGACACCTCCGGCCTGGGCGGCGTTCCTCCGGATCACCGGGTGCCTCTCGACGAGGCGGCGTTCGACGCGGAATATGGGCAGGGGAGAGACGTGGTGCTGGAGACGGCGGTGCAGTGGCTGGAGCGAGTAGACTCTTCCCGCAGCCCGCGGTAAGCCGGTGCTGAGTCGCCGGACGTGAAAACAGGAGAGGAGAAAGAACCATGGCGAAGCTCTGCAGAACCCTTGGGATCGTTCTGGCGATGATCGTCCTGTCTCCGTCGGTCCAGGCGCAAAACGTCTCGGAAGAGCCGCAGCTCGATCGCCCGGGCGGGGATTACACCAACTTCCGCACCACCGATTTGCGCGATTGCCAGCGGGCCTGCGTCAGGGACCGCCGCTGCGCGGCCTACAGCTTCAACTCGGTGAATTCCGTCTGTTATCTGAAGGACCAGGTGACGAAAACCAGCCGCGACTCGCGGACCATCTCCGGCGTCAAGGAAGGGTACGGCGGCGGCCCCGGTCCCGGCCCTGGAGGCGGCGGCTCCCTCAGCGAAGAGCGGGGGAGCGACTATCGCGGCGGCGACTACACGAATTTCCGCTCGCGCGGCCTGGGCGACTGCCAGGACGCCTGCCGGCGGGACCGCCGCTGCCAGGCCTACACCTTCAACGGCCGCACCGGCGTCTGCTATCTCAAGGACCGCGTGGGCGACCGCGAGCGGAATGGCGAAACGGTGACCGGCCGCAAGGGGCGGGACGACGAGTACGACCGGCCTCCCCATGGCGGCGGCGAGCTCTCGCGCGAGCCGGGATTCGACTACTACGGCAACGATTACACGAATTTCCGCGCCCCCGGCGACGACGGCTGCCGGGACGAGTGCCGCCGCGACCGCCGCTGCGCCGCCTACTCCTTCAACACGCGAACCGGGATGTGCTATCTCAAGGATCAGGCGGGTCCGTTGCGGCGCAACCCGGACACGGTGACGGGAATCAAGCGCCGCCGGTGAGGCGCCGGCTCGCGGTCAATACCGCGGCCACTGCGGCCACCGCCGCCACCATCTCCTCATCCCCCGGCCGCGCCGCCTCGGCGGCCGGCTCCACGCC
>JBAPYB010000105.1:0-6430 GCA_049284515.1 Thermoanaerobaculia bacterium
CTGAGCAAACGCCCCGTCTTGTCGAAGAACCGCAGGTGATAGGTCGCCGTCTCGTCCGTCGGATTGCTGAAGCCGAAGCTCGACTGACGGTCCGGGCTGTCGTGCAGGCCGACCAGGAACTGCGACGGGGCGCCGCCCAGGCTGCGCACCGACGAACCTGGAATCGTCAGGCCGAACTGCTTGCTCACCGTCGCTCCCTGGCTGTTGAACGACGTGACCACCGGCTCGGCTTTGTCGATGCCCGTCACCACCGTGATGAAACCCGCCACGTTCGCGAGGTTGAACAGGCTGCTCAGCATGTCCGGGGCGTACAGGGACGCCCCCGGTTGCAGTGTCGTGGTGACCCGCGGTGGGTTGACGTCGGGAGTGCCCCGCTTGCGGAACTCCACCGCGATGTCCAGCGGCGAGCTCCCAGGGTTGTAGACGTAGAGGTCGTTCGACTGCACCAGCACGCCGCGGCTCTCGGTGGCCAGCGGCAGCAGCGTCGTCTTGGTCTGCGGCGGAGGCGCCGGGCTGACCACGAAGTTGCGCGTCTTCGTCGCCGCCGCCGCGCCTTTCACCGCCGTCAGGGAGACGGCATAGGTGCCCGCCTGGGCCCAGGCGTGGGTCACCTGCCGGCCGGCGCCGTTGGCGCCGTCGCCGAAGTCCCAGGCATAGGTCGTGGCGTCCGCGGCGGTGGCCGTCAGG
The DNA here is from genome assembly GCA_049284515.1 of Thermoanaerobaculia bacterium. Taxonomy (GTDB): domain Bacteria; phylum Acidobacteriota; class Thermoanaerobaculia; order Multivoradales; family UBA5704; genus DATARR01. The sequence goes on from JBAPYB010000105.1 coordinate 688, forward strand.
GTGACCGGCGTCGTCGCCTGCGCCTGGCACTGGTCGTTGGTGCACGAGCCGTCCGACGAGAAGTCGGCCGACACCGGCGGCGCCGGGCCGACCACCACGGCCCTCGAGGCCAGCTTCAGGCAGCTCGCCACCGTGCAGCCGGGCGGCGCGATGGCGAGGACGACGTTGTAGGTGCCCGCCGCGGGGAAGGCGTGGAGGATGATCGTCCCGAAGCCGGTGGCACTGCCGTCGCCGAAGTCCCAGCCGAAGAGGGAACCGGCCGCGACGTTGGTCGACGAGCTGGCGTCGAAGGTCGCCGCCTGGGTCGCGCTCGGCGACGCCGGCGAGACCGTGAAGTGCACCCCGTTGCCCTGGGAGACGACGACCGTCTTGGACGCCAGGACGAGGCAGCTCGCCGCCGTGCAGCCCGGCGGCGTGATGCCGAGGGCGACGTTGTAGGTACCCGGCGCGGCGAAGGTATGGAGAACGATCGTCCCGAAGCTGGTGGCGCTGCCGTCGCCGAAGGTCCAGCCGAACAGCGAGCCGGCCGCGATGTTGGTCGACGCGCTGGCATCGAAGGTCACCGGGTCGCCGGAGGTCGGAGCGGCCGGCGACACCGTGAACTGGGCCCCGCCGCCCCCACCGGTATCGGCCGGGGCGACCGTCACCGTCTTCGCGGCCATGCTCAGGCAGGCCGTGCTGAGGCAGCCGGCCGGAGTGATCGTGAGCACGACCTCGTAGCTGCCGGCGCTGGCGTAGACGTGGATGACGGCCGTCCCGGAACCATCGGGGCGGCCGTCGCCGAAGCTCCAGCCGATGCTGGCGCCCGCCGGCACGCCGGTCGAGGGGCTGGAGTCGAACGTCACCGTGTCGCCGGCCTTCGGAGACGCCGGCGAGACCGTGAACTGCGCCGTGGTGCCGGTGCCGGCAGGGGCCACCGTCACCGTCTTCGCGGCCGTGCTCAGGCAGGTCGTGCTGAGGCAGCCGGCCGGGGTGATCGTGAGCTGCACGTTGTAGTTTCCTGCATTGGCGTAAACGTGGGTGACGTGCGAACCGGAGGTGGCGGGGCTGGAATCGCCGAAGCTCCAGCCGATGGTGGCACCCGCCGGCACGCCGGTCGAGGGGCTGGAGTCGAACGTCACCGTGTCGCCGGCCTTCGGAGACGCCGGCGAGACCGTGAATGCCGCCACCGTCGAGCCATCGGTTCCCGTGAGGGCGATGCTCGTGCTCCCCTGGGCGCCGCTGCAGCCGGTATTGGTCGCCACGACCGTCTTCGTGCCGGCCGAGCTCCAGGATACCGAGATCGAGCTGCCTGTCGAGCTGCCGGCGATGGCGCCGCCGGTCACGTTCCAGGTCCAGCCGGCGCTGTTGGGCGTGCAGTTGCTCGCCGAAGCCGAGAACGAATAGGCCTGATTGACCTGGCCCGAGCTGGGACCGGTGACCGTGATCGCCGGCTGCTGCGTCGAGCTCCCGACGCTCACGACCGTGGGGGCGACCACGCTCTGCTCGCCGGCGCCGCGGCGAACCCGCAGGCAGGGCACGAAGGTGCCGGCGCTGGTATAGGTGTGCGTGGCCACCGGCGACGTATGGTCGGTGTCGGTGAAGTTGCAGGTCTGGGTGCCCAGATCGGTATGGTCCCAGTCGTAGTCCCAGAATTCCGCCCCGGTCGAGGCGTCGACGAAGACGATGGGGATGCCGGCCGTGGCGAAGCACTGGCCGAACTGGCAGAAGAGAGACGGCTGGAAGCTGGCGGCGAGAACGGCCGTCTGGCTGATGACGACGCTCACCGGCTGGCTGGTGGAGCCGCCCGGGTTGACGCAATTGGAGATGGTGACCTTGGCGTGGTAGGTGCCGACCGCCGCGTAGGTGTGCGACGGGGACCTGCCGGCGACCGGATCCGTGAAGGTGTCCGAATGGCCGTCGCCGTAGTCCCAGACCACCTGCGTCGCGCCGTTGAAGACAGGCGCCGTGAACAGGACCACGTTGGCGGCGAAGCCATTGGTCGTCGGCGCCGCGCCGCTGATGTCGGTGAGCGCCGGCAGCGCCGCGAGCTGGACCGCCTGCCTCAGCACGACGCCGTTGGTATTGAAGCTGTTCTTCACCGTCACCTCGCCCGTATAGGTCCCGGGCGCCAGGGACGGCAGGCTGGTCCAGGCGAAGGTCGAGCTCCCGGCGACGACGCCCGGCGGATTGACCGTCGCGCCGTTCGGGTCCAGCACGCGCCAGGAATAGGTCAGCGGCGGCGCGCCCGTGACGTTGGCGGTGAAGGTCTCTGCCTGGCACTGGGTCACGCTTGCCGCTGACGCCGTGACCGTGCCCGCCGGATTCGGGTCGAGGACGACGATGGTTTTCGTCGCCAGGCTTCCCGTGCCTTGCGCGTTGCTGGCGGTCAGCGTCACCGTCTTGGCACCCGCCGAGCCGAAGGTGACCCCTGGATTCGCGGTCCTGGCGGTGGCGGGCGTGCCGTTCTGGAAGGTCCAGCTCCAGCCCGTGGGCGAGCCCGTGGACAGATCGGTGAAGTTCACCGCTGCACCCACGTAGACGTCGGAAGGGCTCCAGGTGAAATTGGAGACCGGTACCGCCGGCGTCGTCGAGCAGACGGGCAGGATCACGGCGCAGAGAGCGCTGGTGTTCGCTCCCGGCTTCGCCGCATAGTTGGTATCGAGATTGTCGGTCGACGTGAATAGGTAGGTAGACGGCAAATTGAAGTAATTGACCAGATTATCGTGACAGGTCCCATTGAGGTCGATGCTGAGCTCGCCGCCACAGACGGAGCCCTCGACGTGGCGGTAGACGCGTACGGTGAGGTTGGCCACCGTGGGCCTGGTGATGAAGTGCACGGTCCACGCACAGGTGGCTGAAGCTCCGCAGTTGAAGGGGACCTTCCCGCTGTCGATCACGTTGCCGTTGCTCAGCAGGTCGATCGAGATCGAGCCATCCGAGACCACTGCATTGGGATTGGTCGCGGTGCCCGTGGCCATGTAGAAGCCGTCCGTGCCGACGGACACCGTGCCCGACCCGGTGACCGCCATCCCGTACCGGAGGTCGTACCCGGTGGGACCGATGGGAACGTCTGGATAGAAAACGCCATGGGCGAGGTGCGCCTGGGTCGGGTCGAAGCTGTTGACCCAGACCGATCCGGTGTAGCCCCGCGCATAGAGGGCGTGGCCGAGGTCGGCGTAGGACTGGGCCGCCGCCAACCCCGGAAACGAAACGATTGCCAAGCTCGCTGCCAAAACGATCGCTCTCACTTCAACTCCTCCAGTCGACTCTGAATCGTCATGCCCTACCTGGCGGGCATGAAGTCGAGTACGAAGACGTCTCGGTCTATAAGGTCAAAGTATAAACGATGCGATCCCGCCCGGGGGGTTATCGTGCTGCGCCAAGGCTCCTCCTTCCGGGAAATCGGCCACTCATCACCCTGTGGGGTCCGGATGCTCCCGGCGCGCCGTCCGCGGCAGCGAGGTCCCAGACATGGTCCACCCTTACGAGGCCGATCGAATACGACGGGCTGTGAACCGTAAAAACGCTGGGCAGGACCCGTTGATCGTAGACGTGCAGTCCCTCCTCGTCCATGAGAAAGACATAGAGGGTGAACTCCCCCTTCACCAGAGGCAGGGAGGGGATGCGCAGCCGCGCGGCGTAGCGGGTATCGCCGGAGAGGGGGGACAAGCCGTCCAGGTGGGTGGCGAAGGAGCAGACTTCGACGCCGTCCAGGCGGTTGATGCCGATCCCCAGGTGGAATCCCAGGCGTGGATTCCCCGTCTCCCACGCCACTTCCAGGTTCCAGTCCTCACCGGGACGGTAGAGACAGTCCGCAGCGGGCTCCACCAGTCGTACGGAGGTGAGGCGAGCCGGCATCCCGCGAGGGGCCGCCGGCGCGGTGCCCGGCGCCTCGATCGCCGCCGAGCCCCCCTGGGATCCGGCCTGGGCGCTCTTGGCCACCAGGAAGTTCTCGTAGTCGCGCACCACGTCCGCCACGGCTCCGAGCCCCTCGGCATGGCCGTGCCGCAGCCACAGCGCCCGCTGGCAAAAGGCCGAGACGTAATACATGGCGTGCGAGCAGAAGAGCAGCGTGCCGCCGCCTTCGACGAAGGCGCGAAGGCGGTCCATACACTTCTTCTGGAAGTATCCGTCACCCACCGACAGGGCCTCGTCGATGATCAGCACGTCGGGCTCCACCTGGGTGGCGATCGAAAAACCCAATCGCATGGCCATTCCCGTGGAATAGACCTTCACCGGCTGGTCGATGAACTCCCCGAGCTCGCTGAAGGCGAGGATGTCCGGCATCTTGCGCCGCACCTCCTCTTGCGAAAGCCCGAGCATGGCGGCGTTGAGCACGACGTTCTGGCGGCCCGTGAACTCGGGATGAAAGCCGGAGCCCAGCTCGAGGATCGAGGCCACCTTGCCCAGCACCGTGCAGGAACCCGCCGTCGGCGCCGTGATGCCGGCAAGGATCTTGAGCAGCGTGCTCTTGCCCGCGCCGTTCTCGCCGATGAGGGCGAGGCCCTCGCCCCGGGGCAGAGAGAAGCTCACTCCCTCGAGGGCATGGAACTCGCGGTGGCGCCGCCGGCGGGTGACCAGCTCGCCGAGGCGGTCCCAGGGAGTCCCATAGACCCGGTAGGTCTTGGTCAGCCCCTCGGCTGCTACCACCACGTCACGCATCGTCGCGAAGCCCCTTCCATCAAGACGAAAGGGCCGCCGGTTTTGGTTTGACCGGCGGCCCCACTCCGAGGAGGTGTGAACCGAACGAGATCCGTCTACCGCACCTGAGGAGCGAGGAAGACCGGATCGTTGGTGCCGGCTCTCACCACCTGGGCGGCAGCCAGCGCCTTGCCGCTCTTCACCACGATCTCCACCGTGAAGCCGCCCGGCACCCCCGCCTTCTTCAGCGGATGTTGGGTGGGCGAGATCTGGCGTACCTTTCCGGCGCCGACCTTGACTCCCGGCAAGGTGCCCAGCACCGCGCCGTTGAGCCCACGGTAGACCATGTCGTACACACCCGCCGCTCCGCTCGGATTGAGCAGCCAGAGCGTCGTCTTGTTGGCGGCGTCCTGGCGCAGCCCGACGAGGATCTCTCTCTTCGTCGTGTCCGCTGCATCGGCGTCGCTCAGCGCCAGCAGCGACTGGCCATACCGCTTGGTCGGATTGGTGTTGTCGTAGCTCTCCGCCCTGACGATCGGGAAGATGCTGTTGGGCGAGGTGCTGGTCAACGTCAGCACGCCGGTGCCGTTGCGTAACCCGAACTGGCTGAACAGGGCGTTCTCCAGCCGCTCCGTCGCACCCGGCTGCACGGTCACCTGCGTCGCCTTGACGCTCTTGTTACTGACGGCGGTGTACGCCACGGTCGTCTGGACGACCTGATCGCTGACGTTCGACAGCAGCAGGTCGGTCTGCCACGTGCTCTTCGCCGCTCCCGCCCCCGTGAACACCCCCAGCAGATACAGCCGCGGCAACGTGTACGTGCCCGCCTCCGTGAACGACGGATCGCCCGTCACCACGCGCACGTCCGAACCGAACGGGAACACCTGCGCCCCCGACACGGTCTTCACTTCCACCCGGTAGTCGTCCAGGTTGTTGATCCCGAAGCTGTCACGGATCTCCTGCAACGAGAACTGCCGCTGGTCGTGCCCCGACAGCGTCAGGTCCTGCGACTCGCTGAGCAAACGCCCCGTCTTGTCGAAGAACCGCAGGTGATAGGTCGCCGTCTCGTCCGTCGGATTGCTGAAGCCGAAGCTCGACTGACGGTCCGGGCTGTCGTGCA
>JBAPYB010000106.1:0-6147 GCA_049284515.1 Thermoanaerobaculia bacterium
CCCCAGCCCCGCCGCCGCCACCTGCGCCCGCCACACCGGCGAAGAAAGCTCCAGCGAAAAAAGCGGCCAAGGCCCCCGCCAAGAAAGCGGCGGCAAAGAAGGCGCCTGTAAAGAAGACTACGGCAAAGAAAACGCCGGCGAAAAAGACCCCTCGGCGGAGGCAGTAGAGACGTGCCAGGTCTTGAACGATATCCATTCGGTGACCCTGGGGACCGCGGCACGTCTCCGGGTCGGCGATAACCTTGCGAACGACGGGGACCTGCGGCGGGGCGAGGTCGTCCCCGCCACGGATTGGCGCAAATCGAGGCCGTTTTCCCGCCTCGGAGACGGCCCGCGGTCCCCGTGGCCTTCGCATCGACATCGTTCAAGACGTGGGCCGTCTCTACCGCCTTCGCGCCTGTCTCATACCTGTCGGCTAGACTGCACCTATGCCGCGCCTCGCCGTCGCCCTCGTCTGGCTCTATCAGGGCCTGTGGTGCAAGCTGCTGGGCCGCTGCCCGGGGCACCGGGCGATCGTGCAGGCGGTGCCGTGGCTCTCCGATGGTGCCGGCGCGGTCGTGCTTGCGGGTTTGGGGACGATCGAGGTCGGGCTCGCCGCCTGGGTATTGTCCGGATGGCGGCCCCGATGGGCCGCGATGGCACAGACGCTCCTGCTGGTGGGAATGAACGGCGGCGGGCTGCTCTGGGGACGCGGGCACATCGCCGATCCCGGCGCCATGATCACGCAGAACCTCGCCTTCCTCACCCTCGTCTGGCTGGTGGCAGGGCGCCAACGCGGCCATCCCGAGGGAGAAGCCACACCCTGGAGCCGCGGCAGGCTGGACGGCCTCTCCGGCCCGCCTCAACTCCTCTTCGGCCGCATGAACGAGGATTGGCGGCTGGAAGCTTCGGTCTTCCGCCCTGGAGGCAGGATCTACTGCATCGCCTCGGCCGGCTGCACCGCCTTGGCGCTTGCGCGTCACGGATTCCGCGTCACAGCGGTCGACGTCAACCCGGCGCAGATCGAGTATGCGCGGGAGCGGGCCGCAGGCGCGCCGCCGCGCCCCGGTTTCATCGACGGCCGCCTGGCCCGGGCCCGGCGGTTCCTGCCGTGGCTCGGGCTGCACGAGCGCGACCTGCGACAGTTCCTGGAGCTCACGGTGCCCGCCGAGCAGCAGGCTTTCTGGCGTGAGAGGCTCGACACCTGGCGGCTGCGGGCCTTCCTGCGCTGCGCGCTCCATCCAGCGGTCCTGCGGCTCAGGCACGGCGGGCAGTTCGTCGCATCGATCCCTGAGCGCTTCGATCGGGTCGTCCACCAGCAGATGGAGCGCACCTGGGCGCGCCATCCGAACCGGGAGAACGCCTTCGCCTGGCGCCTGCTCCTGGGTTGCCAGGCGCCCGCGGGCGAGTTGGAGATGGCGGCCGGCGAAGCGGCCCAGGAGATCGACTTCGTCTGCGCCGACGCGGTCGAGTACCTCGACAGTGGCCCGCCGGGACGCTTCGATGGCTTCACGCTCTCCAACATCATAGAGGCTGCTTCTCCAGTCTATGGGGAACGGCTGCTGGCTGCCGTCCGCCGCGCCGCCGCACCGGGAGCGGTCCTGGTGGTGCGCAGCCTCACCGCGCAAGGGGACGCCCGGTCGGCTGAGTGGGCGGCGCGCGACTGCTCCCCGCTCTGGGGGTCGATCGAGGTGGCGGAGCTTCCGGGATAGACTGAGAAACCGATGCTCCACCTGCTTAGGCGGCACCCGTTGCCGGTCCGCGCCTTCTTCCGGCACTGCCTCGTCCTTACCTACGCTTTTCCGGAGCGGGTGCTCCAGCCCCTGTTGCCGCCGGGCCTGACGCTCGATACCGACCAGGGCCTCGGGTTCCTGGCCATCGCCATGGTGCAGACGGAGGGGCTGCGGCCGGTGGGCGTGCCGGCGGCGTTGGGACAGGATTTCTTTCTCACCGGCTACCGCATCTTCTCGCGATTCCGGACGGCGGCCGGAAAGTCGTTGCGCGGCCTCCGTATCTTGCGCAGCGATACGGACCGCGAGCTGATGGTGCTGGCCGGCAACGCGCTCACCCATTATCACTACCGTAAGTGCGACGCCCATGTCCAAGAAGAAGGAGGCAGGCTGGTGGTGCGGATCCAAACCGGCGGCGAGGCGGACCTGCACGTGATCGCGGACCTCGCCGGCAAGCCCGCTCCGCTGCCCGCGGGCTCACCCTTTCCAAATCTCCTGGCGGCGCGCAAATTCGCCGGACCGCTTCCCTTCACCTTCGACTACGAAAAGGAAACTCATTCGATCGTGCGCGTCCAGGGCGTGCGGCGGCAGTGGAGCCCGGAGCCGGTCGCCGTCGAGGTGCGCGAATGCACCTTTCTGAAGCGTCCGCCCTTCGATAGCGAGCGGCCGGTGCTCGCCAACGCCTTCCACCTTCAGGACGTGCCCTATCGCTGGGAACGGGGGATCACCGAGCCGCTGCCGAAAGGAACGGAGCCGTGAGCGCCGTCGCCGCACCGCCGGCCCCGATGGGCAGGTATCACGGCATGCTCCAGATCCTGCGTTACAACCGGCCGATGTTCGCGAAGACCGGCGGGGCGGCACTGGCGGCGATCCTCGCCGTGGTCATCCTGCCGCTCCCCCGGCCGCTCGCCGTTCTCGTGCTGGCCGGCGTCGCGGCCGCCCTGCTCTGGTCCGTCTCCTCGCTCCTCGTCTCCCACTGGATCTACGACCTCTCGCCGCTGAGCCGCTGGGACTGGCTCGCCCGACTCCTGCCGGCGCCACCCCGGCACTGGGCGAGCCTCCACGCCGGGCTCGACGAGACTTTCGGCGCCCTGGCGCGGATCGTCCCCACGAGCGGCACGGTCCTCGACTTCTACGACGCGACGGAGATGACCGAGCCGTCCATCGTGCGAGCGCGGCGGCTGTCGCTCGACCGCTCGGCCACACCGGCCGACTTCCGTGCCCTGCCGCTCGGCGACGGCTCGCAGGATGCGATCTTTCTCATTTTCGCCGCCCACGAGCTGCGGCGGCCGGAATCGCGCCACCGCTTCTTCCTGGAGATCGCCCGCACGCTCGTTCCCGGCGGCCGAACGGTGCTTGTCGAGCATGTGCGGGACGGCTGGAATTTCCTCGCCTTCGGGCCTGGGTTCCTCCACTTTTTCTCCCACCGCGAGTGGCTACGCCTCGCCGCCGCCGCGGACCTCGCCGTGCGGGAGGACTTCCGCATCACGCCCTTCGTCGCCGTCCTCGTGCTGGAGAAAGGATCATGAGTCTCGAGCTCCACCTGCGCATCGCCGGGGCCCTGCTGCTCCTGCTCGCGGCGGCCCACGTGTTTTTTCCGAAGCAGCTCGGCTGGAAGGAGGACCTGGCCAAGCTGACGCTGCTCAACCGTCAGATTTTTCTCGTGCACGTCGGCTTCATCGTGCTGATCCTGATTCTCTTCGGCGTGCTGGCCCTCGGCTTCGCCACCGACCTGATGGCTCCCTCGCGGCTGGCGGCGGCGGTGCTCGGCGGCCTCACTCTGTTCTGGGGATTGCGCCTGATCACTCAACAATTCATCTACGACCGCAGCCTCTGGCGCGGCAACCTGCGGAACACGGTGCTGCATGTGCTCGCTTCGCTTTTGTGGCTCTACCTGACCGTTGTCTTCGGTTGGGGGTGGTGGCTGCAGCTTGCGGCGGGCTGAGATCCGAAAAAAGGACAGCAAGGACAACAGGGACAGCAAGGACGAAGAAAAGGGCCTGTCTTCGTGTCCCTGCTGTCCTTGGAGTCCCTGAAATCCCTGCTTTTTGGGGGCGCCTACTCATACCGCAACGCGTCGATCGGGTCCATCCGCGACGCCTTGCGGGCCGGGTAGAAGCCGAAGAAGACGCCGATGGCGGCGGCGAAGCCGAAGGCGACGGCGACGGAGCCGGTGCTCACCTGGGTCGGCATGCCGGCGAAGCGGGTCACCAGGTAGGGAGCCAGCAGCCCCAGGCCCACGCCGATGGCGCCGCCGACGACCGAGAGAGCGATCGCCTCCAGCAGGAACTGGATGAGCACGTGCCGGCCCTTGGCGCCGATCGCCAGGCGGATGCCGATCTCGCGCGTGCGCTCGGTCACCGACACCAGCATGATGTTCATGATGCCGATGCCCCCCACCAGCAACGAGATGGCCGCCGCCGAGCCGAGCAGGACCGACAGCGTTTTCGAGGTCTGCTCCGAGGTGGAGGCGATCTCTTCCTGCGAGCGCATGTTGATGTCGCTCTCCTGGCCGGGCGGAATGCGGTGGCGCTGGCGCATGAGGGCCTCGATCTCGGTCTGCGCCTCCTTCACGTCGGCGGCGGAGCGGGCCGAGATGTAGATCATGTTGATGCGCGGCGAGCCCAGGAGCTGTTTCATCACCGTGGTATAGGGCGCGATGATCTGGTCGTCCTGGTCCTGCCCCATCATGTTGCCGCCCTTGCGCTCCAGGACGCCCACCACCTTGAACGGCACTTTCTTGATGCGGATGGTCGAGCCCACGGCGTCGCCGTTGGGAAACAGGTTCTGGGCCACGGTGGCGCCGAGGACGCAGACCTTGCTCGAGGTGCGGACGTCGACGTCGGTGAAGAAGTCGCCGTCGGCCACGTTCCAGGCCCGGATGTTCGGCCATTCCACGCCCACGCCCCACACCTGGGTGCCCCAGTTGAGCTCGCCGGCCACGATCTGGGCGTTGGTCCGCGCGCCGGGCGAGACGTAGGCGACCGCCGGGCATTCGGCGCGGATCGCATCGGCGTCTTCCGGGGTGATTTTCGATTGATCGGTGAACATGCGTGCGCCGCCGGTCGTCGCGGCGCCGGGAAACAGCATGATGAAGTTGGTGCCGAGCGAGTTGATCGTCGCCTGGATGGAGCTCGACGCGCCCGTGCCGACCGCCACCATGGTGATGACGCAGCCGACGCCGATGATGATCCCCAGCATGGTGAGCAGGGAGCGCATCTTGTTGCGCGAAATGGCCATCAGGCCGACCTTGGTGATGTTCCACAAGCGCAGGAGGGTCACTTTCATCGCGCCACCTCCTCGACAGCAGGATCATGAGCCGAAGCCAGAGTGAAGGGAAAGGCGACGACCGGCTCTTTTCCGGGCTCACCGGGCTCGCCGGGCTCGCCCGGGTGCGAGCGGGCCTGCACGATCCGCTCGTCGCGCCAGATCACGCCGTCGCGGACGTAGACGACCCGCTTGGCGTGGGCCGCGATGTCCGGCTCGTGGGTGATGAGGACGACGGTCTTGCCGGCGTCGTTGAGCGCCTGGAAGATGCCGATGATCTCCTCCGAGGTCCGCGAGTCGAGGTTGCCCGTCGGCTCGTCGGCGAGGAGGATCGCCGGCTCGGTGACCAGGGCGCGGGCGATCGCCACCCGCTGCTGCTGGCCGCCGGAAAGCTGCGAGGGGTAGTGGTCCTCGCGGCCGGCAAGGCCCACCTGCCTGAGCGCCTCATAGGCTCGGCGGGCGCGGTCGAGAGTGGAGAGCCCGAGGTTGCTGTAGAGCAGCGGCAGCTCGACGTTCTCCGAGGCCCGGGTGCGCGCCAGCAGGTTGAAGCCCTGGAAGACGAAGCCGATCTTGTCGTTGCGGATCTCCGCCCGGGCGTCGCGGTCGAGGCGCGAGACGTCGATGCCGTCGAGGTGATAGGTCCCCGCGGTCGGCCGGTCGAGGCAGCCGATGATGTTCATCAAGGTCGACTTGCCCGAGCCCGACGGCCCCATGATGGCCACGAACTCGCCGCGCTCGACGGTCAGGTTGATGCCCTTCAGGGCGTGCACCTCGACCTCGCCCATGTGGTAGACCTTCGTCAGGTCGTGGATCTCGAGGACCGGCGAGTCCGGGGCCGAATCGGCGGCCATGGCCCTAGAACCTTCCACGCGGCCCGCCGCGGGCGCCTCCCGCCGCGCCGCCCAGGGGGCCTCCCGGCGGTCCGGCGCTCGTCTCGACCTTGATCGTCGCGAGACCGGTGACCACCAGGTCGCCCGGGTTCAGCGTGCCGGAGACGACCGACACGACCTGGGTGTAGTGACCGTCGGTGATTCCCGTGCGCAGGCGCACCTGGCGCAGCTCGGTCTTCTTGTCCGCCGTCTCGGCGAGCACGTAGACCGTCTGCCCCTGCTGCTTGCCGCCCTTTCGCCCACCGCCGCCGAGGGCGCCGGCAAGCCCGCCCCTGCCCGCC
>JBAPYB010000107.1:0-4067 GCA_049284515.1 Thermoanaerobaculia bacterium
TCGTGTAGGGGCGGGTCTGGAGGGTCGGGAGGGGGCGCGACCCGCCCTGCAGCGGCGAAATCGTCGAAATCAGGGCGGGTCGAGCCCCCAACCTGCCGCCCAGACCCGCCCCTACACGAAGCATTGGTTCTAGACACCCCGCCTGCATCCTTGCCGTCCATGGCATCCCTTGGGTCCCTGTTTACCCTTTGGGTTAGACTTGCCCGGGCATGGCACACGCGGACTCTGGAGGGGACTACGAGGCGGTCATCGGGCTGGAGGTCCACGTCCAGCTCCTGACCGAGACGAAGATGTTCTGCCGCTGCCCGAACCGGTTCGGGGCGGCCCCCAATACGCTCGTCTGCCCGGTGTGCCTGGGCTACCCGGGCACGCTGCCGGTGCCCAATCGCCACGCCGTGGACCTGGCGGCCAAGCTCGCCCTGGCCCTGGGGTGCGAGGTCCGCCCCACGTCAGTCTTTGCGCGCAAGAACTACTTCTATCCGGACCTGCCCAAGGGCTACCAGATCAGCCAGTTCGACAAGCCGCTGGCCGAAGGCGGCCGCGTCCCCCTGGCGCAGCACGACAAGGTGGTGAGCCTCGAGCGCCTCCACCTGGAGGAGGACGCCGGCAAGCTCCTGCACGAGGCGCCGGGCGGCGGGGCGCTGCCGGGCCAGAGCCTGGTGGACTTCAACCGCTGCGGCGTGCCGCTGGTGGAGATCGTCTCGCGGCCGGACATGGCGAGCGCCGCCGAGGCCCAGGACTACCTCCTGACCCTGCACCAGCTCCTGCTCTACACCGGCACCAGCGACGGCAACATGGAGGAGGGGAGCCTGCGCTGCGACGCCAACGTCTCGGTGCGCCGGAAAGGCGAGACGAAGCTGGGGACCAAGGCCGAGATCAAGAACGTCAACTCCTTCAGGAACGTCGCCCGCGCCGTGGAGCACGAGATCGGGCGGCAGATCGCGGTGCTCGAAGCGGGCGGCCGGGTGGTGCAGGAGACCCGCAGCTTCGACGCCGAGACGGGGGTCACCCGGACGCTGCGCAGCAAGGAGGAGGCGCACGACTATCGCTATTTCCCGGAGCCGGACCTGCCGCCGCTGGTCCTCGCCCCGGAGCGCGTCGCCGGGCTCCAGGCCGAGCTGCCGGAGCTCCCCTGGCAGCGGCGGGCGCGTTTCGTTTCGCAGTATGGCCTGCCGGCCGGCGACGCCCAGGTGCTCACCGCCGCCCGCGAGCTCGCCGACTACTACGAGGCCGCCGCTGCCGCGGTGCCCGCGGTGGCGGCCAATCCGAAAGGGATCGCCAACTGGGTGCAGGGCGAAGTGTTGCGCGACGTCAAGGAACGGAAGGTCGAGCTCGGGGGCACGATCACCCCGCAGCGGCTGGCCGCCCTGGTGGCCCTGGTGGACGCGGGGAAGATCTCGAACAGCGCCGCCAAGGAGGTGTTCGCGGCCATCTCCTCGACCGGCGAGGAGCCCGAGGCGGCGATCGAACGGCTGGGGCTGGCCCAGGTGTCGGACACCGCGCAGATCGAAAGCTGGATCGAGGAGGTCCTCGCGCAGAACGCCGGCCCCGTGGCCCAGTACCGCGCCGGCAAGACGCAGACGATCGGCTTCCTCGTGGGACTGGTGATGAAGCGCTCCGGCGGGCGGGCGGAGCCGAAGACCGTGCAGAGGCTCATGCGGCAAGCCTTGGAAAGGGAGCCGAAGACCGTCGCGGCAGACCGGCCTTGATTCAGTTCTTCCACGTCAGCAAGCGGTATCCGAGCGGCCAGTCCGCTCTGTCCGACGTCACGTTCGACATCTCGCGCGGGCAGTTCGTCTTCCTCACCGGCGCGAGCGGCGCCGGCAAGACGACGCTGCTGCGGCTGATCTTCCGCGAAGAGGTCCCCACCTCCGGGCAGATCCTGGTCAACGGCCGCAACGTCTCGTCCATCCCGCAGAGCAAGATCCCCTATCTGCGGCGGACGATCGGCGTCGTCTTCCAGGACTTCCGGCTGATTCCCCGCAAGACGGTGTTCGAGAACGTCACCCACCTGCCGCGCCTCCTGGGAGTGGACGTCCAGGGGCAGAAGCGGATGGCCTACCACGCCCTGCGCCGGGTGGGGCTCGCCCATCGCCTGAACGCCTTCCCGCCCGAGCTCTCCGGCGGCGAGCAGCAGCGGGTGGCCATCGCCCGGGCGCTGATCAACGAGCCGGAGATCCTGATCGCTGACGAGCCCACCGGCAACCTCGACCCGGACCTCTCGCGCGAGATCCTCCGCCTCTTCCTGGAGGTCAACCTGCGGGGGACGACGGTGATCCTCGCCACGCACGATCGCGACACCATCCAGCGGGTCGGCCGCCGGGTGATCACCCTCGACCGCGGCGCCGTGGCGCTGGACCAGGAGCTGGTGGGCACCGATCCGCCGGCGCTCGATTCATCGGCGGCCGCCACCGCCGCCGAACCGCCGGCGGAAGCCGCCGGAGACGAAGAGGTGGCTGGTTGAGCCTCCTCCAGGCCCTCCGCTACTTCTTCCGCGAGGCGGCGGTGAACCTGCTGCGGAGCTGGAAGGTGAGCCTGCTGGCGGTGCTCACCATCGCCGTCAGCCTGTTTATCGGCGGCGCCTTCCTGCTGGTCTCCGGCAACCTTTCCGCGTCGCTGGAGCGCTGGCGGGGCGAGATGCGGGCGGTGATCTACCTCAAGCCGGACACGCCGGCTGAGGACCTGCGCCGCCTCGCCGCCGAGGCCGCCCGCCAGCCGGGAGTCAAGTCGGTGCAACCGGTCACGGCCGCCGGGGCGCGGCAGCGGTTCCAGGAGATCTTTCCGGGGCTGGCCGACCTGGTGGCCGGCTGGCAGGACGAGCCGTTGCCGGCCTCGCTGGAGGTGGGTCTCGATCCCAAGACGGCAGGCCCGGCGCGTTCTGCCTGGCTGGACGGCTGGCGCCACCGGCCGGAGGTGACGCTGGTGGACGACGATCGCGAGTGGCTCGGCCAGCTCGAGACGGTGGTGGCGGTGGTGCGGGCGGTGGGGCTGGCCCTGGTGGCCGGGCTGCTGGGAGCGGCGATCTTCACCATCGCCAGCGTCATCCGGCTGACCGCCTATCTGCACCACGAGGAGATCTCCATCCTGCGGCTGGTGGGCTCCACGGAGTTCTTCATCCGCGGCCCCTTCTACGTCGAAGGGCTGCTGCAGGGGTGGCTCGGCGGCCTCGTGGCGAGCGGCGCCCTGTGGGGCGTCTACCAGTTCCTCCACGCCCGGGGCCGCGGCTCGCTCGTCTCGGCGGTGCTCGCCCTCGACTTCCTCAAGCTCCAGGACGTCGCCCTCCTCGTCCTCCTCGGCGGCGCCGCCGGCCTCTTCGGCGCGGTGGCATCGCTGCGGCGGGAAGCGTTGTAAGCGTACCAGGCCGATCCCGGCGATTTCCCGGATCGAGCCGAATCCGTGCCGCCGGGCCCTCACTCCCCCAACCCCCTCTCTCCCAGCCTCCCCCCCGCCGGCCGGGAGAGAGGGGGCTTGAAGAGCTGAGTTAGTAGTTGCCGGCGGGACGCCGGCGCTCCCAGGGAAGCCCAGTGGAGGCGGTCTTGCTCTTCTCCCTCTTCTCCCGGCGGACTGGGAGGGAGGCTGGGAGAAGAGGGCCGGGGTGATGAGGGTCAACGCTGCCGTCACCACCATGGCCCGGACAACAAAAAGCCCCGCCTTGCGGCGGGGCTTTGGCGAATCAACCCTCGGCTCCGGCTAAGGGTTGATGGTGATGACGACCGTGGCCGTGTTCCTGTCGGTGACCTGGCCCGAGGTCTGTATCCGGCTCGGATCGATCCCGTGCCGGGTCACCAGGTAGTTCTTCACTCCCTGGGCGCGCTGGTCGGCCATCTTCTGGTTGCTGGACGCCGAGCCCTTGGCGCCGTTGCTGTAGCCGGTGACCTGCGCCGGCGCAGTGGTGTTCTGCTTCATCTTCAGGCCCACCTCGTCGAGCTTGGCCTTGCAGATGTTGGTCAACCGGGCGCTGCCGGGCGTGAAGTCGCACGTCACTTCCGTCCGCTCAGGCGGCGCCGGAGCCGGCGGCGGAGGCGGCGGTGGGGGTGGCGGCGGAGGCGGTGGCGGCGGCTCGGGAG
>JBAPYB010000108.1:0-57899 GCA_049284515.1 Thermoanaerobaculia bacterium
CTCGGCGCAGACGGCCGCCAGCCGCTCCACGGCCCCAAGCGGTAGAGCCGATCCCGCCAGCCGGGCCTTGTCGCGTCCCAGCCGGCGGGACTCGCCTCCCGCCAGAACCAGGCCCACCGGCGGCGGCAGGACGCCGTGCCCGGTCATCCTGCCGGCTCCGTGGTACCATCCCGCCCTGAATTTACCAAGGAGAACTCTGCATGAACCTTAGTCTCGCCTGTCTCGCCTGTCTGCTCGCCGTCGTGGGGTCGGCCTCCGGAGCGGAGCCGGAAAAGGCCCCGGCGGCACCCGTCCATCCCCATGTCCTGCTGGAGACGAGCAAGGGCAACATCACCATCGAGCTCTACCCGGACAAGGCCCCGAAGACCGTGGAGAACTTCCTCCAGTACGTCAAGTCGGGCTTCTTCGACGGCACCATTTTTCACCGCGTCATCCCGGACTTCATGATCCAGGGCGGCGGCTTCACGGCCGACATGACGCAGAAGCCCACCAAGCCGCCCATTCCGAACGAGGCCGACAACCGCCTGCTCAACGAGCGGGGCACCCTTGCCATGGCGCGCACCGGCGATCCGAACAGCGCCACCGCCCAGTTCTTCGTCAATCTGAAGAACAACGGCTTCCTCAACTTTACGGGCAAGTCCGTCTCCGGCTGGGGCTATTGCGTGTTCGGCAAGGTGGTGGAAGGGATGGACGTGGTGGACGCCATCGCCCATGTCCCCACCACCAGCAAGGGGAGCTACCAGGACGTCCCCGTCCAGGCCGTCGTGATCAAGAAGGCGACGGTCGCCCACGCCAAGAAGTAGCCAGGCCCCTCCGCAGGGCGGTCCCATGGGGGCCGCCCCTACTTCTTGGTGCTCTTGCGCATCTGCACGAGGCAGTTCCAGAGGACGTCGAGCTGCTCCCGCCCGTGGGGCAGGGTGAGGTCGCGCCAGACGTCCCGCTGGGCGGCGAGGAATTCGTTCCAGTCGACGGGGCGCTTCTTGTCGATGATCCGGCGCATGGCGGCGAGCAGGTCCGCCACCGTCCACATGGCCGGGCGCAGGCCGCCGAGCTCCCGCCAGCCGAGGCGTAGCTGCTCCACCCGGCGGCGCGACAGCTCCTGGTCCTTGTAGCGCACGCGCAGACGGCCCACCTCCGCCAACCGGTCGAAGGTCAGGTCGTCCGGCGGCGTATGGTCGGAGATGACCTGCCAGTGCTGGGGAACCAGCTCCTCTTTGCGCACCTGCATCACCAGGATGTCGAACTTGGCCACCGGCAGCCCGTCAAACAGGGCGGCGAGCGTGGGCAGGTCGGCGCCGTGGATCCACTCGCCGATGTCCTCGGGCGAAGGCAAGGAACGGGCCGGAGCGGCCTCCGCCGCGGGCGGAGCCGGCTTCGCAGTGACTGCGGCGGCGGGGGCTGGCTTTTCAGGCGGCGGCGGGGCCGGCGCCTCCGGAGGGGTGGCTTCAGTGGGTTCGGTCATAGAGATCGCCGAGATCGATGTAAGAAAGATGGTGCCCAAGGCCGGACTCGAACCGGCACGGGTTGCCCCACACGCCCCTCAAACGTGCGCGTCTACCAATTCCGCCACTTGGGCTCAAAGAACTCTTTGCCGCCTGCTACTTCTTCGGGGTGCCGGCCGGCGCGGGCGCCGGGGCAGCCGGGGACACCGGAACGGGGGACGGCTTGGCCGGCACCGCCGCCTTGGGGGTCGTCGTCGTCGTGGCCTTCTTCGCCGGCGCGCCCGACATCACCGTACTGACCGTACCCTTGGCCAGCGCGATCCCCACCGTGGTGACGATGAAGACCACGAAGGACGCCACGGTGAGCTTGTGCAGCAGGGTGGTGGCGGTGCGGGCGCCGAAGGCGGTCTGGGTGCTGCCGCCGCCGAAGACCGAAAGATCCGCGCCCTTGCCCTGTTGCAGCAGCACGACGAGGATCAGGAAGATGCAAACCAGAATGTGAACCGCTTCCAACAGGTAAATCACGGAGCCTCCCAACGGGCACGATTATCACCGGACCCCACCAGGGAGTCAGCCGGAATGCCGAATAATAGCAAGGAATTTCTGTGGGTCAAGGCTTGCCCCGCCCACCAGGAAGCCGTCGACGTCCGGCTGGGCGAACAGACCGGCCGCGTTGTCGGGCGTCGCCGAGCCGCCGTAGAGGATCGGCAGCACCGCCGCCGCCTCCCCGATCAGCTCGCCCAGCAGGAGGCGCAGGAAGGCGTGCGCCTCCTGCGCCGTCTCCGGCGTCGCCGTCTCCCCCGAGCCGATGGCCCACACCGGCTCGTAGGCCACGGCGAACGGCCCGGCCCCGGCCGTGTCGCCGGCGCAAGCGGGCAGGACGGCGACGGCCGAGCGAAGCTGCCGCTCCAGCACGCCGAAGGTGCGGCCCTCCCGGCGCTCCTCACGGGTCTCGCCGACGCAGAGGAGGGGGGCGAGGCCGTTGCGCACGGCCGCCGCCACCTTGCGGGCCACCAGGGCATCGCTCTCGCCATGATCGTGCCGCCGCTCGCTGTGGCCGCAGAGCACCCAGGAGCAGCCGGCGTCGGCGAGCTGCGGCCCCGAGACGTCGCCCGTGTGGGCACCCTTGTCGTCGGGGTGGAGGTCCTGCCCGCCCACGGCCACTCCTGAGCCGGCGAGCTCGGCGGCCACCACCGGGATGAGGGGGAACGAGGGGAAGATCGCCACCTGCACGGACCCGCGGGATGCCGGCCGCCCGGCGAGGCCCTGCTTGAGGGTGCGGCAGCAGTCCACCGCCTCGGCCCGCAGGTGGTTCATCTTCCAGTTGGCGGCCACGAACGGCTGGCGGGCGTGCCGCGTCACGGATTCTTCTCCGGTTTCTGCAGAATGGCGACCCCGGGCAGCACCTTGCCGGCCAGCAGCTCCAGGGAGGCGCCGCCGCCCGTGGAGACGTGGCCGATGCGGCCGGCGACTCCCGCCTGATTGGCCGCCGCCACCGTCTCGCCGCCGCCGATCACCGAGAACCCCGGACACGCTGCCAGCGCCTCGGCCACCGCCCGGGTGCCGGCGTCGAAGGGCGGCTTCTCGAAGACGCCCAGCGGACCGTTCCAGAACAGGGTGCGGGCGCGGCCGATGGCCGCCGCGAAAGCCTGGCGCGTCCTGGGACCGACGTCCACGGCCTTGGTCCCCGCCGGAATCGCATCGGCGGCCACGGTCTCGATCCGCTGCGGATTGGCCAGGTCGTCGGTGACCACCAGGTCGCTGGGCAGGACGACCTCGATCCCCCGGCTCTTGGCGCGCTCCAGGATCTGCTTCGCCAGCTCCACCCGGTCGGGCTCGTAGAGCGACGCGCCGAGCTCGAACCCCTCGGCGGCGAGGAAGGTGTTGGCCATGCCGCCGCCCAGGAGCAGCACGTCGAGGCGCGGCAGGAGGTTTTCCAGGGTGTCGATCTTCCCCTCGATCTTGGCGCCACCGAGGAGGGCCACGAACGGCCGCTCCGGCTCGCCCAGCAGGCGGCTCAAGGCCGCCACCTCCCGCGCCAGCAGCCGGCCGGCTGCCTTGGCGCGCAGCCGCTCGGGCACGCCCACCACCGAGGCGTGGGCGCGGTGCGCGGCGCCGAAGGCGTCGTCCACGTAGACCTCGGCCAGGGCGGCGAGCTGCCCGGCGAACCCCGGCTCGTTCTTCTCTTCCTCGGGATGGAAGCGGAGGTTCTCGAGCAGCGCGACGTCCCCGGGCTGCATCTCCCGCGCCACCTTCTCCACCGCCTCGCCCACGCAATCCTCGGCGAAGCGCACGCCCTGCCCCAGCAGCTCCGCCAGCTTGGCGGCCACCGGCCGCAGGCTGTAATGCGGGTCCGGCTTCCCCTTCGGCCGCCCGAGATGGGAGGCGAGGAGGACGATACCGCCGGCGCCCGTCAGCTCGCGGATCGTGGGGACCGCTTCCGCCAGCCGGGTGGCGTCGCCGACCTCGCCCGCCGCGGACAGGGGGACGTTGAAGTCGACGCGCACGAACACCCGCTTGCCCTTGAGGCCCGCGAGGTCCAGGTCGTCCAGGGTCCACAGGTTCGCCATGATCGTTTCCTCTCCCTCCTATCCAATCGTCAGCCGCTCCAGGAGATCCGCGAGGCGGTGAGCATATCCCCACTCGTTGTCGTACCAGGCCACCACGCGGGCCAGGCCGCCGGCCGCCACCTGGACGAGCGGCAGGTCGACCACCGCCGAGCGGGGATCGCCGATGAAGTCGGAGGAGACGAGCTCCTCGTCGGTGACCCCCAGGAGGCCCGCCATCGGCCCCGTCATCTCGTCGGTGGCGTCGCGGAACGCCTGGCGGATCGCCTCGGCCGTCACGGCCGTCTCCAGGTCCGCCGCCAGGTCCATCATGGCCACGGCCGGCGTGGGCACCCGCACGGCGAAGCCCTCGACGCGCCCGGCGAGCTCCGGCAGGACGAGGCCCAGGGTCCTGGGAGTCGTCGTCTCCGTGGGGATGATGTTGAGCGCCGCCGCCCGCGCCCGCCGCGGATCGGGATGGGGCTCGTCCAGGAGGCGCTGGTTCTCCGTATAGCTGTGGACGGTCGACATCAGCGCCCGGCGCAGGCCGAAGCGGTCGTGCAGCACCTTCGTCAGCAGGGCGAGGCAGTTGGTGGTGCAGGAGGAGTTGCTGATGACCGCTTGGCGGGAAGGATTGAGGGCCTCGCCGTTGACCCCCAGGCAGATCGTCGCGTCCGCGGGGTCTTCCGGGTCCGGATTGGCCGAGAGGACGACCCAGCGCACCGTGCCGCCGAGGTGGCCCGCCGCCGCCGTACGCTTGAGGAAGCGGCCGGTGGCCTCCACCACCACCTGCACGCCCTCGCGGGACCAGTCGACAGCAGTCGGCTCGGACTGCTGGAAGACGGGGATCGTCCGCCCGGCAATTGCGATGGCGATTCCATCGCCGACGGCCTCAACCGGCGCGGAAAACGGGCCGTGCACCGTGTCGCGGGCCACCAGCCGGGCCAGTTGGCGAGCGGGTATGACGTCGTTGACGGCGGCGAGCTCGAGGTCGTCCCGATCGTGGGCGATGCGCAGCAGGGCGCGACCGACCCGGCCGAGGCCGTTGATGGCGAAGCGGATGGGCATGGAATCGGTCTCTCGCGGCCCGCAGACCCGGCCGAAGGCGGTTAGTTTACCAGCCG
The DNA here is from genome assembly GCA_049284515.1 of Thermoanaerobaculia bacterium. Taxonomy (GTDB): domain Bacteria; phylum Acidobacteriota; class Thermoanaerobaculia; order Multivoradales; family UBA5704; genus DATARR01. Next base: position 5,113 of record JBAPYB010000108.1, read on the forward strand.
CTGTCCCGCCTGGAGATTCCGCTGCACTTCTACAGTGGTACGCTCAGGTCCGGCAGCCGTGGGCTGCCGGCAGCGACTGAATCGACCAGGAAGTGAGGAGGACCTACTCCATGCCAGAAATGGGAAATTATTGCAAAGCATACGCCGCGAAGCGGTTCCGGGAGTACCCGGGCTGGACCGAGAACGCGGCCAACGTGCGGAAGGAGAAGAAGGAGGTCGGCGGCAAGGAGGTCGAGGTCGAGCGTCAGCTCGACGACGACTCCGTCCTTTATCTCCAGGAGAACTACATCGTCACCGACGACATCTTCAAGGACCAGAACATCATCTTCGACAACGTCACCGACGACTGGAAGCAGTTCTGCCACTCGACGCTGGCCTTCGAGATCCCGGTCTACGAGCCCATCGAGATCAAGCACGCCGAGCCGGTCGCGAGCGGCACCTGAGCGTCCGCGCTCTCCGCGGCTCCCCTGAGACCCTGCCCTCCGGCAGGGTTTCGCTTTTTCAGGATGATCCACGGGCTGCGGCCTCTGCCTGTCCACCACCTGAAACCCCCCGCGTGCGTTGTAGGGGCGCAATTCATTGCGCCCGCAGTGCCCGGCATCACCTCTCAGGGCGCAATGAATTGCGCCCCTACAATCTCCGCCAAACCGCGTCGATGGGCTCGGGGTACACTCCCCCTCATGACTTCCCCGCTCGTCTTTGGCATCGAGACCTCCTGCGACGACACCGCCTGCGCCGTGGTGGACGGTGCGGGACGGGTGCTGTCGTCCGTGGTCTCCAGCCAGCTCGCCGCCCACCGCCCCTATGGCGGCGTAGTGCCCGAGATCGCCTCCCGCGAGCACCTCTCCAACTGGCCGGCGGTGAGCCGCGAGGCGCTGGAGCGGGCCGGGGTGACCCTCCAGGAGGTGGAGGTGGTGGCGGCCACGCGGGGGCCGGGCCTCGTGGGGGCTCTGCTCGTCGGCCTGTCGCTCGGCAAGGCCATCGCCTTCGCGGGGAAGCACCCCTTCCACGCCGTTCATCACCTGGAGGGGCACCTCTTCTCGCCCTTCCTCCGGGTGCCGGGCGACCCTGAGGTCCCCGCGCCGCCGCCAGGCCGCTTCGTGGGCCTCGTGGTCTCGGGCGGCCACACCTCGCTGTTCGCGGTCGAGGACGGCGCGGTCACCACCCTGGGGGAGACCCGGGACGACGCCATGGGCGAGGTCTTCGACAAGGTGGGCAAGCGCCTCGGCCTCCCCTATCCCCAGGGGCCGCGGGTGGACGAGCTCGCCGAGCGCGGGACGCCGGGGGCCCGGCCCCTCCCCGTCTCCCGCTTCGAGGGACTGGACTTCTCCTATTCGGGCTTGAAAAGCCAGGCCCTGCTGGAGATCGAGCGCCTGGAGCGCACCCTCGGCCCGATCGACCTTTCGGCCGACAATGACGGCAGCCACGAGCCGCCCCAGGAGGTCCTCGACCTGCTCGCCGGCTTCCGCGCCTCCGCCGTGGGCCAGGTCCTGGCCCGGCTCGACCGCCTGCACCAGCGGCAGCCGATCCATACCCTTGCCGTCTCCGGCGGCGTCGCCGCCAACCGCCTGCTGCGCCGCGAGTTGCCCGCCTGGGCGGAGCGCAACGGCGTCGACCTTCGCCTCGTCCCCCTCGTCTACTCCGGGGACAACGCCGCCATGATCGCCCACGCCGCCCTGCTGCGCCACCGCCGGGGCGCCGCGGACGATCTATTCGCGGCCGAAGCGGCGAGCCGCATCCCGATCTGACGGTAAATCCACGATTTACCGCAGCTCGTTCGGAATCGGATCGCTTTCGCCGAACGATTGACTTGCGCGCGCCCATATCCTGAGATATCATCTCCGCCTTGGGGAGATGACCGAATGATCGACGAGACCGACCTCCGAATCCTGACGATCCTTCAGCAGAACGCGCGCACGTCCAACGCCGAGATCGCCCGGCAGGTGGAGATGGCGCCGTCCGCCGTCCTGGAGCGCATCCGCCGGCTGGAGTCCCGGGGAGTGATCCAGGGGTATGAGACGCGGATCAACCCCGAGGCTCTGGGGCTCGGGCTCGTGGCTTTTATCTTCGTGGCGTCGAGCGACATGTCCGAGGAGATGAAGACGGCGGAGCAACTGTCCCGCATCCCGGAAGTTCAGGAAGTGCACCACATCGCGGGCGAGGACTGCTTCGTGCTCAAGGTGCGGGTGCCGGACGCCAAGAGCCTGGGCCGGCTGCTGCGCGAGCGGATCGGCGCCCTCCCCACCGTGCGCTCGACGCGCACCACCGTCGTGCTGGAGACCGTCCGCGAGAGCGGCCTGTTCCCCCTCCGCGCACCGGCGCCGGACGTCGCCCTAGAGATCGCGGAGGACGTGGACGTCGCCTTGGAGGTGTTCCCATGAACCCGTCTTCGAGTGGGGCGCGCCAGGCGTCCATGCTCCATATCGCAATCGCCCTGGGCGCCGTCTACGTCATCTGGGGCTCGACCTACCTGGCGATCCGCTTCGCCATCGAGACCATCCCGCCCTTCCTCATGGCGGGCAGCCGCTACCTGACGGCTGGGACGTTGCTCTACGGCTGGTCCCGCCTGCGCGGGGCGCCGCGGCCGACCCTCGTCCACTGGCGCTCGGCGCTGATCCTCGGCGCCTTCATGCTGCTCATGGGCAACGGCTGCGTGGTGTGGGCGGAGCAGCACGTCGACTCGGGTCTCGCGGCGCTGCTGATCTCCACCGAGCCGCTGTGGATCGTGATCCTGGTCTGGCTGCGCACGGGCCGCAAGCGGCCGGACTGGCGGGTGGTGGCCGGCCTCGTCCTGGGCTTCGCGGGACTGATGCTGCTGGTGCGGCCGGGCTCGGGCAGCGTCAACGCCCTGGGCGCGGCGGCGCTGGTGCTGGCCTCGCTGAGCTGGGCGTGGGGATCGATCTATGGGCAGCGGGCGCCGCTCCCCTCCTCACCGCTCACCACCACGGGCATGCAGATGCTGAGCGGCGGCGCCCTGCTGATGCTCGCCTCCGCCCTGACCGGGGAGCCCTCCCGTTTCGCCCTGGGGGCCGTGTCGGCGAAGTCGCTGCTGTCGCTCGGCTACCTGATCGTCTTCGGGGCCATCGTGGCCTTCACCGCCTACGTCTGGCTGCTGCGGGTGGCGCCGCCGGTCCTGGTCTCCACCTACGCCTATGTCAACCCGGTGGTGGCCGTCCTCCTCGGCTGGGTCTTCGCCGGCGAGCCGCTGGCGGGCAAGACCCTGGCCGCGGCCGCGGTCATCCTCACCGGCGTGGCCCTGATCAGCCTCGCGCAGTCCCGGCGGTCCGGCCCCGAGCGGGACCAGGAGAGGGCGGACCTGGCCGGAGCGGCTCCGAAGCCGGCGCTGCCGATCGAAGCCGAAGTGTGCGCGGCGCGGTGAAATTGCTCGATCTTGGCCCCCGTCTACCTTGAAAATTGGGAGCGCCACTCCCAGATTTCAAGGTAGACTTCCCCAATGATTGAGCGTGCGGCACATCTGAAGCGCATTCGCGAGCTTCTCGGTCAGTTTCCCGTCGTGGGACTGATCGGCGCCCGCCAAGTGGGCAAGACCACGCTCGCCAAGGCCGTCGCGGCCGACTTGGACGAGGTGACTCACTTCGACCTGGAGAACCCTCGCCACCTGTTTCGTCTCGAAGATCCCCTCTTCGCCCTGGAGAACCTCCGGGGTCTGGTGATCCTGGACGAGATCCAGCTCCGGCCGGAGATCTTTCCGGTCCTTCGGGTGCTGGCGGATCGAGAAGGGATACCGGTACGCTTCCTGGTGCTGGGGAGCGCCTCGCCCGAGCTGTTGCGCCAAGGCTCCGAGTCCCTCGCCGGCCGCATCGCCTTCCACGAGCTCGAGGGCCTGAGCCTGGACGAGGTCGGAGCGGAGCATACCGACGCGCTATGGCTGCGCGGCGGCTTTCCCCTCTCCTACCTCGCAGCCTCGGAGCCGGCGAGCAGCCTCTGGCGTCAGCAGTTCATTCGCACCTACCTGGAGCGCGACCTCTCGGAGTTGGGAATCCAGCTTCCCTCCACGACCATGCGCAGGTTCTGGGCCATGCTCGCCCACTATCATGGGGAGATCTGGAACGGCTCGGAGCTGGCGCGCGCCTTCGGCGTCTCGCAGAAGACCGTCAGCGGCTATCTCGACACCCTCTGCGCCACCTTCATGGCGAAGCGGCTGGAGCCCTGGCACGAGAACGTGGCCAAGCGCCAGGTGAAGTCTCCGAAGATCTACCTCGCGGACAGCGGCATCCTCCACACCCTGTTGGACTTGGAGTCGCGGGAGGATCTCCTCAGCCATCCCAAGGTGGGGGCCTCCTGGGAGGGTTTCGCCGTCGGCGAGATCGTGGCTCACCTCGGCGCGCGTCCCGAGGAGTGCTTCTTCTGGAAGCTGCACAGCGGCGCCGAGCTCGACCTCCTGGTCCGCCGCGGCAACCATCAGCGCGGCTTCGAGCTCAAGCTGACCAGCAGCCCCCGAGTCACCGCGTCCATGCGCTCGGCGCTGGACGACCTGGGTCTCGAAGATCTGGTGGTGATCCACGCCGGCACCGAGTCCTACCCGCTGGCCCCACGCATTCGCGCCGTGGCTTTGAGACGGCTGCGGGAGGACGTGGAGCCGCTGGGGTGAGGCGCCAGAGGCGGCCCCGCGTCGTGCCGTTGGCGACCCTCGGGGCGTGGCGTTCGACCCGAGAGGCGGGAGGCCCGACCCGCGATGCGCGTCGCGGGGTTCAAGGGGCGCCTCACGGGCTCCGAGGAGCGCGCTGCCCGACCCGCGGGTCGTATCACAGGACCCTCGGGTCGCACAGCAGGACCCTCGGGTCGCACGACAGGACCCTTGGGTCGCATCACAGGACCCTTGGGTCGCATCACAGGACCCTCGGGTCGCACTACAGGACCCGTGGGTCGCAACACAGGACCCGCGGGTCCCGTAGATGACGATCACCGGTCAGGAGCATCACGCCCTGCGACCGCGCCAGGACGAGAGCGAAGAGATCGCTGCGCGAGGGCCGGATGTACCGGCGAGCGAGCCGCGCCACCTCCAGCACCTGGCTCCCTGTCAGCTCCCGGACCTGGAGCCCGCGCCCGACCAACGTCGCCCCGTCGGGCCTCTCCAATTCCACGACGATCACGTCGGGAGCCTGAAGGTTGAGGGGCAACCGGAAGATGAGATCCGTGAGCCCGGCGTTGTCGAGGTCAATCCAGACGTTCGTATCCGTTACGCAGAGTAGCCGGGAGGCCATCGTGCTCCTCGGAGATCTCGGAAAGGAACTGCCGTAGAGGCTTGCCGAGAAGCTCCGCCGCACGCGTCTCGGAGAGGAGGTCTTCGGCCAGGGCTTGATGGACCAGCCGCTCGAAACGCGAGGGCCGCTCGGCGGGAAGGGCGTCGCCCGGCTCCTGCCGATGCCAGCCCCGGACCCGGAACTCGCGGAACAGGCTCGCGGCCCGGGTCTCCGGCAGGAGGCCCAGATCCTTCGCGCGGTAGATCCAGCCTTGCATGCTCAGGCCGTACTTGTGCTTCAGCAGATGAAGCTCGTGGACGTCGAGGCTCCGGCGGACACCCCCCAACTCGAAGCGGGCCGCCGGCTCGGGGACCAGGAAGGCGCCGGCAAAGCGGTTCATCGCGAGTTCAGCGTCCAGCTCTCCGGAGGCTCGGATCATCAGATGCCCCAGCTCGTGGGCCAGGCTGAACCGCTGGCGATCCCCGGGCACGCCCTGCCGGCTGGCGATCACAGGTAGCGTCTTGCCGTCCACTTCGGCCACGAACGTACAGGCGTCGAAACGCGGCTCGGCCACGAAGACCCCGACCCGGACGTCGCGATCCTCGAGCAGCTCCGTCAGATTCTCGATGGGGTCCCAGCCGAGCTTCCAGGCGTCCCGGAGATCGAGGGCCGCCCGCTCGATCTCCGCCGGAGAGGCGACATCGCGGGGGAAGCCCGCCGGGAATTTGAGCTCGGCTCCGGAGAGACCGCGAATCTCTTCCGCCTCCAGATAGCGGTCCAGCCAGTCCAGGATGCTCGCCTTCAGGGACTCCTGTTCCTTCTGGGGAAGGGAGCTGCGCTTGCGGTACTCGGGGCGGATCTCGACCACCCGCCGCGGCCGTACGAAAAACTCCACCGGGACCTCCAAGGACCGAGAGAGCCGCAGCAAGGAGCCCGACCCGGGAACGTCGAGCCCCCGCTCGTACTTGGAGATGGCCTGGGCGCTGAGCGCGGCCAGATCCCCCAGGTCCCGAAGGCTGAGCCCGCGCATCTTACGCGCCTGCTGGATTCGCGGTCCGATGTCCATGATGGTTTACAGATTAGGTCCGGTCTTCGATCTTTGTCAACCGCAGGACGCGCTGCCGAGAGTCTGGACCAGGATGGACACCCATCGGTGTGTCCAGTTCTCGCGGTCCGGCTGGCGCGCTGCTTGCCCGGTACGACCGAGAGTGCTACCGTGCTCTCATGAGCAGCGCCAAGATCGCCATTTCCCTGGATCCGGAGTCTCTCAAGCAGATGGACCACCTCGTCCATGACGGCCGCTTTCCCAGCCGCAGCAAGCTCATCCAAGACGCCATCGCGGAGAAGCTGCAACGGCTTCGGCGGGTGCGGCTGGCCAGCGAGTGCGGCAAGCTTCAAAAGGACGCCGAGCGTGCAGCGGCTGAGGAGCACTTTGAAGGCGAGGCGAAGTGGCCCGAATACTGAGAGGCGACATCCTCTGGGCCGACCTTGACCCGATCCGAGGCCGGGAGCAAGCCGGCCGGAGGCCCGTCCTCGTCCTGAGCCAGGACGTTTTCAACGAGCGATCGGGCACAGTAATCGCCGTCGCGATCACCAGCCAGGAGCCTTCAGCCGGTTTTCCCCTCAATTTCGAGATCCGCTCCGTCTCCCTGCCGAAGCGATCCTGGGTCAAGATCAGCCAGATTCGCACGCTCTCAACCGAGCGTCTCGGATCTCGCGTTGGACGCCTGGCTCCCGAAGAGCTTGAGCTCGTCGTGGAGGGGTTGAACGAGATCGTTGGGGGCTGACGGTTACCGCTTCCCCGAGGAGGTTCCGATGCGCACTCCGTTTCGACGCTTGGTAGTGATCGTGGTTGTGGCTCTGGCAGGGTTGGCCGTCGGCCGGGTCTCGAAGAGCGCTGAGCCGGGGCCGGCGGACGTGGCCGTCCGCCTGGCGCAGGAGATGGCGGCGGCAGCGTCGCGCCGGGACGTCACGAGCAACGCGAAGCTCATTCCGCAGACCGATCGGGTTGCGTACGTGAGCAACGGCCATCCGATCACCGGCCGGCAGTATGCGGAGACCCTCGGGCCCTTTTACGCGTCGCTCAAGAGCCTCGACTTCAAGTGGGAACGATATGAGGTCTTCCCCATCGGCGAGCGCGCCGCCGTCTTCACCGGCTGGGCGAGCGTGAAGACCGTCGACCAGAAAGGGGAGACCGAGGCCGCCCGCGCCCTCTTCACCATGGTCTTCGCCGACGACGGATCGGGCTGGAAGCGAGTGATCGCCCAGAAGTGGCAATCCGAGGTGCCGGCGGTGAGCGCCGTCCTTCCGGCCGCCCCGGAGGACCGCGTGCCGCCGGCGAGCGGGATCGCCGTCCACTTCAACGGTTCCGTGAACGTCACCGACTCGACCTTCCATCTGGAGTGTCCCGCCGGCACGCCGGTCGCCGTTACCGCGACGCCCGAGCCCTTGTCCGACGGCGACTCGTTCCTCCTCCGTCCCGCCAAGAGCCTGCCCGCCGGTGCCGACTGCAAGCTGAAGGTCGTGGCCTCCCAGGTCTCCGATCCCCGCTTCGGCCAGACCATGGCGATGGACTACAGCTACTCTTTCAAGGTCGCCGCCGGCTCGTGACGCCTCGGAAGTGGACCGGAATGATATCTAATCTCCAGCGAGGCTGGGGGAATCCGGAGTCGAATTGGGAATCGCCTTTTCCTCGGATTCAGGGGCGCTTTTCGGCAATTTCTCCGGGTCGATCTCGAGAAGCTCGCAGAGGTTCCGGACCCAGTCCTGCGCGCCTAGGATGATGGAGGTTTCACCCACGCTGACGCGCAGGTCCTTGGGCGACCTGGGATGGGCAACGCGGTCCCGGTACTTGAGGGCCTGGCGGAACATTTCCCATTTCTTGCCGCCGGTTCGTTTCTGTTTCTGATGGCCGATCTCCTGAGACCAGAGATTCGTGATCTCCAGGAGCTTCTGATCGAGATCGCCGCGGACGTGAAGCTCTTCGACCTCTTCGTCCGACATCGCAAGCTCGCTCCGCCCGGTGGCGGCGGAGAGAAAAAAGGCTGCGATGGCGATCAGTGCTTCGGCCTCGGAAAGGACCGTCCGCAGGAGGTTGCGGAGCCCGAACTGGCCGTGCGTGGCTTGCAGGTCGTCCTTGCCGGCCATCTTCGTCGACACGCCCATGGCCCGCGCGGTGTCCCCTTTGAGGACGTCGAAGGCTCTCTTGAGGAGATCCGGATCGCGGAGGGACGAAGCTCCGGCCGCCTCGTCTGCCCCGGTGGCTCCTGACGCCGGGTTCTCGACCGGCTCCGGCAGGGCGGGTGTCTCGCCGAGCGGGGCGTCGGGAACCTGCTGGGCGCAAAGCCGGAACAGGTCGCTGACCTGCTCGAGATACCAGGAAGCTCCGGTGTGCCAGAGGGCATTGGTCCCTCGGCCGGAGAGCTGTTCCAGCGTCCGCGGGCACGTGATTTCCTTGCCGATCTCGGCCAGGGCCAGGAAGGCCTTCGCGGGCTCGGTCGAAAGGTCGAGCCTGCTCTCGACCCCGAAAAGGGCAGGAAAATACCGGAGGCCGATCTCGAAGCTTTCGATGGGGCTGGGGCGGCCTTGAACCGGTTTTCCGTCTTTCGTCCCCCGCAGCTCCTGCAGCTTGCGGCGTTCCTCGTCAGGAATCTGGACCCCCAGCTCCTGAGCGTACTCCACGGCGATGGATCGCACCGTGTAGGCCAGGACGTCGACGTGGCTGAAGAGGGTGCGGAGGACGGTTTTACCCGCATAGGGCACGTCCCAATAAGGCTCCTTGCCCGGTGTGTCCTTGCCCGACTTGTCCTTGCTCGGCTTGGCGCTCTGGATCGCCTCCGCCAGCTCCTCGGCGGCGATCACGAGGTCCCAGGTCAGGAGCTGGGCCATGTTCTGAACCTTTTGCAGCGCCTCCAGGCGCTTCCGATCGATTCTCTTCACGCCTACTTCTCCGCCGGCTCCAAGAGAGCCACGTTCTGATATCCCCGCGGCAGCTTGTTGCCACGGAGCGCCCGGTTGCCCAGGAACTCCCGCCAATCCGAGGGCTTGAGATTGAGGTAGCGCTTGCCGGAGTGGACGAGGAGGTGAAGTCCCGGCGTGATCACGGCCAGGGCGGTGAGGGACTCGGGCTCTCCCTTGGAGGAGAGGTTGAGGATTTTCACTCCCTTGCCCCGGGGAAGTTGGGGAAGCTCGTCGACGAGGAAGACCAGCAGGCGGCCGCCGTCGCTGGCGGCGGCGAGGAGCTCGGCCTTGGGATTCTTGACGCGGAGGGGCGTCAGGACCTTGGCGCCTTCGGGCACGGTGACCACGGCCTTGCCGGCCTTCTGCCGCGTCTGAAGATCGCCCAGCTTGGCGAGGAAGCCGTAGCCGGCGCTGGTGGCCATCAGGTAAAGGTCGTCGTCGCCGCCGAGCATCACTCCCACGATGGTGGCACCGGGCGGCAGGGTGACGTGGCTCGAGAGGGGCTCGCCCTGGCCGCGGGCCGAAGGGAGGGCATGGGCGGCGAGCGAATAGGTGCGGCCCGTCGAGTCGAGGAAGACAGCGGACTGGTTGCTGCGCCCGCGCACCGCCATGAAGAAGGAGTCGCCCGCCTTGTAGGAAACCTCCCGCGGGTCCAGCTCGTGCCCCTTGCCGGACCGTATCCAGCCCTTTTCGGAGAGCACGACGGTGACCGGCTCGGTGGGGATGAGGGCCGTCTCGTCCATGGCCTTGGCGGCGCCGCGCTCGACGATGGGCGAGCGCCGGGCGTCGCCGAATTTCTCGGCGTCGGCCGTCAGCTCGTCGCGCACCTTGCGGCGCAGGCGGGCCTCGGAGCTGAGGATCTTGGCCAGCGAGTCGCGCTCTTTCTGCAGGTTGCTCTGCTCGGCGCGGATCTCCATCTCTTCGAGCTTGGCGAGATGGCGCAGCTTGAGCTCGAGGACGGCCTCGGCCTGGGCGTCGCTCAGTTTGAAGCGCTCCATGAGCTTCGCCTTGGGGTGGTCCTCGGTGCGGATGATGCGGATCACCTCGTCGATGTTGAGGTAGGCGATCAGGTAGCCGTCGAGGACGTGGAGCCGGGTTAAAACCTTGTCATAGCGGAACTGGAGCCGCCGGCGGACGGTCTCGACGCGGAAGCCCAGCCACTCGGTGAGCAGCTCCCGCAGGTTGAATTGCCGCGGCCGGTGATCGAGGCCGATCATGGTCAGGTTCACCCGGTACGTGCGCTCGAGATCGGTGGTGGCGAAAAGGTGAGCCATCAGGCCTTCGACGTCCACCCGGTTCGAACGCGGGGTGATCACCAGGCGCGTGGGGTTTTCGTGATCGGACTCGTCGCGCAGGTCCTCCACCATGGGCAGCTTCTTGGCCTGCATCTGGGCGGCGATCTGGGCCAGCACCTTGTTGCCGGAAACCTGGTAGGGCAGGGCGGTGACGACCACGTCGCCGTCCTCCATCTCAAAGGCGGCGCGCATGCGGATGGAGCCCGAGCCGGCCTCGTAGATCTTTCGGATTTCCGGCTTGGAAGTGATGATCTCCGCCTCGGTGGGAAAGTCGGGGCCTTGGAGGACTTCGTAGAGGGATTCGTCCGCGATTTTCGGATTGTCGAGAAGCCGGATGCAGGCGGCAACGACCTCGCCCACGTTGTGGGGCGGAATGTCCGTCGCCATGCCGACGGCGATGCCGGAGGCGCCGTTCAAGAGCACGTGCGGGAGCCGCGCCGGCATGAGCTTCGGCTCTTCGAGGGTGCCGTCGAAGTTCGGGCCCCATTCGACCGTTCCCTGCTCCAATTCGGAGAGGAGCACCTGGGCGAACTGCGTCAGCCGCGACTCGGTGTAGCGCATGGCGGCGAACGACTTGGGATCGTCCTGCGAGCCCCAGTTGCCCTGGCCGTCGATCAATGGGTAGCGCAGGCTGAACTTCTGCGCCATGAGCACCATGGCCTCATAACAGGCCAGGTCGCCATGGGGGTGATATTTGCCGAGCACGTCGCCCACCGTGCGGGCCGACTTCTTGAATTTGGCCGTGGCCGAAAGGCCCAGCTCGGACATGGCGTAGACGATGCGCCGCTGCACCGGCTTCAAGCCGTCCGCCACGCTGGGCAGGGCGCGGTCGAGGATGACGTACATCGAATAATCGAGGTACGCCTTCTCCGTGAACTCGGCGAGCGATTGCTTCTCGACGTCCGCGAACGCCGGACGAAATAGCGGCGCGTCGCCGTTGTCGGATTTTCTGCGGGAGGTTCGGGGCATGGCTTCTTAAACTTCCACTTCCGCCCGGTTCCCCACGTCCATCAGCCACTCGCGCCGGTCGCCGGAGCGGGCCTTGGCGAGGAGCATGTCGATGACCTTCGCGGGATCATTCTCGCCTTCGAGGGTGAGTTGGACGAGGCGGCGGGTCTCCCTAGCCATGGTGGTTTCGCGGAGCTGGAGGGGGTTCATCTCGCCCAGGCCCTTGAAACGCTGGACGTTGGGCTTGCCCCTCTTCCCTTCGGCTTCGATGCGGTCGAGGATGCCCTTTTTCTCCCGCTCGTCGAGGGCGTAGTAAACCTCCTTGCCCACGTCGATGCGGTAGAGGGGGGGCATGGCGGCGTAGATGCGGCCTTCCGCCACCAGCGGCCGGAAGTGGCGCAGGAAGAGGGCGCAGAGGAGGGTGGCGATGTGGGCGCCGTCGGAGTCCGCGTCGGCCAGGATGCAGACCTTGCCGTAGCGCAGGCCGTCGACCTTCTCCGAGCCGGGATCGACGCCGAGGGCCACGGCGATGTCGTGCACCTCCTGCGAGCCCAGCACCTCGGTGGAGTCAACCTCCCAGGTGTTGAGGATCTTGCCACGCAGGGGGAGGATGGCCTGGTACTCCTTGCTGCGCGCCTGCTTGGCCGAGCCGCCGGCCGAGTCGCCCTCGACGAGGAAGAGCTCGGTGAGGTTGAGGTCCTGGCTGGTGCAGTCGGCGAGCTTGCCGGGCAGCGCCGGGCCGGCGGTGACCGTCTTCCTCTTGATCTGCTTGCCGGAGCGCAGGCGGGATTGGGCGCTGTCGATGGCGAGGCGGGCGATGCGCTCGGCCTCCGCGGTGTGCTCGTTGAGCCAGAGGGCGAAAGCGTCCTTGGCCACGCCGGAGACGAAGGCCGCGGCTTCGCGGGAGGAGAGGCGCTCCTTGGTCTGGCCGGTGAACTGCGGCTCCTTCATCCGCACCGAAAGCACGTGGCAGCAGCGGGCCCAGACGTCCTCGGGCGCCAGCTTGACGCCGCGCGGCAGGAGGTCGCGGAACTCGCAGAACTCGCGGATGGCGTCCGTCAGCCCGGCGCGGAAGCCGTTGACGTGGGTGCCGCCCTGGGTGGTCGGGATGAGGTTGACGTAGCTCTCGGCGAGGACGTCCGAGGACTCCTCCTCTTCGCCGAGCCAGGCCACGGCCCAGTCGACCTCCTCCTCCTTGCCGCGGAAGTGGCCGAGGAAGGGCTCGTCCGGCACGATCTGGGCGCCTTCGAGCTCGCCCATCAGGTAGTCGCGCAGGCCGTCCTCGAAGAACCACTCTTCGTCATCTTCGGGATGCTCCTCGTGGACGAAGCGGATGTACAGCTTCGGGCAGAGCACCGCCTTGGCGCGCAGCACGTGCTTGAGCTTGGGGATGCTGAACTTGGGCGAGTCGAAAAACTTGGGGTCCGGCCAGAAGCGGACGGTGGTGCCCGTGTTGCGCTGGCCGACGGTGTCCACCACCCGCAGGCGGGAGGTCTTCTGGCCGCCGGCGAAGGCCATGTGGTGGACCTGGCCGCCCCGGCGCACCCAGACCTCCAGCTTGGAGGAGAGAGCGTTGACCACCGAGACGCCGACGCCGTGAAGACCGCCGGAGAAGCGGTAGCTCTTGTCCGAGAACTTGGCGCCGGCGTGGAGCCGGGTGAGGATCACCTCGACCCCCGGCACCTTCTCCTCCTTGTGGATGTCGACCGGCATGCCGCGGCCGTTGTCGGCGACCGAGAGGGAGTTGTCGGGGTGGAGCGTCACCAGGATGTCGTTCGCATGTCCGGCGACGGCCTCGTCGACGGAGTTGTCGATGACCTCTTGGGCGAGGTGGTCCGGCCGGTCGGTGGAGGTATACATGCCGGGGCGCTTGCGCACCGGCTCGAGCCCGGTGAGGACTTCGATGGAGGAGGCGTCGTAGGTCATGGACGATCTTCGAGCGAGGCTTGAGAGGTTCCCCGGAGGCCGCCCCGAAGAACGGGGCATCCTAACAGAAGGCGCATTGTCTCCAGGGGGCGCTGGCCGTTCAAGCCCGGAGAAGCGCGCCGGATTTTGTGTCTTGACGGAACTCGCACCGGGTGGTAGTCTACGCGAAAACGAGGCGTAATACAAGCACCTATAAGGAGAAAAGCCGATGAAGCAGCGCTCGATCCTCGCAGTCTTGTTCCTGACCGCCCTCTGTTGCACTTTCGTTTCCGCCCTTGCCCAGGACAAGTCGAAGGCGCCGGGGCCCGGCATGGGGAACGCCGACATGGACGCCATGATGAAGGCCTCCATGCCCGGCGAGCCGCAGAAGAGCCTGGCCCGCCTGGCCGGCGACTGGAGCTTCACCAGCACGGCGTGGATGGCCCCAGGCCAGCCGCCGATGACGTCCAACGGCACCATGCACGGGGTCGTCCTGATGGGCGGCCGTTACGTCGAGCACACCTGGAAGGGGACCTTCATGGGCATGCCCTTCGAGGGGCGGGGCACCGACGGCTACGACAACGTCGCCAAGCACTACGTCAGCTCCTGGGTGGATACCATGGGGACCGGCATCCTCTACCAGGTCGGGCACTGCGACGACGCCGTGAAGGTCTGCAACTACAGCGGCGACGTTTGGGATCCGATGACGGGTAAGAAGACTCTGTTCAGGTCGGTGATCACCTGGGCGGACAACGACAACTTCAAGAATGAGATGTACGGGAATGGGCCGGACGGCAAGGAGATGAAGATGATGGAGCTCTCCGCGAAGCGGAAGTAGGGGCGGGTGCTTAGGTTGTTTCTGGCGAGCCGCTCGACGAGCGGCTCGTTGCTTTTCAAGTCGGCGGTCCAGCGCGCCGGATTTTGCGCCCTTGACGAACCTTGAGGCTAAGTGCTAGTCTAGTGCGGAAATGAGGCGTAATAAAGCAACCCCAAGGAGAAAACCCATGAAGTATCGCGCAACCCTCGCCGTCCTCCTGCTCACCCTCTGTAGCACCGTCGTTTCCTTTGCCTGGGACAAGCCGAAGGCGGGAGCCCCCGGCATGGGCAACGCCGAAATGGAAGCCATGATGAAGGCAGCCACGCCCGGCGATCCACAGAAGCGCCTGGCCCGCCGGGCCGGTGACTGGAACTACACCAGCACGATGTGGATGGATCCGAGCCAGCCGCCGACGAAGTCCTCCGGCACCATGCACGGGGTCGTCCTGATGGGTGGCCGTTACTTCGAGCACACTTGGAAGGGGACCTTCATGGGCATGCCCTTCGAGGGGCGGGGCACCGATGGTTACGACAACGTCGGCAAGCAGTACGTCAGCTCCTGGGTGGATACCATGGGGACCGGCGTCATGTACCAGGCTGGGAGCTGTGACGACGCTGGAAAGATCTGCACGTACTCCGGCGAAGTGTGGGACCCCATGAGCGGCAAGAAGATCACGACGAAGTCGGTGGTCACCTGGGTGGACGACAACACCTTCAAGAACGAGATGTACGGTCCGGCGCCGGACGGCAAGGAGATGAAGACGATGGAGCTCGTGGCGAAGCGGAAGTAGGGCGCGCTCAGCGCTCGCCGAGATCGAACTCCCGCGCCAGCGAATCGGTGACGGCGAGGCCGGCCAGGCTGGGGGTGAGGACGTTTCCTTCCAGCTTCAGCAAGCCATCTCTGGCGAGCCGCTCGACGAGCGGCTCATTGCCTTTCAGGAGGTCTACGCCGTAGCGCTCGCGGAAGGAAATCCGATCGATCCCGTCAGTGGTCCGCAGGCCCAGCATCAACGCTTCGAGAGCGAGATCCCCCCGCGTCAGCTCTTCGCTCCCCGCGAGCGGTCTCTCCCCGGCCTCAATCCGTTTCTCATAAGGCCCGATCTTCCTCTCGTTCCACCAGCGTCGGTTGCCTGAGAAGGAGTGGGCCGAGGGACCGACGCCGAGATAGGGGACGTGGCGCCAGTATTTCTGGTTGTGCCGTGAGCGGTGCTCCGGCGAGCGGGCGAAATTGGAGACCTCGTAGCCGGGATATCCTGCATCTTTCAGGAAAGAGTGGGTGAACAGGAAAAGCTCGCCCTGCGTCTCCTCCGGCGCCTCGGACATCTTCCCCTGCGCCAGCCTGGAGCCGAACGGCGTTCCCTCATGGATCGTCAGTTGATAGCAGGAGAGGTGATCCGGTTGAAGCGCAACGGCTTGCTTCAGGGTGCGTTTCCAGATCTCGAAAGGCTGGTCCGGAAGGCCGTAGATGAGATCGATCGAAAACGTCTCGAACTCGGCGACGCGGGCGATCTCAACACTACGCCGCGCCTGCTCTGGGGTGTGGCGGCGGCCGAGGAGTTTCAGGGCATCCACATCGAACGACTGGATTCCGAGAGATAGGAAACGGACACCGAGATCCCGCCAGGCTCGGGCGCTCTCCGGCGTGACGTCCTCCGGATTGGCTTCGAAGAAGATCCCGGCGTCATTCTGGATGGAAAGGTTTTCCCCTGCCGCCTCCAGGATCCGGCGGAGATCCTCTGGCGTCAGGGCCGACGGCGTGCCGCCGCCGAAGTAGATCGTATCGATGGATTCGAACGTCGAGCGCTCGTCCCGCCACATCGCGATCTCGCGGACGAGATGATCCGCGAATCGCCGCCTGCGCTCCGGCCCGCCGGTCAAGACCGCGAAGTCGCAGTAAGGGCAGATCTTCGAGCAGAAGGGGATGTGGAGGTAGAGGCCGGGGTTCAATCGAGCTCCGCACGGACGCCCGCGGCCTCAGCGCTTCGGGTAGGGGCGGGTCTGGGCGGCAGGTTGGGGGCTTGACCCGCCCTGGTGGGATGACTTCGGCGATGCAGGGCGGGTCGCGCCCCCGTCCGCCCGTCCAGACCCGCCCCTACCCTAAACTTCAACGTGGATTCCCTCCTCCCCATACACCCTCATCAGCGGCTTCCCCCGCCCCAGCCTTTCCTCGGCGGCGTGGATAAGGTCGGCGAGGCCGGTTCGCTTGGCGGCGCTGACGGACACTCCTGCGAAGCGGCGGGCGAGGGCCAGCGCTTCATGGGGTGGGAGGAGATCGGTCTTGTTGAGGACGACCAGGCGCGGGGATTCGTCTAGATGGAGCTCGGTGAGAATCCGTTGCACGGCTTCCATCTTCTGCTCCAGGCGCGGATCGGCGGCGTCCACGACGTGGAGGAGAAGGTCGGCGTCGGCCAACTCCTCCAGGGTGGCGCGGAAGGCGACGACGAGGTCCGGAGGCAGGTCGGCGAGGAAGCCCACGGTGTCGGTGATCACCACTTCGCCCTCGCGGGGGAAGCGCAGGCGGCGACTGGTGGGGTCCAGGGTCATGAAGAGCTGGTCCGCCGCTTCGACCTCGCTGCCGGTCATGGCGTTCAGCAGCGTGCTCTTGCCGGCGTTGGTGTAGCCGATGATGGAGAGCACGGGCACCGACTCCTCCCGGCGCCTGCGGCGGCGCAGGTCGCGCTGGCGCGACAATCCCTCGACCTGCTTTTCCAGGGCCCGGATGCGGTCGCGAATGCGCCGGCGGCCTATCTCGACCACCGTCTCGCCTGGTCCGCGCCCGCCGATGCCGCCGGTCAGCCGCGAGAGGCCGGCGTCTTTGTCGGTCAGCCGCGGCAGCGAGTATTTGAGCTGCGCGAGCTCGACTTGGAGCTTGCCGTCCCGGCTGCGGGCGCGCTGGGCGAAGACGTCGAGGATGAGCTGCGTGCGGTCGATGGCCTTGAGCCCTGTGGCGTCCTCGAAGGCCCGCGCCTGGGCCGGTTTCAGGTCGATGTCGAAGATGGCGACCGTGGCCCGGCCGCGCATGGCTTCGAGCACGATCTCCTGCAATTTTCCCTTGCCCACGACGGTATGCGGATGGACCTGCGAGCGCTTCTGGCGGATGGTGCCGGCGATGGCGACGCCGGCCGAGCGGACCAGCTCCAACATCTCCTCGAAGTGCTCGTCCTCGGGGACGATGCCCACCACCAGGGCGCGCTCCTTGTGGGTTTCACCGGCATCGCTGGCGATGCGGGCAAACTCCGCCTCCAGGGCGCGCATCGTGGCGTCGACGTCGAAGCTGAGCTGATGGACGTCCGGCGCCTGGATGCGCTCGAAGGGCAGGTCCGGAGAGAGCGGCGCGAGATGCGCCAGCTCCAACCGGCCGGGCAGACCCGTCTCCAGTACTTCGATCATGGCGACGAGGTCGAGGCGCAGGAGCGCCAGGTCGTTCAGGTCGTCGCGGGTGAGCGGCTCGCCTTTCAGGTGCGTATGAACGAGGCGCAAGCCGCGGAAACGGCCGACGCCGCCTCGCAGGCGGCCAATGTCGGGCAGCGTCAGGCTGTGGGCGTCGCCGACGATGACGTTGCGGACCTGGCCATCGCGGCCCAGCAGCACGCCGACCTGGCGGTTGAGCCGGCGGGAGATCTCGGTCAAATGGCGGGCAAGCTCGGGGGAGACCACTTGCCGGGGATCGACCCGGCGGCGGTAGGTGCGCTCCAGGGCGCGGATCTCGGACGCTTTGATACCGCGGATGTCGCCGTCGATCTGAGAGATGGGAGTGTCTCCTTCGGGTTCGTTCAAAAGCGTCAGTTGAGAATCGGAGGCGAGTAATAGTCGTCGGTGGAGAGGGGCTCGAGGCCCATCCCCATCAAGGTCAGCAGCATCTCCTCCCGCTCAGCCGGGCCGGCGGCTTCGAGGAGAGCCTGCTTCTCGGCGGGGCGGAAGGGGAGAGCCACGGAGAGGCCGTTCAGGAGCGAGATCCCGGGGACGCTGCCGAGGAGGTCGAAGTCGAGCTCCAAGTCGTGAGTCACGCCGAAGGCCCGCAGGGCGCGCATGATGCGGGCAGGGTTGACCTCCACCTGAACCTCGGCGAGATCGCGCTGGAACTCCGAGGAGTCGGCCTGCACCCGCCGGTAGAGCCGGTGCGGGGGCAGCTCGTTGCGGACGCGGAAGCGGCAGATTCCCCGCAGGAGGATCAGATACCTGCCATCCTGCTGGGGCTCGCACTCGTCGATACGCCCGATGCAGCCCACGGAGTAAAGCTCGGGATCGTCGGAGCCTTGCGCGGCCTCCACCCAGTTGTCCTGGCGGGGGACGAGAGGCTGGATCATGCCGATGAGCCGCTCGCCCTCCAGGGCGTCGACCACCAGGTTGCGATAGCGCGGCTCGAACACGTTGAGCGGCAGCAGGTTGCCCGGGAGGAGCAGCGAGCCGGTGAGGGGGAAAATGGGGAGGACGGCCGGAAGAATCAGCTCAGACATCGCGATGGTGTTGATAACCGGCGGCGGCTTCCAGGCATTCCTCTCACGAATCCGGCCCCGCCTTGAGCACCGCCAGGAAGGCCTCCTGCGGGATCTCGACGGCCCCGACCATCTTCATACGCTTCTTCCCTTCCTTCTGTTTCTCCAGCAGCTTGCGCTTGCGGCTGATGTCGCCGCCATAGCACTTGGCGGTGACGTCCTTGCGGTAGGCGTTGATCGTCGAGCGGGCGATGACGTTGCCGCCGATGGCGCCCTGGATGGCGATCTTGAAGTTCTGCCGGTGGATGGTCTCGGCCAGCCGCTCGCAGTAATGAAGGGCCCGCTGGCGCGCCTTGTCGCGGTGGACGAGCTGCGAGAGAGCGTCCACCTTGTCGCCGTTGACCAGGATGTCCACCTTCACCAGGTCGGACTCGCGGTAGTCGGTGATGTCGTAGTCGAACGAGCCGTAGCCTTGAGTGATGGTCTTCAGCCGGTCGTAGAAGTCGAAGAGAATCTCGGCCAACGGCAGCTCGGAGGTCACCTGCAGACGGCCCACGGCGAGGAATTCATAAGTCGTATTGTAGCCGCGCCGCTCGCGGCAGAGCTCCATCACCGCCCCCAGGTAGCGCTCGGGGATCATGATCGAAGCCTTGATGAACGGCTCGCGGGTGAGCTTGATGCTCCCCGGGTCCGGGTAGAGCGAGGGGTTGTCGACGATCAGCTCGGTGTCGTTGTTGAGCAGCACCTCGTACTGCACGGAGGGGGCGGAGAGGAGAAGCGACAGGTTGTACTCGCGCTCCAGGCGCTCCTGGACGATCTCCAAGTGGAGCAGGCCGAGGAAGCCGCAGCGGAAGCCGAAGCCGAGGGCCTGCGAGGAGTCCTTCTGGTAGGTGAGGGAGGCGTCGTTGAGCTTCAGCTTGTCGAGCGCCTTGGCGAGATCCTCGTAGTCGTCGGTGGAAATGGGATAGATGGAGGAGAAGACCACCGGCTTCGCCTCTTTGTAGCCCGGCAGCGGCTCGGCGGCCGGGCGCTCGGACTCGGTGATCGTGTCGCCGACGTTGATTTCGGAAACCGCCTTGACGCCGGCGATGACGTAGCCCACGGCGCCCGCTTCGAGCTCGTCCGCCTCGACCCGCTTGAGCTGCAACAGGCCTACCTCCTCCACCTTGTACTCCTTGTCGGTGTGCATGAGGAGGATCTTCTGGCCGGCGCGGATGGTGCCTTCCTTGATGCGGCAGATGAGGACCACGCCGCGGTAGGGATCGTACTGGGCGTCGAAGATCAAGGCGCGCAGCGGCGCCTCGGGGTCGCCTTGCGGGGGCGGCAGCTTGGTGACGATCGCCTCCAGGACGTCGTCGATTCCGATGCCCTGCTTGGCCGAGACGAGGACAGCCTCGAACGGATCGAGCCCGAGGTCGGAGTCGATCTCCTCCCGGATGCGGTCGACGTCGGCCGAGGGGAGGTCGATCTTGTTGATGACCGGCACGATCTCCAGGTCGTGCTCCAGGGCGAGGTAGAGGTTGGCGACGGTCTGGGCCTCCACTCCCTGCGAGGCGTCAACCAGCAGGAGGGCGCCCTCGCAGGACATCAGCGAGCGGCGCACCTCGTGGGAGAAGTCCACATGGCCGGGCGTGTCGATGAGGTTCAGCCGGTAGGTCTTGCCGTCGCGGGCGGTGTAGCGCAGGGTGATGGTGTTGCTCTTGATGGTGATGCCGCGCTCGCGCTCGATGTCCATGGAGTCGAGGATCTGGTCGCGGAAGTCGCGGTCCTCGACGCCGCCACAGCGCTGAATCAGCCGGTCGGCCAGGGTTGACTTGCCGTGGTCGATGTGGGCGATGATGCAAAAGTTACGGATGTCGTCCAAGCAGATACCTTCCCGTCTCTCGAAGTGCTGAGGGAGATCCTACAACGGCTGGGGGAGCCTTGAAGCCGAAGCCGGGCCGCACCGTCTATTCTACGGCTCACCCGTGCACCGCCGGTGAAACCCCAAGCCCACGCGCGAGCTCCGCCTCGAATTCGCGCCAGCCGAGGAAGCGGGCTGCAAGCGCATCCGCATCGACGTCCCGGCCGGCGAGCTTGTAGAACAGCTCCCAGTGACGGCGCTCCGCAGGGCCGAGATCGGCGAGCAGGGCCGCGACCTCCTGATCTTCGACGACCTCCAGGAGCCGGGTGAACCGCTCGCAGCTCCGCGCCTCGACGAGGGCGCCAAAAAACAGGCGGTCGACCTTGGTCCAGGGCTCACGGCCGGCCTCGATCCGGTCCCGCAGGCTCTGAGCCCAGGGATTCTTCCGCCGCCCCCCGAGCGGCCAGCCCCGCTGCTTCAGGATCGCCACCACCCGCCGGAAGTGCTGCACCTCTTCCGCCGCCAGCGCCGCAACCCGCTCCACGAGCTCGACGTCGTTGGGGTAGTGCCCGGCCAGCGAAAGCGCATACATCGCCACCTGCTGCTCGCAGACCGCGTGATCGGCGAGGAGCTCGGGCAGGTTCGCCGCCGCCAGCTCCGCCCACGAGCGCGGCGTCGGGTGAAGGAGAGGGAGGGCCGCGTAGACCTCTTCGAAGCGATTCAGCTCAGGGAGGCTCATGGCTACCGCAACCAATCCTCCAACCGCACCCGCACGTCCGTCGAAGCGTCGCGATACTTGACGATCACAGGGGTGTAGAGGGAAAGCCCCCAGTCTCTCCCCGCTCCCTTGGTCACGGCCCGAGATCCGGGCACCACGACCGCCTCTTCGGGGATCACCAGGGGCTGATCGTCCGTCGCCCGGTGGATCGTTTCGCGGACGAGGTCGTAGACGGGGGTGGAGCGGGTGAGGATGGTGCCGGCTCCCAGGACGGCGCGGCGCTTCACGACCGTCCCTTCGTAGACGCCGCAGTTGCCGCCGATCAGGACGTCGTCCTCGACGATCACGGGCGAGGCGCCCACGGGCTCCAGCACTCCGCCGAGCTGGGCGGCGGCGGAGAGGTGGACGCGCTCGCCCACCTGGGCGCAACTCCCCACCAGGGCATGAGAATCCACCAGCGTGCCGTCGCCCACCCAGGCGCCGGTATTGATGAACATGGGCGGCATGCAGATCACCCCGCGGCCGAGGCGGCAGCCGTCGCGGATCGACGAGCCGCCTGGCACCACGCGCACGCCGTCCCCTACCACCAGGGGCCGGGGCGGGTAGTTCGCCTTGTCGAGAAAGGGCAGGCGGACCCCCGTCTCGCTGCTCCCCACGGACATGTCCACGACCTCGCCCATGCGGAAACCGACGAGGATCCCCTGCTTGACCCAGGGGTTCACCCGCCAGCCCGTGGGAGATCCGGAGTCCGGCTCGGCCGCCCGAATCTCGCCGCGGTTGAGCGCCTGCTTGAAATGCTCGAAGATCGTGCGCTCCGGCAGGCCATAGATCGCCGGAGGCTCAGCATAGAGGCGTTCGACGTCGCGACGAAGGGCTGCCAGATCCCCCCGCAAATCAGACGGCAACCCGGGCCTCCAGGGGCTCGGCCTCAGGAGTCTCGGGGATCAATCCCAGCCCCAGGAGGACCTTCTCGATCTTCTGCAGGCTCTCCGGTTTGGGCGCCACCGCCGGCAGCCGGAAGACGGGCTCGATCAGCCCCATGAGACCCAGCGCCGCCTTCACCGGGCCGGGGTTCGACTCGATGAAGTTGATCTCCATGAGCGCGTGGAGCCGGCGCTGCATCTCGCGGGCGGCGGGGAAGTCTCCCTCCAGGCAAAGGGACGTCAGGCGCGCCATGGCGAACGGCACTTCGTTGGAGACCACCGAGATGATGCCGACGCCGCCCAGGGCGATCAACGGCAGCGTGATGGCGTCATCGCCGGAGAGCACGGCGAAGCTCTCGGGCACCGTCTGGAAGATAGCGGCGATCTGGGAGATGTTCCCCGACGCCTCCTTCACGCCCACCACCGTCTCAATCTCGGCCAGCCGCTTGAGCGTCGCCGGATCCACGTTCGTGCCGGTGCGGCCGGGGACGTTGTAGACCACGATGGGCAGCCGCGTGGCGCGTGCCACTTCGCGGTAGTGCTGGTAGAGCCCTTCGGGCGTGGGCTTGTTGTAGTAGGGAGTGACGACCAGCAGGCCGTCCGCCCCCAGCCCTTCGAGGTCGCGGGCGAGCTCCACCACGTCGTGGGTGTTGTTGCCGCCGCAGCCGGCGAGCACGGGCGTCTTGCCCTTGGTCTCTTCGAGAGTGATTTCGACCACCCGCAGGTGCTCCTCGCGGGTGAGCGTGGGATTCTCGCCCGTGGTGCCGCAGGGGACGAGAAAATGGATGCCGCCTTCGATCTGGCGGCGCAACAGACGGCGCAGGGCCTCCTCGTCGAGCGAGAGGTCGGACCGGAACGGAGTGACCAGCGCGGTGCCGCATCCTTGGAACATGGCTTTCTCCATACGCGCCCGGGGGAAAGGAGGGAGGCGCGCGTTCATCATTCTAAGTCTCCTGGCGGACGATCTCTTCCCAAACCTCGCTGAATTCATAAAAACCCTTGCGGCCGATCATCCAGCGGGCGGCCCGCAGGGCGCCGTGGGCGAAGCCGGCCCGGCTGCGGGCCCGGTGCTCCAGGGTGATCGTGTCCGCCTCGGAGTCGAAACCGACCTGGTGGGTGCCGGGGATCGCTCCCGCCCGATTGCTGGCCACGTCGATCGTGCGATCGTAGCCCGCCTCCTCCATCACCTTCTTGAGCTGGAGCAAGGTGCCGGAAGGCGCGTCCTTCTTCTTGCTGTGATGGATCTCGTAGGCCCAGGCCTCGTAGGCCGTCTCATGGGCCAGCAGCCGCGCCGCGGCCTCGGCGAGGCGGTAGAAGACCATTACACCGACCGAAAAATTGGCGCCGTAGAGGAGGCCGGCGTCGTGGCGCTCCACCGCCTGCCGCACCTCCGCCATCTGCCCACCCCAGCCGGTGGTGCCCACCACCAGGGGAACGCCCAGCGCCGCCAGCCGCTCGGCGTTGGCTGGAACCGTGGCGGCGACGGAGAAGTCGATAGCAACGTCGATTCCTTCAAAGCGCTCCGCCTTGATCCCTGCGCCGCCCGGATTCTCCGCGCCCGTGAGCCGCAGCGCCACCTCGAAGCCGTGGGTCGGAGCGAGCTGCTCCAGGAGCTTCCCCATCTTGCCGTAACCGATCAGCGCGACACGCGCGGTCATTTTCATTCCACCACCTCGTCAATTCCACCGGAGAGAAGCTCTTCGTGGAGGGCCGCCACCAGCGCCGGGAGTTGCAAGTCGTCGGCCAACAGGCGGACGGTGGGAGCGGCGACGCCTTGCAGGATCAGTCTCGGCTCGAAGTCGCGCCCGGCCGCGAGCGCCCGCTCCACCAGCTCTGGCGAGGTGGCGAAATCCTCCGAGACCAGGGACACGACGCACCGGCCGCGATGAATCCACACCTCGGCGGACTTCCCCACCGCCGCCAGCAGCGCCGCGTGGACCTCGGAGAGCCGGTCCTCCTGATCGAGAGCCAGCTCGCCCTTGGCGTCGAGCACCAGGAGCGACGGACGGAAGCGCTCGCAGACCTCCGAGACATGCGGCATCAGGCCGTCGCCGTCCTCCGGATGAGTGGCGAGAGCGGAGATGAGATGGGCGTTGGACCGGCAGGCGATGGACTTCACGACCGGAGGCGCCTCCGGATTGCGGCGGCCGATGACCGTGCCCTCGGCCTCCGGCTGGCGGGTGTCCTTGATGTGAATGGGGACGTTGGCCCGGCTGGCCGGCCCCAGGGTGCCGTAGTGCGGCTTCTTGGCGCCCGAGCAGGAGAGCTCCAGCGCCTCGGCGAACGAGAGCGTACGCACCCGCCGGG
Organism: Thermoanaerobaculia bacterium; assembly: GCA_049284515.1. GTDB lineage: Bacteria > Acidobacteriota > Thermoanaerobaculia > Multivoradales > UBA5704 > DATARR01. The sequence goes on from JBAPYB010000108.1 coordinate 29,468, forward strand.
CTCCCGGATAGAGACGGGGATCGGCGGTGCGCATGCCGTCGACGTCCGTCCAGATCTGCACCTCCTCCGCGCCCAGGGCGGCGCCGACGATGGCGGCGGAGAAATCCGAGCCCTCCTTGCCGAGCGTCGTGGTCACCCCCTGGAGATTGCCCCCCACGTAGCCCCCCACCACCGGCACGGTCGCCTGGCGCAGCAGCGGCAGCAGGGTCGAGCGCAGCCGGGCGTTCGTGGGTCCATAGAGCGGCCGGGCGCGGGTGAAGTCGTCGTCCGTCACCAGCACCCGCCGGCAGTCCACCCAGGAGGAGTCGATGCCGGCGTGGGAGAGGGCGAAGGAGAGGATGGAGCTCGCCAGCAGCTCACCGTAGCCGGCGACGGTGTCGGCCGCCCGGGGCGAGAGCGAGCGGGCGGCCATGATCTCGTCGAGCCGCGTCCGCAGCTCGTTGAACCACGGATCGAGCTTCGCATCCAGCGCCGGCCGGCCGCTGGGAGGCACCACGGCGTAGGCCTCCCGCCGGTGATACAGCTCGATCTGATCGAAGAAGGAATGGACCTTATCCGCATCGCCGGCGGCAGCCGCGGCGGCGGCCTCCAGGAGATTGCGGGTGGTCTTCGCCATCGCCGAGATCACCACCACCGGCCGGCGGCTCTGGCGGCTGCGGATGATCCGCTCCACCCGTCCGATCGCCTCGGCGGTATCGACCGAGCTGCCGCCGAACTTCATGACGATCATGGGAGGGGGCTCCCAGGGTTCGTTGGCGCTAACTTTGCCGAGAGGTCCCCCCGCCCAAGACCCTCATCACCCCGGCCCTCTTCTCCCAGCCTCCCCCCCGTCCGCCGGGAGAAGAGGGAGTGGTTAGTCTGAAAAAAGACAAGAAGAGTCTTGGTCTTAGCCCCCTCTCTCCCGGCCGGTGGGGGGGAGGCTGGGAGAGAGGGGGTTGGGGGAGTGAGGGTCCGCCCCGAAGGGGCGCGGACGGCTCGGGAGGAAGGGACTCCTGGCCCGGCGTTCATCCTCAAATCAACCCTTCACTCTTCATCATCTCCGCATTCAAAACCGCCGCCCCCGCCGCGCCGCGCAGCACGTTGTGCGATAAAGCGGCGAACTTCCAATGCAGGACGTTACACTCGCGGAAGCGGCCCACGGCGGTGGCCATGCCGCGCTCGATGCCGGCGTCCCTGCGGGTCTGCGGGCGGTCCTGCGCCTCCATGAGATGGATCGGCCGCTTCGGCGCCGAGGGGAGGTCCCGCTCCTGGGGGAGACCTGAAAAGGCGGCGAGGGCGGCCAGCAACTCCTCGCGGCTCGCCTTCTGCTCCAGCTCGACGCTCGCCGTCACCAGGTGGCCGTCGATCGTGGGCACCCGGTTGCAGTTGGCGCTGACGAGGAACGAGAGCGGCCGGATGCGGTCGCCGTCGAGATCGCCCAGGATCTTCTGCGTCTCGCTCTCGACCTTCTTCTCCTCGTCCCCCCCGATATAAGGAATGACGTTGCCCAGGATGTCGAGCGACGGCACGCCGGGATAGCCGGCGCCGGAGACGGCCTGGAACGTGGTGACCATCACCTTCTTGATGCCGAACGGCTTCAAGGCGGCGAGCGGCATCACCAGCACCACGGCGGCGCAGTTGGGATTGGTGACGATGGCGCCCGTCCATCCCCGCTCCCGGCGCTGCGTGGCGAGGAGCCCCAGATGGCCGGGATTGATCTCCGGCACCAGCAGCGGCACGTCCGCGGCCATCCGGTAGTGGCTGGAATTCGAGACCACGATATGGCCGGCGGCGGCGAAATCGCGCTCGATCTCCCCCGCCAGGCTGCCGGACATGGACGAGAACACCAGCCGCGGCCCCTTGCCCGGCACGCACTCCTCGACGACCCGATCCGCCGCGTCCGCCGGAGGCGGCCCCTCGAGCTGCCAGGCCGTCGCCTCCCGGTAGACCTTCCCCGCGCTGCGGTCGCTCGCCGCGAGCCACGTCGCCTTGAACCACGGATGGTTCTCCAAGAACTGAATGAAACGCTGCCCCACCGTCCCGGTAGCGCCCAGAATGCCGACCTCGATCCTGTCCATACCCTCTCCACCCGCAGCCTGACGTGGGCACCGAGGCCCGGCGCGGAGGGGAGAGTTTATAGGGTGCGGGGGGCGGGAGGGTATCTTCTTGTCTCTCCAGGGCGTGGGGGCGGGGGCCATCAACACCAACTCGGCTACAATGGCGAGGCTGGCAGGAGGTGCGCGATGACCATGACCATAGAGGTTCCGGAAGGAGTTCTCAAGACGCTGCATCAGTCTCCGGGCGAAGTGGAGCGAGACGTGCGTCTGGCGGCTGCGATCGAGTGGTTCCGCCGGGGAGCCATCTCGCAGGGACGGGCCGCGGAGATCGCGGGCATCCCCAGGGAAGACTTTATCGACGAGCTCGCGGCGAGGAAAATCGATACCATTCATGTGGACTTCGAGGAGTTGAAGCGGGAGACGGGGCTTGATTGAGCCTCCAGCCGTAGATTCCTCGTCTCTGATCCTCCTCGCCCGCACCACCAGTCTTCACCTCCTCAAATCGCTGGCCCCCCAGCTCGTCGTCCCTGAAGCCGTTCTGGAGGAGATCCGGGCCAAGGGCGTAGAGGACGCTACCCTGCAAGCCGTCCAGGCGAGCCCTTGGCTGTCCGTGGTTCGAGTTTCTTTTGAACCAGACCGAGTCGGCGGGTTGCGTCTCGGCAAGGGTGAAGCGTCGGTTCTGGCTTGGGCTTTGTCTCACCAGGGTACGCTTGCAGTCCTTGATGATCAGAGGGCGCGGTCACACGCCCTCTCTCTTCAGATCCCCGTCATCGGGACTTTGGGAGTAGTCCTCCGGGCGAAGCGGCTGGGGATGATCAACTTGGCGCGGCCTTTGGTGGAGTCCCTGGTCGAAAAGGGAATGTACCTTTCAAGGTCGGTTGTCGAAAGAGCTCTTGCTCTGGCGGGCGAGTAGGCCCGACAGATTGACGGGCGCTTGCCTCTTCCCATTCCAGGTATTATCCTTCCCAATATGGGAATGGAGCCGGCACCGAGCACGAGACTGGCGGACGTGCTTTTCTCGCCGGTCCAGCAGCGCGTGCTCGCTCTTCTCTTCGGCCAGCCAGGCCGGAGCTTTCAGAGCGCCGAGGTGATCGCGCTGGCGGATTCTGGTACGGGCGCGGTGCATCGCCAACTGGTTCGCCTCGCTGACAGCGGGCTGGTCACGGTCACGCGAGTCGGGAATCAGAAGCACTACCAGGCCAATCCCGATTCGCCGGTCTTCTCCGAGTTGCACGGCCTGGTGGTCAAGACGATCGGCCTCGCCGGTCCACTGGAAGAGGCTCTTGCACCCTTCAGGGATCGCATTCAAGTGGCCTTCGTGTATGGCTCGATCGCCAAGGGGACGGACACGGCCCAGAGCGACATCGATCTGATGGTCATCTGCGATGACCTGGCTTACTCCGATCTCTACGGCGCCCTGCAGGAGGCCGAAGCGACCTTGGGTCGTCGGGTCCAGGTGAGCCTGGCGACCGTGGCAGAGTGGCTGCGTAAGCTGGCCGCAGGAAACCCGTTCGTCACCAAGATTCAGGCTCAGCCCAAGATCCTACTGATTGGATCGGCAGATGACCTCGCCTGAGCTCGAGCGCCTGGTTCAAACCGGCACGCTCAAGAGAGAGCCGGGAGCTCGGACGGAGATCGACGGACTGGTTCGCTCCGCCCGGAGCCGGCTCACGGACGCGGGACGTTCGGATCTGGCCCTGGAGAGCCGGTTCGACCTCGCCTACAACGCGGCTCACGCGCTGTCGCTTGCGGCCCTGCGCTGGCGGGGCTACCGTTCGGACAACCGCTATATCGCTTTCCAGGCATTGCCCCATACTCTCGGTCTGGGTCCCGCAGTCTGGCGGGTGCTGGCCACCTGCCACCAGCGCCGCAATGCACTCGAGTATGAGGGGTTTCTGGAAGTAGATGAGCGCCTCTTGGCAGATCTCCTCAACGCCGCCGAGACCGTCTATGCGGCCCTTCTCAGGCTGGGTCCGGTCGGGAGCGAGGAAGGATAAGCAAGCCCGCGAGAATGGCGAGGTAGGCAGGAGGTGTACGATGGCGACATTGACCATAGAGATTCCAGAAGGCCTACTCACGACGCTACAGCAGTCTCCGGGCGAAGTGGAGCGAGACGTACGTCTGACGGCTGCGATCGAGTGGTTCCGGCGAGGAATCATCTCGCAGGGTCGGGCCGCGGAGATCGCGGGCATCCCCAGGGCTGACTTCATCGACGAGCTCGCGGCCAGGAAGATCGATACCATTCATGTGGACTTCGAGGAGTTGAAGCGGGAGATAGGGCTTGACTGAGGCGCCGGCCGTTGACTCCTCGTCTCTGATCTTCCTTCCCCGCACCTCTTCTCTTCACCTTCTCAAATCTCTGGCTCCCCAGCTCGTCGTTCCTGGGCCCGTTCTGTCGGTGGTTCAAGTCTCTTCTGCGCCAGAACGAATCGGTGGTTTGACACTCGGTAAGGGTGAATCGGCGGTTCTTGTTTGGGCCCTGTCTCATCCAGGCGCGTTTGTAGTCCTTGATGATCAGAGGGCGTGGTCCCACGCTTTCTCCCTTCAGATCCCCGTCATCGGCACTTTGGGAGTAGTCCTCCGGGCGAAACGATTGGGGATGATCGACTTGGCGCGGCCTTTGGTGGAGTCTCTGGTCGCAAAGGGAATGTACCTTTCAAGGTCGGTTATCGAAAGAGCTCTGGCGCTGGCTGGCGAGCGGGTGGCCGAGCCGTGATCCGGAACGCTTGCGCGCATCCTCATCCGCCTTCTCGTTCCCTAGAGCGATCAAGGCACATTATAAGCCGGCCAGCTCCAGGACCGAAATAATCCGGAAGGCTTCGAATTTCAAGGAACCCAAGGCGCTTGTAAAGGCCAATCGCCTCAATATTTGAGGGGCGTACGTGTAGGTAAAGTCTATCCGCTCCCTTTTTAAAACTGGTGTCGACCAAGACGCTGGCTAGGCGCCAGCCGACTCCCAATCGCTGTGCGTCACGATGAACTGCGAGATCGAGTATCCAGCCGTCCTCGCGGCCTGATTGCAGAACTCCCAAAGTAAAACCCCAAGACTCCAATAACCTGATGTTCGGCAACGAAGAACAGGTCGCCCATTGCATCTAGCGCCTGCCTGAAAACGAAATAGGGATAGCAGCTCCTTTCACCATAGGCTTGCACCTCGATCTCGAACAGCTTAGATAAGATAGGTCTTTCTCTTCAGCTAGCCGAATTACAAAATCCATATCTTATAATCCCTGTTTCTGTTTTCTTAGTACCAAGATTTGGGTAGAATATATTATGTGTTTCCTGCGATAAGGTACAGCGTGATACTGCGCGTCCTCCTCCTTCTCGATCTTCCAAACAGGTTGAGGGAACAGCTCTTTCAAATCTCGGACCCAGAGCCCTTGGTCTGGCGTAGTTTCCTCTTCGTACTCCAGCGGGCTTGCGAATACCAACGTTCCTCCCGGCTTCAGCAGGTCTCCCACGTCTTTCGCAAAAATTTTTGGATTGGGTACTCGGTCGACAACATTTAAACACGTCATAACATCGAAGTACTCATTCGGCCGAGGCACGCTGTCGGATTGAGCTTGATAGATGTAGATTTTCTTCTGTTCAGTTATTTCAAGCGGCGCTGGAAAAGCTTGAACTTTCTTGAAAACCGGCTTGTGAAGATCATAAATTGTGGGTGCCCAGTCGTATAAATAATCTTCGCCGCCGAGAAGAAGCCTCTTTGCCCAAGAACAAAACTGAGCAGACGGCTCGACTAAGACGAATTCGGCTAAGCTAGGTATCTCGCGAAACATCTCATAGGTGGTTCTTCCTGTAGAGCCGCCGATATCACAATACCTTGTGGGCCTCTCGTCTCCAAGGCTTCCGACGACAAGCTTGGGAATGCTCTTATAAAACTCCGCTCTTCCGGTTGACTTACCAGAGTCGCTGCCAGACCAAAGAAAATCGGCCCATTCTGCCTCAAGATATGCGGCAAGATACCAAGGCGACGCGTAACGATCTGCAATGCTCGGCATTTGTTCTTCCTTTCACTATCCCTTGCAGAGAATTAGAAGTGCTCGGCTTCCTGGAGCTTCGTCGTCAGAAGTCGCCTTTCGTCGCGATGATACCTCCCCGGAACTGGCCTTGCCAGTGTCCCTCCACGCCACCTCTCCACAACGATTCGTCAAGCAGCAGCCGCATCGGCAAAAAGCCTGGCTCGGGCGGCTTCCAGAACCGCTACCGCTGTCTCTCGCTTTACCGATGGGAAGTCTTCGAGGAACTCCTCCAAAGAGGAACTGCCTTCGAGGTAGTCGAAGAGGTTCTGTACGGGCACACGCGTGCCCGCAAAGCATAGAGCTCCGCTCATGACTTCCGGGTCGCGGCTGACCAAGACTGCGTCCATGGCTACCTCCAGATCAGGAGTGTACCGTGTGTCGAGGCCCTGCTCAAGGCAAGTCGCTGACAGGTCAAGGGTTCGCCGCGGGACTGTCTACGTCCTCAAAGACCGGAGATAGCGGATCACGTCGTGCCCGTTGGCGTAGACCATGAGGACCGCCAGGACGATCATGCCCAGCAGTGTCAGGGGCACCCGAAGCCTTGCGAAACGGGGGAAGACTTCTTCGAGACACGCGAGGGTGATCTGGCCACCGTCCAGCACGGGGATGGGGAGCAGATTGAACACGGCCAGCGAGACGCTCAGCGAGATGGCGAGCTCCAAGATCCTTCCGCTCTGCGCGATCCGGCCGCCCTCGACGACGATTCCGACGACGCCCGAGAGAGACTCCGGATGTGAAGGCAGGCTGGCCAGAACGCCCAGGAGCTGCCGGCAGGCAGCGGCAACCTGCTGGAACGGCAGGACCACGAGCCCATGGAACGAGCCGCCGCGCGCCAGGCCGTTCAGGACGGAAAGAAGAGGAAGGGCCGCGAAGAGATTGGCGAGAGGCCCGCCCAGATAGAAGGCCAGCCGCTTCCTCAGCGGGACCGCCCGCAGCTCCTCTTCGTCCGTGAGGCCGAGCATCACGAACCCGCCCAGGGGAATCGCCCGCAGCGAGTACTCGACCTGCCCCCAACGCCGCGTCCGCAGCTTCGGGCCGAAGCCGACCGAAAAACCGGCGACCGGCAGGCCGGCCAGCTTGGCGGCAACCAGGTGGCCGAGCTCGTGAACGACGATCAGCAGGCTCAGCAGCGCGAGGATTCCGAGGTAGCTCATCTGGCGGTGCCCCCGGGGCCTTCTGGCGGCCCTGTCCGGTCTCGCGCCCTTTGGCGAGCACGTTCCACGAATTATACCGCGGCGGCCGCCACGGGGCGGACGCCGCAGGTGAGGCCACCGCCCGAGGCTCCATCGCCTACAGATACGAGCCGTATCTGTAGATATGGCGCGTATCTGCGGATGATGGACCATTGTCTGGGGATATACGCCATCGTCCCCAGATATGGGCCGTATCTGGGGATACGAGCCGTCATCCCCAGATATGGGCCATCATCCCCAGATACGGCGCATACCTGGAGATGATGACCTGTCATCCGCGGATATGAGCCGTATCTGTAGATATGAGCCATGGTCCCAAGATACGGGCCATATCTGTGGATATGAGCCGTCATCCCCAGATATGGCGCGTATCACACTTTGCCGCCGGACCTCATCGCTGCCGGATCTGTTGGCGCTCACCGCCCCACCCGAACCCCCGCTTCCAGATCGCCACGATGTTCCGGGTCGCCAGAATGTCCTGCGTCGGATCTCCCTCGACGAGAACGAGATCGGCGCGCAGGCCGGGGCGGATGCGGCCTCGGTCGTCGAGATGGAAGGCCCGCGCGGGAGCTGAGGCGGCGGCGGCGAGGGTTTGGAGGGGAGCCTGGCCGGCCTTCACGAGCAGGGCCAGCTCGCCGTGCAGGGAGGCTCCGTAGGTGGTGCCGGAAGCCGGGGCGTCCGTCCCCGCGAGGACGGGAGCTCCGGCTTGGACCAATTGACGCAGACCCTCGTCGGTCCCAGCGCCGCGATGCGAGCCTGGTAGAGCTCCGGCGACAGGTGGGCCCAGCAGGGGATCGGGGAGAAGGTGACCGTCTCGACGGCGGCATACCGCAGCCGACCGAAGTACCTCGTGGACACCGGAGAGGAGCCGGCAAGGAGGCAAGCGAGTCCTCTGCCGGCTTTTGAATCGGGCTCGACCTCCATCCGGGGCGGGCTGGGCTTACGCTACAATCTTCCTCATGGAGACGCCGTGAAAACTCTTATCCTGGGTCCAGCCCACTGGTGAGCGTGCCGAAAACTGCCAAGGCTCCCGCCTCACAACGTCGATCGCACGACTCCGGCAGTCGCCGTTGGCGTGGTTCATCTGCCGTCGAGCGAACGCCGGCGCGACCGCGCTTCGAATGGCCGGAAGCGTTGGCCGCGCTGCTGGGGAAAATTCCCGACGAAAAGCTGGCTGGGCGCGCGGGTGTCGACTGTGGCACGGTGGCCGCCGAACGCCGCCGGCGAGGCATCGAAGCCTGCCATCCCCACCGCGCCGCGATCGAGTGGACCCCGGACATGATCGCCCAGCTCGGCACGGCGGGCGACAAAGAGGTCGCCAGTGACCTGGGGATCTCTTTTCACAGCGTAAGCTACAAGCGCAGGCTGCTCAAGATTCCGCCCTTCAACCCTGCGCCTTACAATCGGGGCAACGCACCTTTCGCATGGCGCCCCGAAGACCTGGCTCTGCTGGGCAAGATGCCGGACCGGAGGCTGGCCGCCCAGCTCGGGATCAGCGAATCCACGGTGCACTTCAAGCGCCAGAGGCTCGGGATCCCCGCATTCCGGCCGCATCGCCGCATACGATGGAGCGAGGAGATGCTGGAGCTACTGGGCAGAGTTCGCGATAGCGACGTGGCCGAGCAGTATGGCATCCCCAAGAAGAGCGTGTACCTGAAGCGAACCAAGCTGGGCATTCCGGCTGCCTTCGCCTCCGGCCTCATGGTCGTCCGGACTCCCGAAATCGCCGATTTGCTGCGGCTCCCGACTCTTGAAGTGCAACGGAGGTCCGGCCTCAGCGTAGAGACCATCAAGCGGCTCCGGGCCGAGCTCGACATCTCGGCCCCCACCCTGGTCCGCTGGCGCTGGGACCTGGAAATCCTGGCCCGTCTCGGCAAAGAACCCGACGCGACTCTCGCCCGCGACTTCGGTGTTCCTTTGAGCAGCGTCGAGAACAAACGCCGAGCCTTGGGCATCCCACCCTTTCGACCGCGGCGCGGATCCAGACCCAAGCGGCAGCCAGTGGGCGTTTCACCCGAGGATGAACGTACTCCCTCGGAGGTCGAGCGCACGTCTGCACGCCCGCGTTGCGTGTTGACCGAAGAGCTCGCCGCACGGCTCGGCCAGATTCCCGACGCCAAGCTTGCCGAGCTGGCCGGAGTCTCCGCCGTCACCATAGTGGCCGAACGCCAACGGCGAGGAATCGAAGCCTTCAGGCTTCGCCGCGCCGACATCGAGTGGACACCGGAAATGATCGCACAGCTAGGAACTGCCGGTGACCGCGAGGTCGCTCAAGCCCTGGGAATCTCTCAGACCTGCGTTCGTCGAAAGCGTGCCCGTCTGGGAATCCGGCCCTTCCACATCCTGCCCCGCGGCCCTAGCCGGCGGTTCCCATGGACGGCGGAAGACCTGGCTCTCCTCGGCAAGCTGACCGACAAAGAAGTGGCCGTACGGCTCGGAGTCACCGTCACCACGGTCGCCAGGAGACGCCAGGAGCTCGGCATTCCCCCTTCCCGACCTTGGGCGAACGGTATTCAGTGGACCGAGGAAATGGTCGAGTTGTTGGGCACAGCCACCGACGCCGAGGTCGCCATGCGCTACGGTATATCTCCGTATTCTGTCTTCAGGAAACGGACGCGGCTGGGCATCCCAGCCTTCCTCCAGACGCGCGCTGTCGTCCGGACACCCGAGCTCACCGAGCTGCTGCGACTCCCTACCCCTGAAGCGCGACGACGGACCGGCCTGCACCGGAGTACCATCAGCCAACTGCGCAAGGAGCTCGGGATCACGGTTGCCGAATCCCCGGAGTAGCACCGGCCTTATGGAAGGGTCCGCACCGCAACGTTCAGATTCACCACAAGACGTTGCCGGCCTGTCTTTCGTTTCAAGCGACAGGATACCGACCTTTTCCTAGCCGCCGAAGTACTGGACGTGGATGTAGCCGCCCGTTTCGAGGTTGTAGATGACGAAAGCGCGGATCGTCCGGCCGGTCGTGGCCAAACCAGCGGTCATGGTTGACGTGCGGCATGCCGTTCATCCGCCCGCCGTCGAAACGCTCCGCCTCCGGCTGTCTGCCCGGGCCTCTTCGCGCCGCGGGCGGCGGCGGCGGATGCCCCTGGTTGGCGCGGAAGTGCGGCTGCGGCGCGTGCGGCTGGGGACCCCGCTGCTGAGGGCGTTGCGCCGACAGAGGAAGAGTTGCCAGAACCATAAGCGTGAGCAGCAGAGCCAGTTGTCTTCTCATGGGTGTTCTCCTGAAGGCCCCGGGGGTGGCACTCCTGGACGCCTCTTCGAGGCTGCGAGGCGTCCCGTTGGCGCGCAACCGTGGCGCCACTCTTATCTTCCTGCAAACGGCGGGCCGTCCTCGGCGAACGCTATGGCTTGTTCACGACGCCACTGCCAGCCGGCTCTGCCGGGTTGGGATGACCTGGTGCGCGAAACGCTCCATCTCCTCGTACTGCGGGCTGAACTGGAGGAGAAGGAGGTCGATGCCCGCATCCTCCAGCTCTTCGATCCGCTCGCGCACCTGTTCGGGCGTGCCCACCAGCTCGGTGCGCAAGCCACGATTCGAAACCGAGTACTCCTCGATCGACATCCGCTGTTCGAGCTGCGTCCCGGCGAGCCATTCCTGATAGTTGGCGAAGCCGGCGGCGTTCTGCCGCACGTCGGTGATGCGCTCCCGCTCGCGGTGCGCCTCGCTTTCGGAGTCGCGCACGATGGCGTATGCCGCGACGCCGTAGCTCATGGGCGGCAGGCCGTGACGATCGCGCCGCGCCGCGAGGTCCGCGACCTTCCCGTGCAGCCGCTCGGGGGCGTCACCGTGCATCACGTAGGCGTCGCACTGGCGCGAGATGAGGTCCTTGGCGGCTTCCGACTCGCCGCCGGCGTATATCGTCGGGCGCGGCCGAGAGCGCAATGACAACGGTTTCGGCTGGAGGACGGTGTCCTCGACGCGGTAGAAGCGCCCTTCATAGGAGAAATGATCGTGTTGCCAAACCCCGTCGACGACCTGGAGCCACTCGGCGGTCCGCGCGTAGCGATCGTCGTGCGTGTCGAAGGCGACGCCATACTGCCTGGCCTCGGAAGCCCACCAGGAGGAGACGACGTTGAGCGACACCCGGCCGCCGCTGATGCGGTCGACGTTGGCGGCCTGCTTGGCGAGCAGGGCGGGCAGGTGGAACGTAGGCCGCACGGCGACCATGAGCTCCAGGCTCCGGGTCACCGCCGCGAGCGCCGCGGCCGTCGACCAGGCTTCGAGCGCCGGCGCCTCGACGCCCTTGATGTCGTTGAGGTTGAGCTCGGCGATGAGCGTCAGGTCGTAGCCGATCTCCTCGCTGCGCCGCGCGAGACGGCTGACGTAGTCCCAACTCGCTTCCATGCCCTCGTCCTCGACGTTGCGCAGCCAGCCGCCGAAGACCGGCATCCAATATCCATATCTCATGCGACAGCCTCCGCTTCCAGATAGTCGACGAGCCGGGTGAAGGGATCGAAACCGATCACGCGCTGCGCATCGGCGACGAAGTTCGACAGGGCGTTGATGTCGTAGTAAAGGATTTCACCGTCGCGGTCGTCGACCAGATATTCGACGCCGCCGACGTCGATGGCCGCGGCCTCGAAAATCCGCTCGACGTCGGCGATCACCTCGGGCGGCGGCGTGTAGCCCTCGACGCGGATGCCGCGCTCCTGCGCGTCCAGTGCGCAGGCCGCGCCCGCCACCAGCGCGGTGCCGCTCGCCGTCTGGCAGGCGTCGGCGGGACACAGGTTGAAGGAGTTGCCGGCGCTCCACAGGCGGATGGCGTAGAGGTATTTCCGTCCCAGGACCTCGACGCGGACGATGTGCTTGTCGCGCGCCGGGACGAACTCCTGGACCAGGGCCGTGCTGTCGATGCCGAGGTCGATCGTCCCGTTCTCCACCGCCGCCGCGAGCTCGGCCGGAGCGTCGTAGCGCACGATGCCCGCGCCGCTGCCGCCGACGTTCGCCTTGACGACCAGGGGAAAGCGCAGGCCCGCCGCGGCGGCCAGCACTTCAGCCGGGTGATTGACCACCCGGGCGCGCGGGTACTTGAGCCCCAGCGACGCCAGCAGCGAGAGCTGGAGCGCCTTCGAGATCTCCACCCGGAAGCCGCGCGAGCCGTTGACGACCCGGGTGCCCAGACGCTCCAGATGATCGAGGTAGGCCAGCGTGTGGTAGATGCCGTGGCTCTCGCCCCGCAGGTAGGCCGAGGGGCTCATGCGGTTGAACAGCAGCGAGAAGTCGCGGTCACGGGCCGCGACGTCATAGTGGTGGCGGCGCGCGTCGATGCGGACGTAGGGCGTGCCCCGGCGGTCCAGCTCGTCGAACAGGGGACGGAACCAGTCCGGATGTTCGTGGTAGACCGCGATCGGGCGGGCGGGTTTCGGCATGGGCAAGGTCTCCCCCGGTAAGGCCGCACCGGAAAGTACAGCATACAAGATCAAGTAGGTAACTTTTGCGGAGATACCCGAGGCGCCGAGGGGCGGGCCGGCGCCTGGATGGGCTGCCGCCACCCGCTGGAGGGCTGGTAACGGATTTGCATGACTCTCGGGCATGCGTGGAGTCGTTTCGGCCCCGAGGGGGCCCGGTCCCAGTTCCTACCGCGGTGCCGGCTGGCGGCGCGCCTACCGGCTGACCAGCCGGCTGGATGCGGCGTCGGCGTATGAATTCCACAAAGAAACGTCTGTTCCTCTTGACAGGGGAGAGAAGTCCGGTATCGTTAAGCCCGTGGACGCAAACGTTCCCCCCGACCAACCTCCCAGTACTGGGGACAGTCCGGCCCCCATCGCTCTCCGGCTCGGGCTGTCTGTCGTCAGTATCTCTCTCGGAAATCGCGCTTTCGAAGCCTTCACCCCTTTCACGTTTCCCCCGCCAGCGCAGTCTCCCGTAGCCATACCGGTTGCGGTGTCACCCCCTCCGGGTTGACGTACTAAAACCATGCGCAAGGAGCCCCCTGGGGCTTTCCCGCCGGATGATCGATCCGGTTGGGCTGTCTTCGTTGGCGGCGGCTCGTCGTCGTGTTCACCTCATCTCCAAGGAGGAGCCTGGAAATGAAGCAAGAGGCATTCGCCTCGGTTGCGGTCGAGACCACCCGGCGCGAGGATGTCTGCGACGTCCTCGACGTGCCCTACGATCCCGATCACTGGAACGACTGGCGCTGGCAGATGCGCCATCGGCTCACCCGCCTCGAGCAGTTCGAAAAGCTACTTGACCTCACCGAGTCGGAGCGCCGCGGTCTGCTGCTGGCGAGCGAAAAGTTTTCCGTCGCGGTCACTCCCGAGTGGGCGACGTTGATCGATCCCCACGATCCCGGCTGCCCCATCCGCCTTCAGGTCGTGCCCCAGGAGAGCGAGCTACTGGTCAGCCCAGGCGACATGACGGACCCCTGCGGCGAGGACGATTCCTCGGTCGTCGAGGGCCTCGTCCACCGCTATCCGGACCGCGTCCTCCTGCTCGTGCTCGACACCTGCGCGGCGTATTGCCGCTACTGCACGCGCAGCCGGCTGGTGAGCCAGGGCGAGCTCGAGCCACTGGGCCGGCGCATCGACGCCGCGCTCGACTATCTCGAAAAGCACACCGAGGTACGGGACGTGCTGCTCTCGGGCGGCGATCCGCTGCTCATGTCCGATCACACGCTGGACCACCTCCTCGGCCGGCTGCGGGCCATTCCCCACATCGAGTTCCTGCGCATCGGCACCCGCATTCCGGCCTTCCTGCCCCAGCGCATCACGCCGGAGCTGGTGACGGTGCTGCGCAAGCACCGCGTCTGGCTCTCCCTCCACTTCTGCCACGTCAAAGAGCTGACGCCGGAGGTGAACGAAGCCTGCGACCGTCTGGCCGACGGCGGCATTCCTCTCGGTTGCCAGACCGTGCTCCTCAAAGGCGTGAACGATTCGGCGGACACGCTGCGCGACCTCTTTCATGGGCTGCTCAAGATCCGCGTCCGCCCCTACTACCTCTATCAGTGCGACCCGGTGCTGGGCACCGGCCACCTGCGCACCACGGTGGAGAAGGGGATCGAGCTCATGGCCCAGCTCCGCGGCCACACCACGGGTTACGCCGTGCCGACCTACGTCATCGACGCGCCGGGCGGCGGCGGCAAGGTGCCGATCCAGCAGGACACGGTCACCGGCCACGCGAACGGCATCTGGAGCCTGCGCAACTGGCAGGGCCGGACCTATTCCTATGAAGACGTCAGGGCCTGACATGCCTGCGGCATCGCCATCGGAATCGAGGTCCCTGCGCATCGGCCTCTGCTACGACCTCAAGGGGGATTACCTCGCCGCGGGGTTCTCCCCCGAAGCGGTCATGGAGTTCGACGAGGAAGAGACCATCGCGGCCCTCGCCGAAGGGCTCGCCAGCCTCGGCCACCGGCCGGAGCGGGTGGGCCGCGGCCTGGAGCTGGCCCGGAGGCTGGCGGCCGGCGAGCGTTGGGACCTGGTGTTCAACTTCGCCGAGGGCGTCCGCGGCCGTTCGCGCGAGGCGCAGGTGCCGGCCATCTGCGAGCTGTACGAGCAGCCGTATACCTTCTCGGATCCGTTGACCTGCGCCGTCACGCTCGACAAGGCGCTCGCCAAGCGGCTGGTGCGCGACCACGGCCTGCCCACGGCGCCTTTCGCGCTCGTCGAGAGCGCGGAGGACGCAGCCGCTGTGGACCTCCCGCCGCCCCTCTTCGTGAAGCCGGTGGCCGAGGGGAGCAGCAAGGGCGTGACGCGGCGCTCCCGCGTCGAGAGCCGGGACGACCTCCCGGGCGCCTGCGCCGAGCTGCTCGACGCCTTCCGCCAGCCGGTGCTGGTCGAGAGCTTCCTGCCGGGGCGGGAGATGACGGTGGGGATCGTGGGCAACGGCAAGGACGCCCGGGTGATCGGCGTCATGGAGGTCGCCTTCCGCGCTCACGCCGGCGACGCCTACACGGCGGAGAACAAAAAGGATTATTTGACCCAGGTGGACTACATCCTGCTCGACGGCGAGCCCCTCGCCCAACGGGCGCGCCTCCTGGCCCTCGCGGCCTACAACGCGCTGGATTGCCGCGACCTGGCGCGCGTCGACCTGCGGTGCGACACCGCCGGCGAGCTCCAGTTCCTGGAGGTCAATCCGCTGCCTGGGCTGCACCCGACCTACTCGGACCTGCCCATCCTGGCCGGCCGGGCCGGAACCTCCTACACCGAGCTCCTCGGCCAGATCGTCGAAGCCGCCGCGCTGCGATGCGGACTATGGGTCTGAAAACGGGCCTGACCCCGGACCTGACAGCGATCTCCCGCGTCGTCATCGCCCACAACCCGGTGGGCGCGGAAGCGGACCCTTCGACCACCGACGTGCTGGCCCAAGTCGACTTGGTGGCCGCGGGCCTCGACGCGCTCGGCATTCCCCATCAGACCGTCGCCGTGCCAGATTGGCAGCCCTGGCGTTCCTTGGCGAGCGATAACGGCGCGGGCACGGCCGTCTTCAACCTTATGGAAGCGCCGCCCGGCCGGCCCGAGGCCCTCCTGGGGGCCGCGGCGGCCCTCGAGCTGATGGGGCTGCCTTTCACCGGCAGCGCGTCCGGCGCCCTCTGGGTGACGACGGACAAGCTGGCGACCCGGGCGGTGCTGGCGGCCGAGGGGCTGCCCGTGGCGCCCGGCGGCCGGCTGGACCCGAGCTGCCCGAGCCTTCTCCGGCGCGTCCCGGGCCCATGGATCCTGAAGCCCGCCTGCGAGGACGCCTCCCTGGGACTGGAAGGCGACCCCGTCTGCTCCACACTGGAAGCGGCTGTCGCCCGGGCGCGGGACCTCGCATCGCGTTTCCCCGGCCAGGCCGTGGTGGCCGAGACGTTCCTCCCTGGCCGGGAGCTGAACGTCTCGCTCCTCGCGGACGAGCACGGCGTCCAGGTGCTGCCCATCGCGGAGATCGTCTACGAGGATTTCCCCGAGGGGATGAGCCGGGTGCTCGGCTACGACGCCAAATGGAATGAAGAGTCCTTCGCCTGCATCCACACCGTCCGCCATTTTCCGGACGATCCCGCCGATCGAGAGCTGCTGGCGCGAACCGGCGAAATTTCGCGCGCCGCTTGGCGGATCTTCGGCCTCAAAGGCTACGCCCGCGTCGACGTCCGGCTGGACGCCGCGGGAGAACCGCGCATTCTGGAGGTCAACGCCAATCCCTGCCTCGCCGCCGACGCCGGCTTCATGGCCGCCGCAGGGAGAGCCGGCCTCTCGGCGAAGGACGTGGTGGAGCGCATCCTCAAGGACTCCGTGATGCCTGCGCCGTCCGCCACGGCCTCGCCGCCGCGAAGATCCAGGACTGGAGAGGATCGCTCCGTCGCCATCCGCCGCACCCTGGAGGCCGCCGACCGCGGGCCGCTCGAGGAGCTGGTCCGCGCCACCGGCTTCTTCAATGCCGAGGAGATCGACGTGGCGCTGGAGCTGGTGGACGACCGTCTCGCCCAGGGCGAAGCCAGCCACTACCGCTTCCTCGTGGGGGAAGTGGACGGCGAGGTGGGCGGCTATGCCTGCTGGGGTCCGATTCCCGGCAGCCGGGAATCCGCGGACCTCTACTGGATCGTCGTCCACCCGCGCTTCCAGGGCCGGGGCATGGGAGCCGCGCTCCTCAAGGCTGCCGAAGACTGGATGTCCGCCGCCGGCCGGCCCCGCGTCTATGTCGAGACCTCCACCCGCCTCCAATACCACCCCACCCGCGCCTTCTATCTCGCCTGCGGCTACCACGTCGCGGCGGAGCTGCCGGACTTCTACGCTCCGGGGGATGGGAAGGCCGTGCTTCTGCGGGTGCTCTAGCCCGACTTTACCGCCTAATTGGCGCAAACATTTGCCCCCAAGAGGAGACGCGGTACCGATACCGCGGGCCTTCTCCCATCGCCCTCCCCCCAACTGGGGAGAAGAGGAAGACAGGCACCGGGCGGGGCAGCGCCCACTCGGGTACAATCCCCCGCCGTGAGTCTCAAGATGCTCATCGAGAGCGATCCGCACCAGACGCGGATCGCCGTCCTGGAGGACGACCGCTTGACGGAGATCTTCGTCGAGCGGCACCGCCATCGCGGGCTCGTGGGCAACGTCTACAAGGGGCGGGTGACCCGGGTGCTGCCCGGCATGCAGGCCGCCTTCGTCGACGTCGGCCTGGAGCGCGACGCCTTCCTCTACGTCAGCGACGTGGCGGCCGACGTCGAGGCGATGGAGGACCTGGAGATCGACGACGCCCGCAATCACGACGAGCTGCCGGCGCAGCACCAGGCGGGCTCGCCGTCGATCGACGATCTGCTAAAGCCCGGCCAGGAGATCATCGTCCAGGTCGTCAAGGACCCGCTGCCCAGCAAGGGCGCGCGCATCAGCACCCACGTCACCCTGCCCGGGCGCTACCTGGTGCTGCTCCCCACCGTCAAGCACTTCGGCGTCTCCCGCCGCATCGAGGACGAGGCGGAGCGGGAGCGGCTGGTCGCCATCCTCCACCAGCTCCCGGTGACGGCCGGCGGGCTGATCGTGCGCACGGTGGGCGAGGGAAAGGGGCCGGAGGAGTTCGACAGCGACCTCGTCTACCTGGGGCGGCTGTGGGAGAAGATCCGCCACCGGGCCGGCCGGGTCTCGGCCCCCACGCTCCTGCACCAGGACCTCGACCTCGCCCTGCGGGTGGTGCGCGACTTGCTGCGCAGCGATTTCGCCGTCCTCTGGGTGGACGGCGAGGAGACCTACGAGCGCATCGTCGAGTTCCTCGACCAGGTGCAGCCGGGGCTGGTCTCCAAGGTCAAGCTCTTCCGCCAGCGGTCGAGCCTGTTCGAGCAGTTCGGCATCGAGGAGCAGATCGAGGCGGCGCTCAAGACCAAGGTGTGGCTCAAGTCCGGCGGCTACATCGTCATCAATCCCACCGAGGCGCTGGTGGCCATCGACGTCAACACCGGCCGCTTCGTGGGCCAGAGCAATCTCGAGGACACGGTATTGCAGACCAACCTGGAGGCGGTCTCCGAGATCGTGCGCCAGATCCGCCTGCGGGACCTCGGGGGGATCATCGTCATCGACCTCATCGACATGGTCGAGGCGGTCCACCGCGAGGAGGTCTTCGCCAGCCTGGAGAGCGAGATCAAGAAGGACCGGGCGAAGACGAAGCTGCTCAACATCTCCGAGTTCGGCCTGGTGGAGATCACGCGCAAGCGCAGCCGGTCGAACCTGGAGCGCCTGCTCACCCAGCCGTGCCCCTACTGCCAGGGGCGCGGGCGGATCAAGTCGGTGGCCACCATTTGCCTGAACCTGCGCAAGGAGCTGCTCCACCTGCGGGGGCGGGCCGGCAACTCGGAGCTGCTGCTGCGCGTCCACCCGGAGATCTCCCGCGCCCTGCAACAGGAGGAGCGCGCCATCCTCGACGAGCTGGAGCGCACGCTCGGCGTCCACATCCTCATCCAGAGCGATCCCGAGCTGCACCACGAGCGTTTCGACGTCGTGGAGGTTTGACTGGACCCTCACCAATGTCTGTTCTCCCAAGTCCCCCGCAGAGAGCCCCCGCCCAATCCCTCACCCCTGTCCCCTCTCCCACCGCACTCCCCCCGACCGGGAGAGGGGGACCCGGTTGGAGCGGCCCTGATTTTCTCCCTCTTCTCCCGGGAGGTGGGGGGGAGGCTGGGAGAAGAGGGTTGGGGTGATGAGGGTCTTGGGCGGGGGAACGGAGCCCTTCTCCCTCCCCGGCTGGAGCGGCGAGCTGGTGGCGGATTTCCGGCCCGCGGACCTGGCCGCCGCCGTCGAGCGGCTGATCGACCCCGGGGCGGCCGTCAAGACGCTGCACTGGGGGCGCAACTATCTCTATGTCTCGCGGCTGGAGACCGCGGCCGGACCGCTGGAGGTGGTGGTCAAGCAGTTTCGCCACCGCGAGCTGCGGGACCGCCTGCGGCGGCGCCTCAAGGGGAGCAAGGCGGCGAAGAGCTGGCGGGTGGCGAATGCCCTTCTGGCCGCCGGGCTGCAGACGCCGGAGCCCGTGATGCTCCTCGAATCGGTGGAGGAGAGCGGACCGGCCTTCTACGTCTGCCGCCATCTGCCGGAGGTCACGGAGGCGCGCTTCCTCTTCCGCGCCGCAGCGGCGCGGGAGGAGGCGGAGCGGTTCCCCGGAGTCGATTTCGCGGCTTTCGTCACCGCCCTGGGACGGATGGCCCGGCGCTTCCACGACGCGGGGTTCTGGCATCGCGATCTCTCGGGCGGCAACGTCCTCCTGCGCTTCGGGGCGGACGGCCACCCCATCGACCTTTATCTAGTCGATCTCAACCGCACCCGGATGGGCCGGCCGCCAAGCGTCTCCGAGCGGCTGCGCGATCTCTCCCGCCTGGCCCTGTTCCGCCCCGAGCATCAGGAGCTGCTGCTGGCGGAATATTGGGGGGCGCACCCAAGACCCTCATCACCCCGGCCCTCTTCTCCCAGCCTCCCCCCCACCCGCCGGGAGAAGAGGGAGAAAAGCGAGGGCGCCCCAACCGGGTCCCCCTCTCCCGTTCGGGGGGAGGGCGGTGGGAGAGGGGACAGGGGTGAGGGATTGGGCGGGGGGACGGCTCCGATCCGGGGCCGCCGCCTTTTCCTCGCCTACCAGCGGGCCTTCGTGCTCAAGAACGAGTCGAAGAAGCGGGTGCGCGGCTGGCGGGACCGCGTAAAGCATCTGCTTCTGCCGCGCAAGCCCCACACCCATATCCCGGACGCTCCCGCGGGAGCCGGCTCCCGCGACAAGGTGGTTTGGGACCGGCTCTCGGATCAGCCGCACCAGCACGCCGGCCGGCTGGACAAGCTCAAGGTGCGGCTGGCAGATGTCAGGGGCCACGGCGAGCAGGCCGCGGTCATCGCGTCCGCCCTGCCACGGATCTGGCGGCGGTACCGGCAGCTCAAGGAGAATCTGTACAAGGCGCCGGTGAATTTCGAGGGGATCGGCGTCTGCGTCCGTCCCTGGCCGGAAGCTCCCGAGGCGCCTGTGACCCTGGTCGAAGAGCTGGGCGTGCGCCACGTGCTCCTGCGGCTTCACCCGTGGGAGGAGGACCACGACGCCGAAGAGGAGCTGGCGCGAGCTCTCCACGCCCTGGGCTGCGAGCTGACGTTCGCCCTGCCGCAGAACCGCGAGCTGGTGCGCGATCCCGCCCGCTGGCGCCGGACCCTGGAGGCGATCGGCCCCCGTTTCACCCGCTACGGCTCGCGGTTCCAGATCGGCCAGGCCATCAACCGCAGCAAGTGGGGGGTGTGGAACGTCGGAGAGTACGCAGCGCTGGTGCGGGCGGCCGAGGAGATCCTGCGCCGCGAGCCGGGGGTGGAGCTGCTCGGCCCCTCGGTGATCGACTTCGAGTATTACGTCACAGCCGGCGTGTTGAACCTGCGGCGGGCCGGTTTCCACCTCGACGCCGTCTCGGCCCTGCTCTACGTCGACCGTCGGGGCGCGCCGGAGAACCGGCAGGCGGGGCTCGACACGGTGGACAAGGTGGTGCTGCTCAAAGCCATCGCCGAGACCGCCCGCAACGCCACGGGCAGCACCTGGATCACCGAGGTGAACTGGCCGCTGCGGGAAGGCCCGCACTCGCCGGCCGGCCGGGACGTCTCGGTGGACGAGGAGACGCAGGCGGATCACCTCGTCCGCTACTACCTCCTGGCGCTCGGCACCGGCTTGGTGGAGCGCGTCTTCTGGTGGCAGGTAGTGGCACGGGGCTACGGCCTGGTCGATCCCAGCGATCCGGAGAACCCCCGGAGGCGGCCGTCCTTCCTTGCCTTGAAGACCCTGATCCGCCAACTCGACGGCGCCCGCCTGGAGGAGGTGCTGCCCACGCCGCCGCCGGCACGGCTGTACCGGTTCCGACGGGCCAATGAGGAGATCGTGGTGGGGTGGAGCACCGCAGGAACCGTGAAGGTTGTCCTCCCCCGACCCGCAGCCCGGGTGGTCGGGCGGGACGGCGAAGAGATGGCTGCAGCAGGACCCGAAGTGGAGCTGGACTCGTCGCCGCGGTATTTCCGCCTTTGATTTCAACAACTTGGACGATTGGTAGCTGGCAGGCTGGATTATCCCGGATGGCAGGCTAGATCGTCCGGACTGGCGCTCCGTCCACCTCCGCCCGGGCATAAATGCCTGGGCTATGAGCTGCGCCCCCTGAAGGGGGCTTTAAGCCGGATTCATCCGGCGTTGCTCGTAGCCCGGGTATTTATGCCCGGGTGGGGTGGACGGAGCGGCAGCCCCCGGCCTCCGCCGCTACTTCTGAAACACCTGATCCACCGGCAGGATGCGAATCGACGTCGGCTTCACCTTCAGCACCTGGATCGTCTTGTCGGTCTCGACCACGTCGGCCTCCGGCGTGGCATTGTAGGCCTTCGGGCTGGGATCGTCCTTCTCCAGCGTCTCCTTGAGCTTCTGGGCGTTGGCGGTGACGAAGACGGCCTGGTAGTTGTCCGGCTGGAGGTACTTCTTGATCGCCGCGTTGACCTGCTCGACGGTCATGGTCTTCAGCCGCTTGTCGATCTCGTCGATGTAGTAGGGCATGCCGTAGTAACGGCTGTCCATCATGAAGCCGAGGCGCCGCGACAGGCTCTGCGCCCAGAGCTTCGAGTAGTTGATGACGAAATCGCGGCTGAGCTCGAAATCCGCTTTCGTCATCCCCTGGTCCCACAGACGCTGCACCTCGTAGAGGGCGTCGCGGAGGGCGAACTGGGCGTCGACCGGCACCACCGGGCGAATCCAGACCGAGAAGTACTGCTGGTGCCGCGGCACGTTGGGCGACGGATTGCTGGTGGACGGGGGGCTGGCCCAGTACTCGATGTAGGCGTAGTCGCCGTAGTTGAGGCCCCGCTTCTCGCGGAGTTGCTGCATCAGGCGGCCGTTCATTGTGCGGTGCTCGCCGAGGAAGCTGTCGGCCACCATCAGCGGGTAGTAGTCGGGGTCGGCGCGGTTGACGGGCAGCGGGAAGCCGAAGTGGATGCCCACCGAGCCCGTCTGCTTCTCGACCAGGGTGAAGTTGCGGCCCGTGACCGCCGGTGCCGGTGGAACGCTCTTGGCGCCCTTCTGGCCCTGGGGCAGCCGGCCGAAAGCCTGCTTGAGCCGGGCGGCGTAGTCCTGGGGATAGCCGCCGGCGATCCCCAGCATCAGGCCGGCTTGGGTGTAGTGCTGCTTGTAGAAGGCTTTGACGTCGTCGAGGGTGATGCTCTTCAAGCCTTCCACCGTGCCGATCGGCGAGTGGCCGTAGGGGTGCCCTCGAAAGATCTCGTCCTGGATCAGCTCGAGGCCGAGCGCCTCGTCGCTGCTGCGCAGGCCGTTGGTGAGCGTCGCCACGAGCTGTTCCTTGTTGCGGTCGAAGTCAGCCTGGGAGAAGCCGGGCTGGAGGACGGCCTCCTCGAGCAGCGCCGTGTATTCCGCGAGCTTGTCGCGGTGGACGTTGCCGGCGATCAGCGTCACCTCGCGGTCCGTATTGCCGTTGATCGAGGCGGCCATGGGGTAGAGGGCCTCGACCAGGTCGGTGTAGGAGCGCTTCTGGGTGCCGGCGTCGGAGATCATTGCGGCGGTGAGAGAGGCGAGCCCCTCCTTGCCCGCGGGATCGTGGATCGAGCCGGCTTCGAATTGCAGGCGGATGGAGATCAGCGGCGAATTGGCGCTGGGCAGCTCGACCATCTCGATGCCGCCGCCGCTGGGCGCGGTGGCAGGCTTCTGGGCGATCGCCATGCCGGAGCCGGCGATCAGGGACGAAAGCAGCAGGACACCGGCGAGACGTCTGGAATCACTCATGGCCGGCTCCTCCCTGGGCAGGCTTCTCCGGCGCGGCGGCCGGGTGGGAAAGGGTCACTTCCGTCTCGTTCTGCGGCTGGAAGGTGGCGCGGGCGAGCCGCTGGATGTCCGCGGGCGTCACCTTGCCGAACTGCTCGAAGCGCCGGTTGAGGTCCTGGACGTCGCCGGTCTGGCTGATCACCTCGGCCACCTGGGCGGCCACCCGGCCCGGCGTGTCGAGCCCGAGGGCGAAGGCGTAGCGCTCGTGCGACTGGGTGCGCGCGAGCTGCTTGGGATCCACCGGCCGGGTGGCGAGCTGCTGCAGGTAGCGGTCGATCGTCTCCTTGACCTTGGGCATCAGGTCGTCGGACTTCACCCGCGCCAGCACGAGGAAGAGATTGGGATCGCGGTTGTCGCTCGGGCCGCCCTGGACGAGATCGACCCACTGCTTGTTGACCACCAGCTCCTGGTAGAGGGGCGCCGACTCGCTGAACAGCAGGTCGCCGATCATGTCCAGGGCCGCGGAGTCCACGGTCTTGGTCGAGACGGCGGGCATGTGGTAGCCGACGACCAGGTAGGGATGGGTGGGGTTGGGCCAGTCGAGATGCCCCTTCTTCATCTCCTTCTGCGGCGGCTCGGGCACGATGGCCGGCGCCTGGTATCCAGGCGTCCAGTCGCCGTAGTACTGCTTGGCTAGGTCGAAGACCTGTTGCGGCTTGACGTCGCCGACCACAAGAAGGACGACGTTCTCCGGCCGGTAGTATCGCTGGAAGAACTGCCGGCTGTAGTCGTAGTAGCCCGGCATCGCCTTGATGTCGGCCACGAAACCGATCGTGGTGTGCTTGTAGGTGTGCTTCTCGAAGGCCAGGTCGCGCACCTTCTCGAACATCGACTGGAAGGGGCTCGAGGCGCTCTTGTTGTACTCCCCGAGCACGGCGAGCGACTCGGTGCGGAAGGCGTCCTCGTTGTACTTCAGGTTTTTGAAGCGGTCGGACTCCATGTCCATCAGGGTCGCCAGCTCGCTCGACGGCCCCACGATGTGGAAGATGGTCGCGTCGTCGTCGGTGGAGGCGTTGGAGTCGGCGCCCATCTTCTTGAGCAGGTCGTTGTACTTGCCCGCGGGGTACTTGTCGGTGCCGCGGAACATCATGTGCTCGAAGAAGTGGGCGAAGCCGCTGTGGCCGGCTTCGACCTCGTCGCGGGAGCCGGTGCGCACCACCAGGTAATAGGCGACGGTCCCCGGGCTGTCGTAGGGAATGGCGACCACTTTCAAACCGTTGCCGAGAGTGGTCTGGGAGACCTGGTAAGGAAAGATGTCACCGTTGCCGGCTGCCATCGCCGCGGCGGCTACACCGGCGAGCATCAACAAACCGCACAGCAACACTCGAATTCGGACAGACACGATGGAAAACCTCCTTTCGCTTCGGAACCCTGCATTGCTCCAGGGCGTTTCTACGGAAGGGCCACCGGAGCGGCGTGACCCGAGAAGAGCCAACGTGATTCCCCGGACGGGGATTCCCATACTACCCTAAGGGTTGCCATGAGACGACTTACGACGCTTTCCTGCCTGTTGCTCAGCGCTTTCCTCGCAGTCCTCGCCGGCGGGGCCGCGGCGCAGACGCCGCAGTCGGCCCGCCGCACGCCGCTGGTGTCGGTGGTGGAGAAGATCTCGCCCGCGGTGGTGAACATCTCCGCGCAGTCGACCGTCCGCGAGGCCGACCCCTTCTTCGGCATCTTCGGCCTCGGCACCGAGCGCCAGGCCCAGTCGCTGGGCTCCGGCTTCATCGTCGACCGCAACGGCATCGTGGTCACCAATGCCCACGTCGTCGAGGGCGCCTCGCGCGTCACCGTCACCCTGCTCGACGGCCGCGAGCTCGAAGCGGACCTCCTGGGATCGGACCGCGACGCCGACATCGCCGTGCTCAAGGTGAAGGCCACCAACCTGCCGGCCCTCCCCCTCGGCCGCAGCTCGGACCTGATGATCGGCGAGACGGTGATCGCCATCGGCAATCCCTTCGGCCTCTCCAACACGGTGACCACCGGCGTCCTTTCTGCGGTGGGGCGGACCATCCCCTCCGAGCGCGGCGAGCGCCTGTTCACCGACTTCCTGCAGACCGACGCCTCGATCAATCCCGGCAATTCCGGCGGCCCGCTGGTCAACGTCGGCGGTGACGTCATCGGCATCAACTCCGCCATCATCTCAGGGGCGACCGGCATCGGCTTCGCCATTCCCGCCGACCGCGCCCGCCGGGTGGTGGACGACCTGCTGCGCTTCGGCGAGCTCCAGCCGTTGTGGTCGGGGGCCCGGCTGCTCACGCTCGATCCCGAGCTTGCCCGGCGCTCGGGCATCGCCGTGAAGCGGGGAGCCCTGGTCTTCAAGATCTATCCGGACTCGCCGGCCACGGCCGCCGGGTTGCAGGAGAAGGACGTCATCCTCGCTGCCGGCGGCCATCCGGTGGTGAGCCGCGAGGACGTGGGGACGGCCCTCTACACCGCGCCCTCCGGGGCCGCAGTGGATCTGGAGGTGCGGCGGGGCGCGAAGACGCTGAAGGTGGCCCTCAAGCCGGTGCATCCACCGCAGGGCCTGGGCCTCCAGGTGCTGGAGCGCTCGGTGGGGCTCCGAGTCGAGCCGGCCCAGGGCGGCGGCCTCGCCATCCGACAGGTGACGAACGGCTCCGTGGCCGCCGAGCGCGGGCTACGCCCGGGGGACGTCATCGTCGGCGCCAACGGCCAGCAGACCACCTCCGCCGAAGCCCTGGGCCGGGAGGTCCTCCGCGGCCTCGACCGCGGCAGCCTGCCGCTGTCGGTGCAGCGGGGGCGGTGGGTTTATAACCTGGATTTTCCGCTGTAGGGTGGGGGCCGAGGTTGCATCCTCCCAGGGGGGAAGGTAAGCTGGATCCTATGGGTGGCTCTTCGGCAAAATTGGCACCAGGGGTGCTCACGGACTTCCTCCGGGAAGCCTCGATTCACTTCGGGCTGTCCCGTGACGAGCTCAAGGCGATGAGATCTTTGGTCGAATTCGCGCGGGCCGGAGCTTCAATGAAGAAGCGCTCGGCTGTATCACGGGGCATCGTGAGCGCCTTCGATGCCTTTCAGGGAGACGACGATCCCTTTGCAGAAGTCGATGAGCCGATGAGTGAAGCCGAAACTGTAATCGAGCTTGCGCGGGCGGAGGCGGAGATCCAGGCGAACCGCGAGATCCTCCTCAAGGACTCGATGAGTGCCTCCGAGGCCGCTGGGTTGACGGGCTGTTCCCGTCAGGCGATCGAGCAGATGCGGCGGGAGAAGCGGCTCATTGCCTTGCGGGCGAAGAATCATCAGTGGCGTTATCCGCGCTGGCAGTTCGAGCCGGATGCCCCCTGCGGAGTTGTTCCCGGCTTGGAGGAGGTTCTTCAATTACTCCATCTCTCTTCGGCTGGTGCCGCGTTCTGGCTGCTCAAGCCGTCGGAGCGGATT
The DNA here is from genome assembly GCA_049284515.1 of Thermoanaerobaculia bacterium. GTDB lineage: Bacteria > Acidobacteriota > Thermoanaerobaculia > Multivoradales > UBA5704 > DATARR01. Next base: position 55,845 of record JBAPYB010000108.1, read on the forward strand.
GGAGGGGCTCCTCCCATCCAGTTGCTCCGGCAGCACCGCCCTGAGCCCGTGATCCAACTGGCCCGGGAGCAGGGCTACATGCCTTGAGCCTTCCTTTTCCGTCGGGAGCTCTTCCAGCGACTCCCCCTCTAAAGAAGCTAGGACTTGGGCTTAATCTCATTCGCTTCTATGATCCGGCTCACGGATCCTGGAGCCGGCAGCGTACTTACGGTCCGGTGTGGAACATGCGATTCGATCACCACTCGCCTCCAATAGGAGAAGCATCTGGATGCTCAGTGTGGTACTCCGCTACCTCCCTGATTGGAGCGGTTTCAGAAGCCTTTGGAGATCAGGAGTTTCTTGATCTGGACTCAGGGAAGCGAGTCTGCTTCGTGAAGCTGCGAAGGTCTCTTGTAGTGCTGGACCTCGTTGGTGTTGCCGCGCGAGCTTTCAACTTGGACCAGAGGATTGGGACCGACCGGAACTACGAGATCTCTCAGGCCTGGGCCCGGGCCTTCTACAGTAGCTATCCCGAGATTCAGGGGATCCGCTGGCGCGGCCGGCAATCGGGCTCGATTTGTGTCGTCCTCAACGACCGAGTCGAGATGAGGAACTCGCTGAAGCTGAGCATAGACCGCGACATCGATGATCCGGTCGTCTCAGCCCGGATCACCCGCGCCGCCTATAGGGCCAAGGTACCTATCTTGGCTCAATAAACGGTTCATTTACATGCCCCACCGCCTGGCCCTCCTCGTCACCGGCGCCTCCGGCATGCTGCTGCCGCGGCACGTTCTCGGCCGGCTCGCCGCGCATCCGGCGATCGAGCGCATTCACCTGGTGGTTTCGGCGGGGGCGAGCCAGGTGCTCCGGCATGAGCTCGGGGAGCAGAAGACCGGGGCGGCCGACCTGCTGGAAGCGGCGGCCCCGGACCCGGCGGCGCGGAGCAAGGTCGTGATCCACCGCGACGGCGAGCTCGATGCGCCCATCGCCTCAGGCTCCTACCGGCTGACCGGCACCGCTGTCCTGCCATGTAGCTCCGGCACGCTCGGCGCCCTCGCGACCGGCTCGGCCCGCACCCTCGTCCACCGCGCCGGCGCCGTGGCCCTGAAGGAGCGCTGGCCCTTGGTCCTCGGGTTTCGCGAGACTCCCTACAGCCTCGTCCACGTCGAGAACATGCGCCGGCTGATCCTTTCCGGGGCGGTGATCCTGCCCCCGGTTCCCGCCTTCTACATCGGCGGCGAGGACCTCGGCCGCTTCCTCGACCATTACGCCCTGCGCCTCCTGGACCGCCTTGGAATTCCCGAGCCCGGAGATCCCGGGCTGCGCTGGGGAGCCTGACGGGGGATTTCCCCTCCCACCCCGCGAGACGGGGATTCTCCACTCCTACGAGAGGGTTGCATCTCCGGAGAAGGCGCGTAAAGTGTCTTCATGAAGTCAGGTGGCCGCCCTTCGATCGCCGTCCTCCTCGTCCTGGCCGTGCTGGCCGGAATGCCGGGGATCGTTGGGTGCGCCACCTGTCCGTCGCCGGCCGGAGCGGCCATGTTCTGTTGTGGCTCCGGCGGCGCGCCGGCTTTGCGCGCGGCTTCCTGCTGCCAGTCCCAGGTCTCCGCACTGTTGGCCCCGCCAGCCCGGGCGATCGCACCGCCTGTGGCCCCGGCGGTTCTCTCGGCTCCGGCGGCCCTCCCCTCGCAGCCGGCGCCGGCGCCACGCGCTGCCGAGCTTCCTCCCCCCGGTCCCCCGCTCCTCCATGAAGGGATCGGCCTCTACACGCTCCATTCGGTCTTCCTGATCTAGAGCTCCCGAGGAAAGGTGTGTCCCGCCGGGCCCTCAAGGCCCGGCCGCAATCAACCTTTTTCCTGGAGGAGCCGATGTTCCGCTTCCTTTCGATCCTGCCGCTGGCCGCCCTGGTGGCGGCGCCCGTGACGGCCCAGATGGCCGACGACCTCTCGCACGGGCCAGCCCTCCCGGTCGACGCGCTGGTCGCCGAGGCGCTGGCGAAGTCCCCCGACCTCGCCGCCGCCCGCTCGCGCCAGACCGCGGCCCGGGAGATGGAGCGCCCGGCCGCCGCTCTCGCCG
>JBAPYB010000109.1:0-20964 GCA_049284515.1 Thermoanaerobaculia bacterium
CCCCCGCCCTTCCGTCCAGACCCGCCCCTACCCGAAACGATCAATGCACCTACAGGAGTCCTCCTTTGAACCAGCGCATCCCCCTCGCCGACCTCCAACCCCGCTCCTTCGGCTGGTGCGTCGCGGACCGCGTCGCCACCGTCACGCTCGACCGGCCGGAGCGGAAGAACCCGCTCACCTTCGACTCCTACCGCGAGCTGGCGGACACCTTCCATCGCCTGCGCCACGTCGAGGAGGTGAAGGCCGTGGTGCTGACCGGCGCCGGCGAGAACTTCTGCTCGGGCGGCGACGTGCACGAGATCATCGGCCCGCTGGTCGCGATGCGGGAGGAGAAGCGGATGGACCGGCTGCTGGAGTTCACCCGCTTGACCGGCGAGCTGGTGAAGACGATGCGCGCCTGCCCGCAGCCGATCGTCGCGGCGATCGACGGTATCTGCGCCGGGGCGGGCGCCATCCTCGCCATGGCCTCGGACCTGCGGCTGGGCACGCCGCGCAGCCGCGTCGCCTTCCTCTTCGTCCGGGTGGGGCTCTCGGGCGCCGACATGGGCGCCTGCGCCATCCTGCCCCGCATCATCGGCCAGGGTCGCGCCGCGGAGCTCCTCTACACCGGCCGTTTCCTGGAGGCCGCTGAGGCTGAGCGCTGGGGCTTCTACAACCGGCTCGTCGCGCCCGAGAGCCTCCTCGCCGAAGCCGGCGAGCTCGCCCGCTCGATCGCCCACGGTCCCACCTTCGCCCACGCCATGACCAAGAACCAGCTTCACCAGGAGTGGGACATGGGCGTCGACGAGGCCATCGAGGCCGAGGCGCAGGCGCAGGCGATCTGCATGCAGACCGAGGACTTCGCCCGCGCCTTCCGCGCCTTTGCGGCCCGGGAGAAGCCGGTCTTCGAGGGGAATTGAGAGCGACGGATGCCCGACGCGACCTTCCTCTCCTGGCCTTTCTTTGACGACTCCCACCGGGCGCTCGCCCGCGACCTCGACGACTGGTGCCGGAAGGAGATCGCGCCGCTCGAAGGGCGGGAGGACGAGGACCTTGACGGCACCTGCCGCGAGATCGTCCGCCGATTGGGGGATGGTGGATGGCTGCGCCGGGCGGTCTCGAACGACGGCGAGCGGCTCGACGTGCGCTCCCTATGCCTGATCCGCGAGACGCTCGCCCGCCACTCCGGCCTCGCCGACTTCGCCTTCGCCCTCCAGGGGCTGGGCTCCGGTCCGCTCTCGCTCTTCGGCTCTCCAGAGCAGCGGCGCGCCTGGCTCCCCAGGGTCGCCGCCGGCCGGGCCATCCCTGCCTTCGCCCTCTCCGAAGCCGAGGCCGGCTCCGACGTCGCCGCCATGCGGACCACCGCCCGCCGGGACATCGATGGCGACGGCTGGGTGCTCGACGGCTCCAAGACCTGGATCTCGAACGCGGGCCTCGCCGACTTCTATATGGTCTTCTGCCGCGTCCCCGAAGCCGGCGAGCGGGCCTTCGGGGCCTTCCTGGTGGAAGCGGACAATCCTGGATTGCGGATCGCCGAGCGCATCGACGTGCTGGCGCCGCACCCGCTGGGGACCCTCGAATTCACGGACTGCCGCCTGCCGGCCGGAGCCCTGGTGGGGGAGCCGGGCAAGGGGCTCAAGGTGGCGCTGGCGACGCTCGACGTCTTCCGCCCCACGGTCGGCGCCGCGGCCCTGGGGTTCGCCCGCCGCGCCCTCGACGAGGCGACGGGCCACGCCGTGCGGCGCACCGCCTTTGGCAAGCTCCTCGCGGAGCACCAGCTCACCCAAGCGAAGCTCGCGGACATGGCCTGCGACGTCGACGCCTCCGCCCTGCTCGTCTACCGCGCGGCCTGGACGCGCGACTCCGGAGCCGAGCGCATCACCCGCGAGGCGGCCATGGCCAAGCTCTTCGCCACCGAGGCGGCGCAGCGGGTGATCGACGCCGCCGTCCAGCTCCTCGGCGGCCGCGGCGTCGTCGCCGGCGCGCCCGTCGAACGCCTCTACCGGGAGGTCCGCGCCTTGCGCATCTACGAGGGGACCAGCGAGATCCAAAGGCTCGTCATCGCCGGCCAGGTCCTCGCCGGCCCGGGAGGAACTCATGGCTGAAAGCGCCCATGTGGACACCTTCTGCCGCGACCACCTGCCGCCGCGCGAGCTGTGGCCGGACCTCGATCTCTCGCGGCTGCCGGAGCTCAGTTATCCGCCGCGGCTCAATGCGGCAACGGAGCTGCTCGACAAGGGGGTCGCAGCCGGCTGGGGAGAGCGCACCGCTCTCCATTTCTCCGGCAGCCGGTGGTCCTACGCCGAGCTGCTGGCGACCGCCAACCGCATCGCCCACGTGCTGGTGGAGGACCTCGGCATGGTGCCCGGCAATCGGGTGCTGCTGCGCGGCCCCAACAATCCCATGATGGCCGCCTGCTGGTTCGCCGTGCTCAAGGCGGGCGGCGTCGTGGTGTGCACCATGCCGCTGCTGCGGGTGCGGGAGCTGACCTATATCGCCGACCGGGCGCAGATCCGCCTCGCCTTGACCGACGCGCGGGTGGCAGCGGACTGCGAGCAGGCCATGGCCACCACGGGGGACGGCTCGCCGCGGGCCGGCGCGCGGGTCGTCCAGTTCACCAGCGACCAGCCGGGCTCGCTTGAATCGCTGATGGCCGGCAAGCCCGCGGAGTTCACCAACTGCGATACGGCGGCGGACGATACGGCCCTCATCGGCTTCACCTCGGGCACCACCGGGCAGGGCAAGGGGACGATGCACTTCCACCGCGACCTGCTGGCGGCCTGCGATTGCTTTCCTCCCTACGTGCTGAAGCCCAGTGAGGACGACGTCTTCTGCGGCTCGCCGCCCCTCGCCTTCACCTTCGGCCTCGGCGGCCTGTTGCTCTTTCCGCTGCGCATCGGCGCTTCCGCCCTGCTGCTGGAGCAGGCCACACCGCCGCAGCTCCTCCAGGGCATCCAGGACCACCGCGCCACCATCTGCTTCACCGCCCCCACCGCCTACCGCGCCATGGCCGGCATGGCCCAGGACTTCGATCTCGCGAGCCTCAAGAAGTGCGTCTCGGCCGGCGAGACCCTCCCCAAGCCGACCTTCGAGGCCTGGCTGCGGGCCACCGGCCTCAAGATCATCGACGGCATCGGCTCCACCGAGATGCTCCACATCTTCATCAGCGCCGCGGGCGACGACATCCGGCCGGGCTCGACGGGCACGGTCGTCCCTGGCTACGAGGCCCGGGTCGTGGATGATGATTTCAACGAGGTGCCGCCCGGCACCGTCGGGAAGCTGGCGGTGAAAGGCCCCACCGGCTGCCGCTACCTCGACAACCCGGAGCGGCAGCGGGCCTACGTCCAGAATGGCTGGAACCTGACCGGCGACTCCTACGTCATGGACGCGGACGGCTACTTCTGGTACCAGGCGCGCACCGACGACATGATCATCTCGGCGGGGAACAACATCTCCGGCCCGGAGGTGGAGGCGGTGCTCCTCGACCATCCGAAGGTGAGCGAGTGCGGCGTCGTGGGCGTGCCCGACGAGGAGCGCGGCCAGATCGTCAAAGCTTACGTGGTGCTGCGCCCAGGCTTCGCGGCCGGCCCCGAGCTGGTCAAGGAGCTGCAGGACTTCGTCAAGCAGGAGATCGCGCCCTACAAATACCCGCGGGCCATCGAGTTCGTCGACGCCATGCCGCGCACCGAGACGGGCAAGCTCCAGCGTTTCCGGTTGCGGGAGATGGCCTAGAAGAGCGGGGACAATGAGCGAGATCCTCCAACCTCCAGGCTGGGCCTTTCCGAAAGGTTATTCCAATGGAATCGCCGCTCACGGCCGGCTCGTCGTCACCGCCGGCCAGATCGGCTGGAACCCCGAGACCTGCCAGTTCGAGACCGACGACTTCGCCGCCCAGGCGGAGCAGGCCCTGAAGAACGTCGTCGCCGTCCTGCGCCAAGCCGGCGCCGAGCCCCGCGACCTCGTGCGCCTGACCTGGTACATCACCGACAAAGCCGCCTACCTCGCCGCCCAGCGCGAGATTGGGCGAGCCTACCGCGAGGTGATGGGGCGGCACTTCCCCGCGATGTCGGTGGTGGTGGTCGCCGCCCTCCTCGAAGACCGGGCCAAGGTCGAGATCGAGGGGACGGCGGTGGTGGGAATGGAGTAAGGGAGAAGAGGGAGATCCGCGCCGCCAGCCCGCAAGGGCGACGTTCCCGTAGCCCCGGGTGCCAACCCGGGGAGGGGACGTGGCCGGTCTCCGCGTGTCCGATCCGTGTCGTACCGGCCCAACCGGCCCAATTCCCGCGCCCCGATCCCCGCCGAACCGTAATCGCCACGGCCCCCACATTTCCCACCCCGGGTTGGCACCCGGGGCTACGGGAACGTCGCCCTTACGGGCTGGCTGAGGGGCTCTCAACGTTTACTGCGGCGGCCGTGGGACCGCCGGGCTCTTTTCCGGGCTGGCATGTCTGTTGAATCGCCCGAGGAGCATGTCCTGGACGGCTCTCCTGCTGGGCCGCCGACTGGCGACCGGGGAACAAAAGGAGCGCAAGCTCGGCGCTTGGGCGGGCGTGCCGGCGCTGGGGCTCGACGGACTCGCGTCGTCGGCCTATGGGCCGGAGGCGGCACTCACCCTTCTCATACCGCTGGGAGCGGCGGGGCCGCGCTGGCTCGTTCCCATCACGGGGGTCCTCCTCGTCCTGCTCGGGCTGCTCTACGTCTCCTATCGCCAGACGATCACCGCCTATCCCACCGGCGGCGGCGCGTACACGGTGGCGAAGGAGAACCTGGGCGTGCACGCCAGCCTGCTGGCCGCGGCGGCCCTGATGCTCGACTACGTGCTGAATGTCGCGGTGGGCATCTCCGCCGGCATCGCCGCACTCGTCTCGGCCTTCCCGCGCTTCCACCCGTACACGTTGGAGCTCTGCCTGCTGGCCCTGGCCGTCCTCACCCTCGTCAACCTGCGCGGCACCCGCGCCTCGGGCTGGGCCTTCGCCGTGCCGACCTACCTTTTCCTGGCGAGCTTCCTGGTTCTCCTGGGGCTCGGGGTGGCGCGCGCGCTGCTCGCCGGCGGCCATCCGCAGCCGGTGATCCCACCGCCGCGGCCGGGCCCGGCCCTGGTGCCGCTGAGCGCCTGGCTGCTCGTCCGCGCCTTCGCCAGCGGCTGTACGGCGATGACGGGGGTGGAGGCCGTGAGCAACGGCGTGAGCGCCTTTTGCGATCCTGCCGTGAAGCATGCGCACCGCACGCTGACCGCCATCGTCGTCAGCCTGGCCGTGCTCCTCGGCGGCATCGCCTACCTGGCGCGCGCGTTCGGGATCGGCGCCATGGCGCAGGCGAAACCGGGCTACCAGAGCGTTCTGTCGCAACTGGCCGCCGCCGTGGTGGGGCGCAACCTCTTCTATTACGTGGCGATCGGCAGCCTGCTGGCGGTGCTGACGCTCTCGGCCAACACCAGCTTCGTCGATTTTCCACGCCTCTGCCGGTTGATCGCCATGGACCGGTTCCTGCCGGTCCCCTTCGCCGCCATGGGCCGGCGCCTGGTCAATTCGGTCGGCATCCTTTTCCTCACTATCTCCTCCGGGCTGCTGCTCGTCGTCTTCGGCGGCATCACGGACCGGCTGATCCCCCTCTTCGCGGTGGGCGCGTTCCTCGCCTTCACGCTGTCGCAGACGGGCATGGTGATGCACTGGTGGCGGGGCGGCGGGAACCCGGGGCGCGGCCGGCCCGCGTGGCACCACCTCCTGATCAACGGCGCCGGCGCCGCCACGACCGGCCTGGCGCTGGCGGTGATCGTCGCCGCCAAGCTCCGCGCCGGCGCCTGGATCACGCTGCTCGCCATCCCCGCCCTGATCCTGCTCTTCCAGCGGATCCACCGGTATTACGACCGGGTCGACCGCAACCTCTGGGAGCCCGGGCCCCTGGATCTGGCCGCGAACGAGCCGCCAGTGGTGGTGATCCCCACGGAGTCGCTGAACGGGCTGACGAAGAAAGCCCTGCGTTTCGGCATGATGCTCTCCCCGGAGGTGATCGCCGTTCACCTGAGCGCCCTGGAGGGGACGGACGCGGACCAGGAGACGGAGACCCTGAAGAACCGCTGGCAGGAGGACGTGGAGGAGCCGGCGCGGCGGGCGGGGTTGCCGCCGCCGCAGCTCGTCCTCCTGCAGTCGCCCTACCGCCGGCTGCTCGATCCGCTGTTCAGGTACCTGGAATCGGTGGAGCAGAGATATCCGGACCGGGTCGTCGCAGTGATCGTCCCCGAGCTGGTCAAGAGCCGCTGGTGGCAGCACCTGCTGCACAACCGGCGGGCGCGGCGGCTGCGCCTGGCGCTCCTGCGGCGCGGCGGCCGGCGCCTGGTGGTGGCCGCGGTGCCCTGGCACCTCGAATCCCAAGTGACCCAGAAGAACCGGCTCATCGCCTTCATCAATTCACTGTAAGAAAAGACAAAAAGAGCCCGGCCGGGGAACGGCCGGGCTCCACCTATCGGAAAGGTTTTACTGCGGCGGGGGTTTCTGTTTGTCGTCCTGGGGTTTGCCCGGTTTGCCCTGGGGTTTGCCCTGGTCCTTCGGTTGCGGAGGGGGCTGCCGTTGGGCCTGCCGCTCGGGCGGTCGCTGCTGCCGCGGCTGCTGAGCTTCCTGCCGCTGCGCTTGGCGTTGCTCTGCCCGCTGCTGCTGAGCCGCCTGGCGCTGAGCCTTCTGCTCCTCGGCTTGCTGCTGGGCGGCCTGGCGCTCCGCTTGACGCTGCTGGTTCTTCTGCTGCCGGGCTTCCTGCTGCTGGGCAGCCTGTTGCTGCTGAACGGCTGGTGGCCGCTTCGCCTGCGGCACCGGCTGGGCCTCGGGGGCATTTCGGCCGTGTTGCGGCGGTGCCTGGGCGATCTGCCGGCGCTCTTCCTTCGTCTGCGGGCGCGCGGCGGCCGGCGGCGCGTTGCCCGCGACTTGGGCCTGCCGGGCCTGGTTCGCGTGGTGGGCGGCGACGATGGCCGCGGCGGCGGCGCCCGTCATCACGGCCCGCTTGGCGACCGGCCGGCTGGGGGGCGGCGCCACCTTCACCTTGTCGACCTGGGGGCGGAAGAGAGCGACCCGGTTCTGCGCCACCCGGGCTCCCTGATGACGTTGATCGGCGTTCAGGTCGGCGATCTGGTAGCGGGGCACGGGTCGCCCGACCACCCGCTGGAGACGGTCGACCTGGACTCCCTGGTTGAAGACCCGGTTGCCGACCACGTTGTAGCGCGTGATGTTGCGGGTGGAGTGGTAGATCCGCACGCAGTCGGCGCGCGGCACGAAGTAGTTGGCGAGGCGGGGAGCCAGGAACTGGCGCTCCTGGACGAAGACATAGGCCTCGGGCCCGAGCGAGACGCTCAGCTCGACTCCCGGCCGGTAGTCGACCGACGGCGGCAGGGGAGCCCAACCGATGTAGTCGTCACCCTCCTGCCAGGCCACCCAGGCCGGAGCCCACTCGTCGCCGGGAATCCATTCCCAGCCGTAGTCGGGATCGTCGTACCAGCGGCCGTAGTGATAGGTCGCCCAGCCGTAGGGCTCGTCGGAGATCCAGGCCCAGCCCTCGTCCGTCCATACCCAGTGGCCGGCCTGGTAGGGGCGCCAGGAGCTGGCTACGGCGTGCGGCCTCCAGGCCCAGCCGTAGTTCGGCCGCTCGACCCAGTTTCCGTAAGACGCCAAGTCGTCGTAGAAAAAGCCGACGTCCACCGAGGCATGGCCCGACGGGCCGATGTGAATCCCGGCTGAGACCGAAGTGGCGGCAAAACCCGTCCCGGCGGCGGTACCCAGAAGGATCAGCGAGAGGAACAGGATGCGTGTTGGTTTCATAGGGTATTTCCTCGTAGAGCTTCGCGGTGCCGGAGTGGGCACCCATTGCTTCTCTCTCGGTAGGCGAGAGTGAGCAAGAAACGAGCCAGGATCGCCCCGGCTGCTTTTGATGCGCTATGCTGGGGGAGCAGGGAGAGCTCATGAACAGGATTTTCTGCCAGGAGGTCCGATGAACGAGAATTCCGAAGCCGAGCGCCACTTCCTGCGGCACGTCCTGGCGACGCTGGCTTATCGCGGCGGCAAGGCGCTGCGCGATGCTCCGCCGAGCTTCGCCTCGTTCAAGGCGGGCGAGACGAGCCGTACGCCGCTGGAGATCCTGGTCCACGTGGGCGACCTTTTCGATTGGGCCTGCTTCCTGGCCACGGGGCAGAACACGCGGAGAAACGTCCCTCCAGGGTCGTGGGATGAGGAGGTGGCGCGCTTCTTCGCGGGCCTGCAACGGCTCGACGCCGCCCTGGCCTCGAACGCGGTCCGCGACGTTCCGGCCGAAAGGCTGTTCCAGGGTCCGATTGCCGACGCCCTGACGCACGTCGGCCAGCTCGCCATGCTGCGCCGTATGGCCGGCGCGCCGGTCAAGGGCGAGAACTACTTCGAGGCCGAGATCCAGGCCGGCCGAGTGGGGCCGGAGCAGAGTCAGGCCCAGTCGGAGTTCGACTAGCCCTCAGGCGTAGCGCCAAGAAAGATCCGCGGCGATGAGAGTCGCGGCTGGACAGAACGGCGGTACCGTTGTATCGTCCCGCCGTGCTGTGATTCCATGCCGTGCGCTTCTACGCCGATCTCCACGTTCACTCCAAATACTCCCGGGCGACGAGCCGGGATGCGGATCTGGAGCATCTTGCGCTGTGGGCGAGGCGCAAGGGGATCACGGTCGTGGGGACCGGCGACTTCACCCATCCGGCCTGGTGGGAGGAGATCCGCACCAAGCTCCTGCCGGCCGAACCGGGCCTCTTTCGCCTGCGGCCGGAGATCGAGCGCGAGGTGGCGCGCCAGCTCCCTCCCGCGTGCCACGGCCCCGTCCGCTTCCTGCTGGAGGTCGAGATCTCGACGATCTACAAAAAGGGGGAGCGGACGCGGAAGATCCACCACCTGATCTACGCCGCCAGCCTGGAAACCGCGGGCCGCATCCGAGAACGGCTGGGGGCGATCGGCAACATCTCGTCGGACGGCCGGCCGATCCTGGGGCTCGACTCCCGCCACCTGTTGGAGATCACCCTCCAGAGCGGATCGGACGCCTATCTCGTGCCCGCTCACGTATGGACGCCATGGTTCGCCGTGCTGGGTTCGAAGTCCGGCTTCGACTCGGTGGAGGAGTGCTACGGGGACCTGGCGCCCCACATCTTCGCCGTCGAGACGGGGCTCTCCTCCGATCCGCCGATGAACTGGCGGGTTTCGAGCCTCGACCGCTTCACCCTGGTGAGCAACTCGGACGCCCATTCGCCGCCCATGCTGGGGCGGGAGGCCTGCTCGTTCGACACCGACCTCGACTACTTTGCCATCCGGCGGGCGCTCGAAACGGGGGAGGGCTACGGCGGCACGGTGGAGTTCTTCCCCGAGGAGGGGAAGTATCACCTCGACGGTCACCGCGCCTGCAACGTCCGCCTGGAGCCGCCGGAGACCCGGCGCCTGGAGGGGCGCTGCCCGGCCTGCGGCAAGCCGCTCACCGTGGGTGTGATGCACCGGGTGGAAGAGCTGGCCGACCGCTCCGAAGAAGCGCCCACGGAAGGCCGGCAGGCGCGCGTCGATCCCTACCGCTGCCTCGTGCCGCTGCCGGAGATCCTGGGTGAGATCCACGGCGTGGGCGCGAAGTCGCGCACCGTCGAGCAGTCCGTGGCCCAACTCGTGGCGCGGCTGGGGCCGGAGCTGGACATCCTGGAGCGCCTGCCGCTCGACGAGGTGGCGAGAGCGGGAAGCCCGCTCTTCCTCGAAGCGCTCACCCGGCTGCGTGCCGGCCAGGTCCGCCGCGATGCGGGGTACGACGGCGAGTATGGGGTGATTCGGCTGTTCGAGCCGGGGGAGATCCGGGAGCGGGCGGTGGTGGGGATGTTGTTCGGGCCGGTCGGGGCCGATTCCGCCGGTCGCGGTCAAGCGAGCGGTGCGGCGCCGGCGGAGCCCTCATCACCCCGGCCCTCTTCTCCCAGCCTCCCCCCCGATCCGCCGGGAGAAGAGGGAGAGGTTTGTTTAGAAACAGAGACAAGAAGTTATTCGGTTCTGGCCCCTCTCTCCCGGCCGGCGGGGGGGAGGCTGGGAGAGAGGGGGTTGGGGGAGTGAGGGTCTTCGGGCGGGGGGACGTTGCGGTGAAGCAAGAGGGCGGCATCCTCGCCAACCTCGACTCCGACCAACGCATCGCCGCGGAGATCGTGGACGGCCCGCTCCTCATCGTGGCCGGTCCGGGGACGGGCAAGACGCGGACGCTGACCCACCGCATCGCCCACCTCGTGGCCGACCGCGGCGTGGCGCCGGAGAATTGCCTCGCCGTCACCTTCAGCCGCCGGGCGGCGGCGGAGATGGAGGAACGCCTGGCGGCCCTCCTGCCGGACGCGGCGGGGCGGATCCTCGTCGCCACGTTCCACGGCCTAGGGCTAACGATGCTGCGCGAGCAGGAGGGTCCGGAGCTCCACGTGGCGACGCCGGCCGAGCGGACGGAAGTCGCCCGCGAGCTGTTCGGCCTGTCGCCTGCGAAGGCCGAGCGGCTGCTGGAGGAAATCGGGCGGGTCCGCTGTCGGCGGGCCGTCGATCCCGCCCTGGAGATCGCCCCCGAGCTGGCCGGGAGGACGGCCGTCTACGAGGCTGCGCTCGACCGCCGCGCCCTGGTGGACTTCGACGATCTACTCCTGCGCCCTCTGGCGCTGCTGCGGGAGCGGCCGGACCTCGCGGCGGCGTACCGGGAGCGGTTCCGCTGGATCTCGATCGACGAGTACCAGGACGTCGATCCCCTCCAGTACGCCCTGATCTGTCTGCTGGCGCCGCCGGACGCCAACCTCTGCGCGATCGGCGATCCGAACCAGTCGATCTACGGCTTCCGCGGCGCGGACGTGGGTTTCTTCCTCCGCTTCCGCGAGGACTGGCCGGCGGCGCGAGTCGTCCACCTCAGCCGCAACTATCGCTCCAGCCGCACGGTCGTCGAGGCGGCGGTGCAGGCCATTCGTCCCGCCAGCCTGGTGCCGGACCGGCGTCTGGTGGCCGTGCGCGAGGGGGAGGGGGAGCGGATCGTCATGCAGGCCGCGGCGAGCGAGCGGGCCGAGGCGGAGCTGGTAGTCCATACCCTGGAGCGGCTCCTGGGCGGCACCTCCGGCTTCTCCTTCGACAGCGGCCGGGTCGGCACCGGAGACGACGGGGACGAGCTTTCCTTCGACGACATGGCCATCCTCTATCGCACCGAAGCCCAGGCCCCGCCGTTGATCGAGGCCCTGGGCCGCGCGGGCATTCCCTTCCAGAAGCGCTCCCACCGGCCCCTTGCCGAGCAGCCGGGAGTGCGCGCCCTCCTGCCGCTCCTCCAAGAGAAGACCGAGGGCAGCGTAGAGGCCCGATTGGAAAAGGCCGTCCTGGAGGCCTCCCCGGATTTAGGCGCCGCGGACCGCACCGCCCTCCTCGCCGCTGCCGAGCTGCTCCGTCCCCTGGCGCTGCGCTCCGGCGACGATCTCGACGCCTTCCTCGCCGAGGCGGCCCTGGGAGGCGAGGTGGACACGTGGGACCCGCGGGCAGAGAGGGTCTCCCTCCTCACCCTCCACGCCGCCAAGGGCCTGGAGTGGCCCGTCGTCTTCCTCGTCGGCTGCGAAGACGGCCTCCTCCCCCTGACCTGGCCCGGCTCCGATCCCACCAATCTCGCAGAGGAGCGGCGCCTCTTCTTCGTGGGAATCACCCGCGCCCAAGCGCGTCTCTTCCTCTTCCACAGCCGCAAGAGGACGATCCGCGGCGAGACCCGCGAGACCCGGCCCTCGCCCTTCCTGGCGGACCTTGAAGAGGCGCTCCTGGAGAGGAGGAAGGAGCCGGAGTTAGGGCTACGGCGGCCGGAACAGATGCGGTTGTTGTGAAGGAGCGCCTCAACGTCGCTGGGCTGCCCCCTTCGTAGAGAGCCAATTTCGTTTCGAATCCTTTTTCTCTTCCGTAGGAGCGGCATCGCCGGGGGTCAGATTCGACCGGAACACGAAGCTGAAATCCGTCATCACCCGGTCTTTCGTCGTCGTGGGATCCGGCCCGTATTGATAGGCCGCCATCTCGTGGCAGACCACGCAACTGGACCAGGTGTAGGGTCCCGCCGGACTCTCCGCGGCCACGACGGTCGCCTGGATCGTGTCGGTCAACGTGCTGTTGGCCGGAGGATAGGGCGGCTTGAACACCACCGGGCCGATGGCGGGAACCTGGCCGGCGATGGTTTGATCACCCATCAGGTAGGTTTCCAACGTCGAGTTTCTGGAGATCGCGACCCCGTCTCCATTCTTCGGCTGCAGGCGGTTGTGCGAGTCGAACCACTGCGTCGCCACCAACCGGTAATACTGCCAGGGAGAGTTCGGGACGCCGTGGACTCCGGCCAGGGCGGACTGATACCTCGCATTCACCGCCGCCGGCAGGGCCGGTTCGTTGGCGCACCTCGCCGCTTGAGTCGGACTGTAGGTCTTGGCCGTTGGCTGCGTGGCGGACCACTTGTACAGCTTATGGGGCGGAGGAACCGGTGCAGGGGGCCGGTTGGTTTCGGCCGTGCAGCCTTGCGGGCTGCTACCGTTGCTGAAGGTCGGTTTGAGCCCCGGCAGCGGTTTGTAGGAGATCTCTTCGTTGTCCACCTGCTCGAAGGTGGACCAGATCCAGCGGGGCTGGTTGCTGGTCTTGTAGACGATGTGCAGGCCGACCAGCCCGATGGTGCCCGTGAGCGAGTAGGGCTGGCCGCTTTCGCTCTGCTGGCCGGCCACGCAGATCACCGCATTCTTGGTGTGGTACCGGGCCAGGATTTTGGGATCGGTGTTGGCGGGGAAGAGGCGCCAGGCAGCTTTCACTTCCATGGAGCCCTGCGGAAAGACGATCGCGTGGTGCTCGATGTATTTCTTCAGCCCGTCCGGCGTCGTCAAGCCGTTGCCGGCGATATATCCCTTCTGAACGTCGTTGACGACGATCTCGACCGGGGAAAAGTTCTGGTTCTGATCCACCAGCGGCCAGCTCGATCCAGCCTGCACGTCCAGTCCTGCGTTGGTGGTCTCCCGAAACATGCGGAGCACCTTGAGCTTCGGCGAAGCCTTCTGTTCGGGACACAGGTTGCTGCTGTGGAAGATCTCCGTCGTGTCCGTGAAAAAGTCCCAGACCCGCGGATCCTCGGGGGCCTGGCCGATGATCTTTGAAAGGTCCGGCTTGCCGTCGGGCCGGGCAGGCCAGTTCAGGTCGATGAACAATTGCCAGGCGAAGTCGTCATAAGTGGCTTGACTGGCGCCTGCCTTCGTCACCGCGGCCGGAAGGCCCGGGTGTAGGCCCCTCGGCGGTCTTCCCGCAGGGGCCTTGGCGGGGGACGCTGCGTGCGCCCATAGCGCGATCACGAGTACGACGGTTGCGGCGACAACGAGTTGGCTTCGTCTCGGCTGACTCATGGGGTCACCCTCCTCGTTCCAACGTGAATGGATTGTCTGCTTCGCGTACGCGAAGGCGCCTACTGGGTATGAGAGGTAGGGGAGAGGCGTCGCCTCGAGCGAACCTCGCGAACAGTCCGATTTATGTCTCGAGCAAGCGCGCGAGGATCGGCGGCCGGGATTCTTTGTTGCAGATCCTCGACGAGCAGGCGAAGCTCCAACTCAGGCGTGACCACGCGTCGTAGGAGCTCCAGTCGCTCTTCCGGCTCCAGGGCTTCGATCCGCTCGGTCAGATCTCGGACTTTGAGTGAGCTTTGCGCCATAATGTCGGCCTCGGTGGACAGCCTACCATAGCAATCCAGCCTTCAGGAGGTGCCATGAGATTTCAGGGGTTTGCCTTGTCTGCGGCCTTGGTTCTGAGCCTCTCCGCGCCGGTCCTTCAGGCCCAAACGACAGCCCCGCCCCCGCTGCTGCCCGAGCCGGTGGTGCGGGCCCTGGCCAGCGAGGTGTCGGGGACGGCGGCGAAGCGCAATCTTCAGGACCTCACGCTGTTCCACCGCATGCGGGGCTCGCGGGGGTTTCGGGCGGCGGCGGAGCGGGTGCGGGACCGGGCCAAGGAATACGGCCTTTCCGAGGTGGAGATCGTCGAGCTGCCGGCCGATGGCACGATCTTCTACGGCACTCAGCGCTCGCGGCCGGCTTGGGACGTGGACTTCGCCGAGCTGTGGGAGCAGCGCCAGGAGGGGGATTCCTGGGTGGACGGCGAGCGGATCGCCTCCTGGGAGGCACGGCCCATCGTGCTCGCCCAGGACAGCGCCGGCGGCGAAGCGGCGGCCGAGCTTGTGGACGTGGGCGCCGGCACGGCGGAGGCGGACTATCGGGGCAAGGACGTGCGCGGCAAGCTCGTGTTGACTTCCTCTCAGCCGGGCGCTGCCTATGCCCTGGCAGTCGACAAGCTCGGCGCGGCCGGGCTCGTCTCCTACGCCCAGAACCAGATGACGGGGTGGTGGAAGGAGGACGAGAACCTGGTGCGCTGGGGGCATCTCGACACCTTCCCGGCGCCGAAGACCTTCGCCTTCATGGTGTCGCTCAAGCAGGCCCGGGCCTGGCAGGAACGGATGACTGCGGGGGTGGCCGGCAAGACGGTGCGGCTGCGGGCGAGCGTCCGCGCCGGCCAGCATCCCGGGGTGTACAGCATCACGACGGCGGTGATCCCGGGGATGGACCGCGCGCACGAGATCGTCCTCTCCTGCCATCTCGACCACCAGCGGCCGGGGGCGAACGACAACGCCAGCGGCTGCGCCACCATCCTGGAGACCGGGCGCACCCTGGCGAAGCTGATCCGCGAGGGGAAGCTCGCGGCGCCCAAGCGCACGATCCGCTTCGTCTGGCCGCCGGAGATCGAGGGGACGATCTCGCTGCTCAACGCCCGGCCGGACCTCGTCGCCCGGGCGCTCGCCGTGATCCACATGGACATGGTGGGCGGCGACGCCGAGGTCACCAAGGCCGTGTTCCACGTCACCCGCTCGCCCAAGAGCCTGCCGACCTTCGTCAACGACGTGGGCGCCGCCTTCGGCCGCTTCGTCAACGAGCAGTCCTACGCCCTGGCGGCGACCGGCGCCGCGCCCTATCCGCTGGTGGACCCCGAGGGGAGCAAGCGGGCGCTCCAGGCGGAATTCGTGGACTTCACCGAAGGGAGCGATCACCAGGTGTGGAGCGAGGGCTCGTTCCGGGTGCCGGCGATCTACCTCAACGACTGGCCGGACCGCTACATCCACACCCACGCCGATGGCGTCGCCAACATCGATCCCACCAAGCTCGAGCGCGCCGCCTTCCTGGGCGCCGCGAGCGCTTATTACCTGGCGGGGCTGGACGCGGCTCAGGTGCCGGCCCTCTGGGAGGAGATCAAGCGGGGGTGCCTGGAGCGCACGGCGGAGACCCTGGCCCGGGCGGACCGGCTGCGGCGAAGCGGCGAGGCCGCCGAGGTCGACAACCTGCTGCGGTTCCACCTCGCCTACGAGGCCGGAGTGGTGGATTCGATCCGCCGCTTCGCCTCGCCCGGGCCGGACGTCGAGAAGGCGGCGGCGGCTTTCCTCGCCGGGTTGGACAAGCTGATCGGGCCGGTGCCGGCGAGGCCCGACCGCAGGATGACGATCGTCTATCATCGTGCGCCCGATCCCAAGGGTCCCATGGGCGGCTTCGGCTATGACTGGTTCCAGGACCATGCGGCGGCGAAGGGGATCGCGGCGCCCGCTTTGACCAAGCGGACGGGGTTGTGGGGCGGAGGCGGCGAGTACGCCTACGAGATCCTCAATCTCGTGGACGGCCGGCGGACGATGCAACAGATCTGGTACGACGTCGCCGCCATCTACGGTCCGCTGCCCTTCGCCGAGGTGGCGGAATATCTGCAGGACCTGGAGGCGATCGGCGTGCTGCGGCGCTGACCGCACGAGGGAGTCCGCATGCTCCGTGAGAAGCTCATCGACCGCCACTCCGCCACGGCACGGCACGAGTTCCGCTGGCGCAGCCGCGAGATCTCCCGGTTGGAGGGCTTGAGCGATGCCATCTTCGGCTTCGCCGTGACGCTCCTGATCGTGGCCCTGGAGGTCCCCCGCACCTCGGGCGAGCTGCTGGAGGCCATGCGCGGCTTCGTCTCTTTCGCCTTGACCTTCTCCATCCTGTACCTGCTCTGGTACCGGCAGTTCACGTTTTTCCGGCGCTACGGCCTGGAGGACCGCACGACGGTGATCCTCAACGGCGCGCTGTTGTTCGTCGTGCTGTTCTTCGTCTTCCCGCTCAAGTTCGTCCTGGGTTGGGCCGTCAACCGCCTGATGGGGGGCGGCAAGACGATCCGGCTCCCGAACGGCACGGTGGAGAAGGTGATCCTGCCCGAGCACGTGACGCCGATGTTGACCGTTTACGGCCTGGGGATCGCGGCGGTGTTCGCCATCTTCGCGCTCCTCCACCTGCACGCCTATCACCGGCGCAAGGAGCTGCGGCTGACCGAGCTCGAGCGGCTCGACACGTTGCAGGACCTCAAGTCCTATACCGCCAGCGCCGGAATCGGTCTGCTGACCGTGGTCTACTCCAACGTCGTCGGCCTGTTCGACAACACTCCCTACGAGCTTCAGGCCACCCTCGCCGTGAGCGCCCTCTTCTTCCTCGCCATGATGGTCATCCTGAAGCGGCGCGTGAAGCGAAAGCGCCAGCGGCAGAAGCTCGTCGAGCGGCTGATCGCCGAGGGCGCGCTGCCCCAGGTCGATCCGGAGGAGTGAGCGTCAAAGCTTGACGGGCGGCGGCGCGGCCATCCCCGCGTCCAGCCGGGCGTCCGCCAGCACGGGTCCGTACTCGCGGGCCAGCAGGGGATTGGCCTTGAGCGCCGCCTGGAGCGAGGCCACGGCCTGCCCTGCGCCGTCCCGCCGGCGGCCAGGGTCCGCGTCCAGCCGGGCGGTGCGATAGAGGAGGAGGCCGCGCAGCGCCAGATATCTTCCTTCGCCGGGGTTGATGGCGAGGGCCTTGCCCACCCGTTCCAGCCCTTCCTTCAAAGGCGGCAAGGCCCTGCGGGGCTCGGCCTCGGCCTGGAAGCGGGCCACCTGGGCCTGGGTGTAGAGGACGTCCGGATTCTTGGCGTTGACCGCCTCGGCACGGTGGAGGTCGGCCGCGGCCTGGCCGAGGACGGACGTCGCGGACATCGGGCTCGCCTTGCGGTGCAGGCTCCAGCGGGCGGCGACGAGCCGGACGCGGGCCTGTTCCAGGAAGGCGTCCGCGTCGTTGGCGTTGAGGCGGAGATATTCGCCGAGGGCGGCGTCCGCGGCGGTCAGGGCCGGTCCCGGCTCCTGTCCCTGGTCCACGAGCCCCTCGGCCAGGCTGCGGTAGGTGTAGCCGAGGTTGAAGCGCGCCGGCGAGTAGTCGGGCTTGATGGCGAGGGCGCGCTCGTAGCTGTGGGCGGCGTCGGACAAAGCCTGGCGGGGATCGCTGCCGCGGGCGAGCAGGTATTCGCCGAGTGTGAGGTGGACGTTGCCCAGGTTGTTGTGGGCGGCGGCGTACTGAGGGTTGAGGTGCACCGCCTGCTCGAACGCCGCGGCGGCCTTGCCCACGGCGCCGCTGGGGTCCGCGCCCTGCGCCACCCGGACCTCGGCCATGGACTTCCAGGCGTTCCCCAGGTTGACATAGGAGGCCACGCGCTTGGGATCGAGCGCGATCGACCGCTCGTAGGCTGCGGCTGCGGACTCCAGGGCCTTGGTGGGATCGAGCCCCTGGCGCTGCCGGGCCTGGACCAGGACCAGGTACGCGGTGCCGAGGCCGGCGTGGGCGGCAGCCATCTCGGGCTGGGCCTCCACGGCTTTGCGGGCGGCGGCGATCCCCTTCTCGATGTGGTCCGCGGGATCGCTCCCGTGCGCCAGGTCCCACTGCGCCAGCAGCCGGTGGGAGAGGGCGAGGTAGTTGAAGGCGCGGGCGTCCCGGCCGTCGAGGGCGATGGCGCGCTCGGACAGGCGGATCCCTTCCGTGAGCTCGGGTCCGGGGTCGACGCCGCGCTTGACTTCCTGATCGCCCAGCCGCCAGGCGACGGCGGCCTTGAGGATGAACACGTCGGCGAGCTCCGGGTCCACGCTCAGGGCGAGGTCGCAGGCCGACCGCGTCCGCGCCACCTCGGCCGGCTGCAGGTCGCGCGCTCCCAGGGCGGCGCCGAGCCAGCGGGTCCAGCGGTCGCAATCGCCGGCGTAGAGCCCGGGCTCGCTGGGCACCAGGGCGAGGGCCTGCCGGTAGACTTCGCCGGCGCGATCGAACAGCCCCTGGGCCTCTGGGTAGCGGCCGGCGTTGGCGGACTCGGTCCCCTGGGAGAGGTAGACCATGGCTTCCAGTTGGGCCGCCTTGTAGAACGAGGGGCTCTGGAGGCGGGCCCTCTGCGCCGCGGCCAGCGCGTCCGGATAGCGCCGCTCCAGGTAGGCGATGAGCCCCGCGACATAGGGACCGCCCAGGGGGTCGCGCGCCGCCGTGCGCAGGTAGGCGAGGGCGGGCTGGCGGTAGGTGCGGTCGAGGTTCTCGGGGCTGGCCTGCACGACGCCGTCCTCCAGCGCCCGCTCGTAGGAGGCGGCCAAAGCCTCGCCCAGGGAGACCGCCACCTGAGGGTCCCGCTCGCCGGCCCGCCAGGCCCGTTCGAGGTGCATGCGGGCGGTCGCGTACTGGTGCAGCGCCAGGTAGCCCTGCCCGATGGCGAAGTTGCCGGGGCCTTCCGCGACCTCGCCGAGCCGCTTCATCTCTCCGTCGATGGCCTCCATCCCCAGGCGCAGCCGCCGTTTGTAGGGCGTCATGTCGTGGCGGGGGAGGATGGCCTCGTACATCATGCTGCTCTCGAGCTCGCCCAGGCGCTGGCCGAAGCGCTGGGCGAGCTCGGCCCGCTCGCGCGCCCGCATCTGCTGCCGCACACTGAAGGCGCCGAGAGTCAGCAGGGCCAGCACCGCGGCGGCCGACACCGCCGCCAGGGCCTTGTTCTTGCGCAGCCGCTTCCCGGCACGATAGCCCCAGCCGGCCGGCCGGGCGAGGATGGGATCGCCTTCCAGGAAGCGGTCGAGGTCCTCGGCCAGGGCGCGGGCCGACTCGTAGCGCCGGGCCGGATCCTTTTCCAGGCACTTGGCGACGAGAGTCTCCAGGTCCTCAGGTGTGCCGGGATCGATCTGGCGCAGGGGCTTCGCGTCCTCCTGGACCAGTTGGACGAGGATGCGGGCGAGATTGGGGCCCTTGAACGGCGGAAAGCCGGCCAGCAGCTCGTAGAGCACGATGCCGAGGCTGTAGACGTCCGTCCGGCGGTCGAGCGGTTTGCCCTGCGCCTGCTCGGGGGAGATGTAGGCCGGGGTGCCGCTGATCACGCCGGTGCGGGAGAGGGCCACCTCGTCCTGCTCCTGGGCGAGGCCGAAGTCCACCACGAAAGGGTGGAGCTCGCCGGACTCGTCCCGCGCCATCAGGATGTTGCCGGGCTTCAAGTCGCGGTGGATGAGGCCGTTGCGGTGGGCGGCGTGGACGGCCCGCGCCACGTCGCGGAGGAGCCGTACCTTGGTCTCGACCGTCAGCTCCTCGCACAGCTCGCCGAGGCTACGCCCGTCGATGTACTGCATGGCAATGTAGGGGCGCCCCTCGACCTCGCCCACCTCGTGCACCTGGCAGACGTGCGGGTGGGCGATGCGCGCCTGGGCCCGCGCCTCGCGCAGGAAGCGCTGGGTGTGGTCGTCGTCGTTGCGGTGCAGGAACTTGAGGGCGACGTAGCGGCCGAGAGTCGGGTCGAAGGCCTTGTACACCGTGCCCATGCCGCCGGCGCCCAGCAGGCGCTCGACGCGGTAGCGGCTCCAGTCCGCCAGGAAGCGGTATTCGGGGGCGAGGTCGAGCCCCTCCGCCGAGCCCGGGGAGGCGACGTCCCGGCTGAGGAACCGTCCGGAGCCGGAGGCGGGGCGCCGGCTCCAGGGGCTGCTGCCGGCCATCAGGTCCGGGGTGAGATCATCTCCTGTCCGCTCGAGCTCGGCGGCGAGGCTGGCGACGGCATCCGGAGTGAGGAGACCGTCGTCGAGCAGCGCGCGGATCCAGCGGCCATGGAGGAGAGGGTCGAGCGGGTCCTCGCCGCCGGCGGAGCTGCCGGGCAGATGGTCGGAGACCGAGTCGAGGTCCTCCCAACGCAGGAGGCCCCTGGCAATCGCCAGCCTGAGGAGACCGCTCTCCGTTTGCGCGCTCATGATCTGGATCGCCGGGAAGGCCACTCCAGTTTACCCTCCTTTGCCTCGCATTCCCTACAGACAGGCGACGCGGAGGAGGATTTCGTTTCAGGCGGCGCCACGGCCTCCCGGGCGAAGAAAGCCCGCGAGACCTGTTGCCTGGGTGGGGAAGGGGGAGGCCCTACTTCGCCAGGGAGGCGACTGTCTTGGAGAGGCGGGACTTGTAACGCGATGCCGTGTTGGCGTGGATGACCTTCTTCTGGGCGATCTTGTCGATAATGCCCAGGGTCTGGGGCAGCATCTCGGCCGCCTTGGCCGCGTCGCCGGCCGCCACCGCCGAGCGGAGGCTCTTGATGGCGGTGCGCAGGCGCGAACGCTGCGCCCGGTTGCGCTCGCGCGCCTGGAGGTTCTGACGGTTCCGCTTCTCAGCCGACTTGGTATTCGCCATTCGCGATGGTTCCTTCGTGGTCTTGCTTACGGTTCGGGTTGTAAGGGGAAAGATCCCGGAGCCGCACCGGAGTGCGGCACGGCTTTATAGCATCGCAGCCGGCGTACGTCAAGCTAGCGGACCTCATAGCCCAATTCGCGCAGCCGGCCCCGCGCCAGGTTGGCCTCGTCGCTCGTCGGGTAGCTCCTCAGGACGTGCTGGAGCTGGACGAGCCCCTGGGAGCGCTCGCCGAGCTCCAGGTGGGCGTAGCCCTTCTTGAGCAGGGCGCTCGCCGTCTTGTCGCTGTGCGGGAAGCGGCTCAGCACGGCGTCGTATTGCTCGATGGCCTGGCGGTACCGCTTCTGGCGGTAGTAGCCCTCGCCGATCCAGTAGGTGGCGTTGTCCGACAGGTCGGTGTTGGGGAAGTTGGCCAGATACTCCTGGAACTCCCGCATCGAGAGGTCGTAATTGCCCTTGAGATAGTCGTTGTAGGCGGCGTCGTAGAG
>JBAPYB010000110.1:0-9212 GCA_049284515.1 Thermoanaerobaculia bacterium
CAGGTGATTTCAATCCCTGGCGACGCAGGCCGCGCTGGCGACCACTTTGAGACACCCTAGCAGGAGGCGCGGGCCGCTTCGGCGCTCAGCCATCCTCACATCCTGGCGGTTTTCGACTTCCGCTCCGACTCGGGGTGGTCCTACCTCGTGACCGAGCTGCTCGAGGGCGAGACCCTGCGCGCCCGGCTCATCGGAGGAGCGCTGCCGGTGCACAAGGCCGTGGACATCGCGGTCCAGATCGCCCGCGGGCTGGCGGCGGCGCACGAGCAGGGGATCGTGCACCGGGACCTGAAGCCGGAGAATCTGTTCCTGACGCGGGATGGACAGGTGAAGATCCTCGATTTCGGCCTCGCCAAGCTGCCGCTTCCCGACTCGGCGTCCAGGCTCGCCGCAGCGACGACCACGCCCGGCACGGAGCCGGGCGTGGTGATGGGAACGGTCGGCTACATGGCGCCCGAGCAGGCTCGCGGGCTGCCGGTCGATCACCGGGCGGACCTCTTTTCCCTGGGCGCCATCCTCTACGAGATGCTCGCCGGGCGCCGGGCCTTCCAGGGGGACTCGGAGGTCGAAGTCTTGAGCGCCATCCTGCGCGAGGAGCCGCCGGACCTGCAGAGCGCGGAGGGCCGGCCGGTCCCCCTGGCCGTCGAGCTCGTGGTCCGGCACTGCCTGGAGAAGGACCGCGAGGCGCGCTTCCAGTCGGCGCGTGACTTCGCCTTTGCCCTGGGTGCGCTGACCGGCTCCACGTCCAGCCCCGCCGCGGCAACTCCCGCGGCCCGGCGTAAGCGGATCGCCTGGGGAGCCGTGGCCGTCCTCTTGCTCGGACTCCTGGGCACTGGAGCCATGGCCTGGCTCACCAGGCGATCCGACGAACGGAGGACTCCCCTCCAACTCTCCGTGCTGGCGCCGGCCGGCGAGAAGCTGTACAGCTTCCCCTCCGCGGCGCTCTCGCCGGACGGCCGCCAGATCGTCCTCGTCGCCACCGGGAGCGACAGCCGGACCCGCCTCTGGGTCCGCTCCCTGGACCGCGACGACACGCGGCTGCTCGACGGGACGCTCGGAGCGCTGCGCCCCTTCTGGTCGCCGGACGGGAAGGACATCGCGTTCTTCGCCGAGGGCAAGCTCAAGCGGATTCCCGCCACGGGCGGCGCGGTGCAGACCGTGGCGGAAGCACCCACGGGAAGCGGTGCCTGGGGACGGGACGGGACCATCCTGTTCGCGCCCACCAACATGTCGCCGCTCTGGCGCGTCGACGCGGGCGGCGGGCCCGCGGTGCCGGTCACCCGGCTGAATCCGGCACGCCACGAAACCAGCCACAACTCGCCGGTCTTCCTCCCCGACCAGAAGCACTTCCTCGTCTACGTGCGGACCGACGGAGGCCGCAGCGGCACCTACACCGGAACCCTCGGCTCGCCGGACCTGCGCTTCCTCTTCCCCTCCGCCTCGAACGCCCTCTACGTCTCGCCGGGATACCTCCTCTTCGCCAGCGAGGCGAACCTGATGGCGCAACGGTTCGATGCCGGGTCGCTCGCGCTTTCAGGGGAGCCGGTCGCCCTGGCGGAAGGGATCAGCATCGAGGCCGATGCGGCCGACTTCACGGCCTCCGATGCGGGCATCCTGGCCTACCGCCCGGTGCCGATGACGCTCACGCAGAACCAATGGTTCGATCGCACCGGGAAGCGGCTGGGCGCGCTGGGAGAGGCGGGCTACTGGTCAAGCCCGTTGATCTCTCCGGATGGCCGACAGGTGGCGGTGATGCGCGTGGACCCACGGACTCAGAATCTCGGCATCTGGCTCCTCGACACGGCACAGGGGCAGGCACGGCTCTTTGCGGAAGCGCACCCCGGCACCTATCTCTTCCCCATCTGGTCTCCGGATCAGTCGCGGCTCGCTCTCGCCATCGAGCGCGGAGGCGCGGCGGACCTGTACACCAAGGACCTGGATGGCGGGGCGGAACACGCGCTGCTGGTCTCCAGCCGTTACAAGACGCCCACCGACTGGTCTTCCGACGGCCGGCTGCTCTTCTACACGAAGAACGATCCCGCCGGGGGTTACGATGTGGAGGCGTTGCCGCTCGCGGGCGGCCCGCCCCTCTCCATCCTGAGCAGCCCGTTCTCCGAGGGGGACGCCCGGCTTTCCCCGGACGGCCGGTGGCTCACCTACACCTCCGACGCCAGCGGGCGGATGGACGTCTACGTGCGTCCCTTCGCCCAGCCGGGAGCGGAGCGGGTGGTCTCGCCCGGGGGAGGATTCGGTCCGCACTGGCGGCGCGACGGCCGGGAGCTCTTCTACATTGCGCCGGACGGCCGCCTCATGGCCGTGCCCATGGCACCGGGGAAAGAGCTCGATCCCGGCCCCGCCCACGTCCTCTTCGACGCGCGCCTGGGCGTCCTGCCCTACGACCTGCCCGAGTACGACAGCACGCCGGACGGCCAGCGCTTCCTCGTCAACCAGGCGGTAGGCCCCGTCGCCCCCGAGGCTGTCAACCTGATCTTCGACTGGACGGCGCGGCTGGGGCGTTGAGCTTGTACCCTCGCCGACACCGCCCGCTCTTTACTCACTACCCCTGACGGCCAACGATATCGAGTTAGACGGCTTACTGGCCTCAAGGCCGAGCCTCGTAGCGTTAGCGCTTCGCTTTCTTCGTCTTCGTCTTCGGGTTCTTCTTCGTGCGCGAGTTCTCATAGCGCTCGATGTATTGGTCGACGCCGACGCGGGCGATGGTGTTGCCGACGACGTCAAGCGGCAGATCGTCGAGCTTCTTGAAGTGGACGCAGCAGCCGCCCATGTCGAGCTTCTTGCCCGTCCTCTTGTAGGCGATCTCGAACCCTTTCCTGAGCTCGGGGTCGCCGTAGACGCTCATGAGGTAGAGGGTCATGAGCTTCGTGTGCGCGCCGAGCGCCGCGAGCATCAGCGGATGACCGTTGTGCGTGTTCGGTAGCGTGGCGAGCGGCGCTTCAGCGGCGGACTGCGGAGCCAGCCGTCCGCTGCAAGCGTGGGTTCGGCGTCGTCTTCGGTGGAGGTTCTACTGCCTGTGGCAAAAGCTTCTCCTGCTCCTTAAGATCCCGATAGAAGGCTTCGAAATCAAAATTAAACTGGGCCATCTGCTCCGCACGTAGCCGATCAAGCTCATCGACAATAGGGTCAGTTATCATTGGGCTTCTCCAAGCAACTCTTCAGGTGTGCAGATATATGGTAAAACAATGCCGAAGGGCTCACAGATCAGGGCGATCCGCGGTAAAATCTCCGCATTCGCAATGTGGGTACAGTTCCAGGTGAGTAGATAGTCGACCTGATGTACAGCAGCAGTTGCGATATGAAGGGCATCGGGGTAGGCGGTCTGAGGCAGAAGCCCTTTCTGAACAATCGTGACTGCAAGGTTCTGTGCTGGAGCAGTCACCTCCAGGAGAGGAAGTCCTTCAAGGATAGCCAGCCGCCTCGCGGCCAACTCCGGGTTGCCCAGCCGGGCCTCATTCAGGACCAGAAGCGAGGCGACGAGGTCGAAGTCGTGCCGGCGACGCTCCCACCAGTCGAGCGAGATCTGCTGATGGCCTGCTGCAACGACATCGCGGCTCGGCTTGGCTGTGAGATAGCTGACCATAGAGGTCTCGATGTAGACTCGGGCCTTCATGGGGGAATCTTAGCACACCGCCGACGCCGTTTTCTCGTCGCGAAAGACCAAGCAGCGCGTCTCCACTACTCGCTAGGGAGCGGCGGCTCACTTGCAGGTTCCGGCGCGGCAAAGGACCGGCCACATTTCCAATTCAGGTTCTCACGAGGAGTTACTCTCATGACGAACGCAAGATGACTATCAGGTCCTGGAACTCCTCTTTGGGGCGCTACCTTCGAGGCTGGATGGGTACTTTTGGCTCAGCCGTCCGAGTGCAAGCGCCGTGTTCGGCGATGGATACACCATTCATTTTGGGCCAGAGGTTGGCGGTTTGTCATCGTCAATTTTCTTCTCGAGGTGAAGTGTTCCGAGCGCGAGAGTGAGGTTGTCAGAGTTAAACACCCACTGGGTGCCGTCCGCGAGACGAGCACGGGAGACATAGGTAACTGTCGTAAGTAGTTCTGAGATATCGTTGTCATTGAATACGTTCCACGTGCCGCTGAGTGATGCAGGCTCGGCAGCAAAGTCGCGAGCTTCGAGATTTGCCAGGTTACGCATATGGCGGCCAAGCACGTCGAACAAGATGTGGCGCACTTCCAATGCCATTACTGGTTGTCCGAAGGTGAGATTAGTTGTCGAACCGATCGTGAAACGCCGGTCTGCATAGTTGAACGCCATCGCATTCTTGACGAGTTGAACCGGACATGATGGATCGTTGAACAGAACGCTCTCTCGCCGCAAGCTAGAGCCTTTGTTGAACTCGATGCCCATTATCTTGAAGGAGAACGGGCCTTCCTGCTCACGCTTTACCTCGTAGGTGGCCGCAAGGGTAGGCATAGAGGCAAGAACCAGCGCCAACGCTAGGACTAGATAAACTCCCTTCATTTTGCTTACTCCCCTATAATGGTCTTGGTCGCCGAACGAGGACGCTGCTAACCGGCGGCGCAGCCGTCCGGTTGAGCAGCCGGGTTATGCGCCAGCTTTCGTTCCCATCCTAGTCTCCCGATTTCGCCCGTTGCTTTTTCGCAAGAGCAATCGCTCGATCGGCTGTGGGGCCCCACTGGCTATACACTTCCCCGAGTACCGCGCCACTATTCTCCCCGTCCCTTCGATGCGCGAGGTAAGCCGATGAGGCAGATTGCGTTACCGCCGTTAGAGCCGAATCTAGTTCGATCACTACCCGTTGCCATTCCTTTCTTCTCTCTTCGGTCTTGTTTGCATCCGCCGGAAATTGTTCTTTTAGGGTCTCGAGCTTGCGCACTTCGCTTTGAGCATGATTTCTTCTCATTTCCACTTGGTAGATTTTCTTTTTAAGATCAGCCGAGTTTGACTTGGCCCAAGTCAGTGCGTTTTCTCGGCCAACAACCTCGGGCGGTGGAGAATAAGCGGAATAATCAGAATCATGATGGCTTTGGCGGCTCCCAAAGGCCAGCATGATGAAAGCAGCAAAACCAAAGAAGGTTAACAGCGCCCGTGTTAGGTGATGCGGATACTTCATCGGCTCATTTCTTTCTTTGAGAACAGGACCATGATTGAAACAATAAAGGCAGCTGCCGATAATAGAATATCTGCGAGGTCGAAGGTGCCAGGCACAATCCTGAGTGCTTGGCCTAGCTCAGCACCAATTCCGAGTGTGGGACCTATCGCAGCAAGGGAGAAGGCCACTCGCGGACTGGTGTCGATCCACAAAAGGCCCATGTACATCGAGAGGCTATAAGTCCACGCGGCATCGGGTAGCGAATACAGAAGCCATGTCGGAAGCTGTCCACCCTGACCGCCATACATTTCTCGAAGCGTGTAAATCGCGCTTTCCAGATGAACAAACTCGAACCACCTGAACATTTGGAGGGTTTCAGCTCGCCAGATCATGTAGATAATTCCACCGATAAGAAGTGGGCCAACCACATGTAGTATGTACTGGAGGCCGCGTATCATCTCTTACTCTCACCTCATGGACAGAGGCGCATAACGCTGATGCGTTTCACCGGCGGATGGCGAAGCCAGCCATCCGAGTGCAAACGCCGGGTTATGCGGATCTTGCCTTCCAGTCTTCATCTTTTCGCGCCTTTCTCCTTTTGAGGAAAACACGGACGCGCCTGAAGATTTAGTGATGCCAAGAACATCCCTATATTTCTAAACTATCGCACCCCGGAAACTACCTCCCGAGTACCCATAGTCCAATCAGCAACAACGATATACACAAGTACCCGACAGCTACTCTACCGTAACTGACGAGTGCATTGGCAAGGAGGTGTCAATCGCATCCACACTCCTTTCTTAGTCCATCCGTTGGTGAAGAGTATACTCTCCCTAAAGCACCTTTAGTTGTTCCCCATTTTCCTGATTCCTTTTGGTAAAGAAACCGTCCTGCTCCAATTGTCCAATCTCCGCTCCTCGGACACTTGAACTGGATATAGCGCATTCGATTACTAAGAACATCCTCCCTAAGTATCCTGAGGCATTCTTCTGCAGAATTCGAAGAAACTGGAGGCGGAGAATAGGAGTTGGAGTAACCCGGTGACCTACCGGAAGATTCTTCGCTTGGCGATAAAGCATGACTCACCATCCATGCAGTTCCAAACAAAGCAATGGCTGCTTGCCAATCAACTTTGGATCGAAAATTGTCCAAGTATTCCTGTTTAGCTGCTCGCGCGATATTACGCTGCTCCAATGAGAACCTCTGTGTTTCCTGCAAAGAGTCGTCCCATCGCTGCATGAATCGCGCAATAAGTACACGGCAGAACGTCAACATGAGATCTCGTGTAGCCCCTTCCACATGAGTGCTATTAGCCATTATTTCGACATCGATCCTCTCAGGATGAAAGATGATTGAAGCACGGAACGGCTCACGATTATGAACACCATTGACGTAAGGCAGCAATATCGCGCTTGATTCGACATCCTTTTCAAACCCCATCTCCTTAAGCGTCTCGTATGCAACGTCCACCGCATCTTGAGAATTACTATAAAACTGCCCAGACGTAGCTACTTGTCCCTCGACAGTCGGCATCTGCGTGAACTCATGCCGCTCGCTGAATTGAAACACAGGGTCGATTGCGATTGCTCCTTGAGAGAGCGCGCTTGAGAGCGCTATCGAGCATACGAGCAATAGTGGTGCTCGAAATCTCTTGCGCGCTCTCGGAGTGTATCCTCCTGAATTATCGGGATTCATATGGTCATGTCGTCGCAGGAACCTTGCCGAACCGCTAAAGGCAAGATGACTCATTGAACTTACCTCCTCCTTCTGATTGCCATCGATTGAAAAATAAACGCGCGGGCAGTCAGATGCGCTTTGTTGCGAAGCTTCTCTTTCAATTCGTCAGTATGGGCCTGATCACTGACTGAAAAAACATAGATCAAAATCACCGGTTCTCCTTGGTCGCGGTCTTGCGTAATAGCGATTTTTTGTTCGTCGCTCCTGACGGTGAACAGGACTTCGTAATAATCGCCCCTGCTGTCGATTTGGCCTTCTAGCGACTCCCAATCTTTAGCGAAGTAACTACTGACCAATGGATTTTTCATTGTATCTGAACAGACATCACGAAACATCTTGTAGTCGAAGGTTTTGGTAATTTTAAGTCGTGCGACACCATGAGGCGAACGTTTGTTTGGGGCTAGCTTATGATGCGTGCTGAAAGACGTGCTTATTTCCGCGCCGTACTTGGATTCGACCAAAGAGTAGGCGTCGTGCGCGTACATGATCTCTTGTATGGCCTCCCACTTTTGCGGAAGTTCCCAGTCATAGGACTGCGCCGCAGTGGGTAAGAGAAGAATGCTCAGTAGGGCCAGGAAGTGTGGATTAGAGCGCATACTCAAATCTCCTTGTCGGTAGTATCAGATACCACCGGCATAGCCGGTGGCTTGAAACAACTGGAAACCGCTCAAAGCGGTGTAGGAATGTTAGCCGCTCACGAGCGACTGGTCTGGGAGACGTATTTCGGCATAAATTGCCCTTCTGCAATGCTGCGTTCTTTCCTTCGCGCATAACTTCACTCTGAACTTATCCGCCTAGTCCTTAGCGACTCAGCCTCAACTCCACCCGGGAGTCCTTCAGGCCTGGCTATCTTCTTTATTCTTCGGTCGTTAGGATCATACGCCGGTTCCTTAACCTCGTCAATGCCCTGGACCCCGAGCGATATGCATGCCGCAGGAGGGTCCGTTTTGGGGCACCCTTCGGGAGGCCCGTGGAGGTCCCATTCCAGACCATCTATCTGGGAGAGAAGGAGTTGCGGCGATTCAAGCAAGCCATGGCAGTCGTATATGCCTCCCAGCGACTCGTAGGAAGGAGTGATAGCCGGCAACGATATGCATTGCTGGACGCTTATACGCCTCGTAAGGGCGTCTAAGGCTGGCCGCTTATACGGCTGACTCCAATGTATTCTCCGGAGCCTATAGGGCGTCCATGGGACTTCGTACTCCCCTTCCGCCACGGTTCAGCACGTGGGTGTAGATCATGGTCGTCTTCAGGCTCTGGTGACCCAACAACTCCTGCACGGTCCGGATGTCATAGCCATTCAAGAGTAGGTGGGTGGCGAAGGAGTGCCGCAGAGTGTGACAGCTCGCATGCTTGGCGATGCCTGCCTTGTGCTTGGCCTCGTGGAACGCCCCCTGGAGATTTCGTTCGTGCAGATGGTGCCGGCCACGCTCTCCCGTCCGTGGATTCCGAAACAGCGAAGGAGCCGGAAAGGCGTACTGCCATCCCCACTCAGCGTCCGCGCCAGGATATTTTCGCGCCAAGGCGTAGGGGAGACTCACCCGGCCATGCCCCGTCCCAAGATCCTCTTCGTGAAGTCTCTTGACAGTCTTCAGGTGCTTCTGCAGCTCTGCTTTCAGCGAAGCCGGCAGCATCGTCATCCGATCTTTCTCTCCCTTACCATCCCGCATGGTGATCTGGTCGTAGGCAAAGTCGACGTCCTTCACCCGCAGGCGCAGGCCCTCCGTCAGCCGCATCCCGGTGCCATAAAGCAGGGAGAGAAAGAGACGCTCTACCTCGGCAAGATGCGAGAAGATCGCCTTGACCTCCTCCGGCGACAACACCACGGGGAGCTTCCGAGTCCGCCTCGCCCGGTGGCGCCTTCCGGGCGGCGACGCGGAGGCTTTCCGCTTCCGCCCGCCCTGCCCACGGTATCGCGGCCCTTCAGGCCGCATCTCTGGACCGGCCTGGTACCCAGGGCGATGCCCTGGGCTTAAGGATCACGACCCTTTGGGCCGTCCTGACTTCGACGCCTGTGCGATTCGCGAGACTCCTCGCACCGCAAGGCCTTGCGGGTGAGGCTCGTCGCGATCGAGGTGGAAGCCAGTTGAATGGCTCCGTACCAGTGCGGAGTCGTTCCGTACCTGTACTGGATGACTCAGTACCGGTGCGGAGTCACTCAGTACCCTTACGGAGTCGCTCCGTACCCTTACGCAATGGCTCCGTACCAGTGCGGTGTCATTCCGTACCTGTACTGGATGACTCAGTACCGGTGCGGAGTCGCTCCGTACCCTTACGCAATGGCTCCGTACCAGTGCGGAGCCGTTCCGTACCTGTACTGGATGACTCAGTACCGGTGCGGAGTCACTCAGTACCCTTACGGAGTCGCTCCGTACCCTTACGGAATGGCTC
>JBAPYB010000111.1:0-4931 GCA_049284515.1 Thermoanaerobaculia bacterium
GAGCGGGGCGGGGGCCTGCCGCCGGCATCCTGGGAGGGGCGGCAGAGTATCCCGGCCGGGCGCTCCTGGTGCTGGCCTGCGACCTCCCGAGGGTGCCGGCCGGCCTGCTCGCGGAGCTTGCCCGCTCCACAGCCGACTGGGCGATCCCACGCTGGGAAGGCGGCCTCGAGCCGCTCTGCGCCCTCTACGGACCGGCCGCCCTGGCCGCCCTGGCTGCCAGGGTGCAGGAAGGCCGGTTCGCTTTGCACGACCTCGCCAGCGCGGAGTTGGCCATTCAGTACCTGGAAGGGGAGGCCCTGCGCCGCTTCGGGGAGCCTGGGGAGATCTTCTTCAATTTGAACACTCCCGGCGATCTGGAGAAATGGCGCAGCGAGGCTTAGCCGTCATGCATTCCGCCCAGCGGAGGCGGTAGAGACGTTCCAGGTCGTGAACGATATCCGTTGGAGGCCACGGGGACTGCGGAACGTCTCCGCAGGGCAATCCAGCCGCCCGAAGGGAAGGCGACCGCAGCCCACGGTGGGTCGGGGATTGGGGATCGCGGCCCCATCCAGCGGTTGCGGCGTGCCCGCGAAGGGCGTTGCCGGTTCGAGGCGACCTTGCCCCTTCGGAGACGCCACGGGGACTGCGGAACGTCTCCGCAGGGCAATCCAGCCGCCCGAAGGGAAGGCGACCGCAGCCCACCGTGGGTCGGGGATTGGGGATCGCGGCCCCATCCAATCGAGCGGTTGCGGCGTGCCCGCGAAGGGCGTTGCCGGTTCGAGGCGACCTTGCCCCTTCGGAGACGCCACGCGGTCCCCATGGCCTCCGACGGATATCGTTCACGACCTGTGGCGTCTCTACCGCCTCCGCCGAAAGGTTTCGTGACGCAAAGAGCCTCAGCCGTCGAGCTCGCCTGAGACTTCCCCATGCGCCCCGCAGGGGCAGATCTCCCTCAAAAACTCGTAGCGGTAGATGCCGGTGCCGTGGCCGTCGGAGAAGCCGAGAGAGATGGCGTAGTTGCCCACCGGCTTGATCGACTCGACGGTCACCGGCCTGGCCGGCGGCAGGTAGCGGATCTTGAAGCCGGAGTGCCCCTGGCAGCCGGCGCAGGGGCACCAGCCCCGCAGGTAGTCGTAGTCGTACTCGGCGACGTGGCCGTCGGACCAGGTCAGCCG
Organism: Thermoanaerobaculia bacterium; assembly: GCA_049284515.1. Classification (GTDB taxonomy): domain Bacteria; phylum Acidobacteriota; class Thermoanaerobaculia; order Multivoradales; family UBA5704; genus DATARR01. The sequence goes on from JBAPYB010000111.1 coordinate 1,155, forward strand.
CAGGCGCCGCTCCTCGGGCAGCCGGCGGACTTCGGTGAGCGCAAGTGCCATGACGGCGATGGTAACAGTTCTGCGGTAGTATCCCGGGCCGTCATGCCACGCCACCCTGGTTTCTCCCCTTCCGTCCTGGACATCGCGGGCGCCGTCTACTCGGCCCTCGCGCACCGGCTCGCCACCTATCGCGGCGAGGTCTATCCCCTGCACGTGGGCGACACGTGGATGGAGCCCGCCGAGGGCTGCCGGATGGAGGACCTGAAGGTGGCGGAGCATCCCGGCATGCACCGGTATGCCGCGACCCAGGGGATTCCCCCCCTGCTCGACGCCCTCGCCGAGCGGGTATGGCAGCGCACGGGCGTTCCCACCGAGCGGAGCAACCTGCTGGTGACCACCGGGGCGACCGGCGGCCTGGCGGCGGTGGCGGGAGCGATCGTGGCCCCCGGCGACGAGGTGCTCCTCCTCGCCCCGCACTGGCCGCTGATCACCGGCACCATCCAGTCGTTCCATGGCGTGCCGGTGGACGTTCCCTTCTTCGGCGCCGTGGATTCGCCGGAGACCGCCGTCGAGGCCGTGCGTGCGCGGCGGACGGAGCGCACGGTCGCCCTCTACCTCAATACGCCGAGCAACCCGACGGGGCAGGTCATCCCCCGCTCCTGGCTGGAGGCGCTGGCCGAGTGGGCTCAAGGCCAGGACCTCTGGATCCTCGCCGACGAGGTCTACGAGGACTACGTCTATGGCGGCGGCGTCGGCGATAACGGCGGGCACGCCTACACCCGGCCGCTGGCGCCGGAGCGCACCTTCGCGGTCCACTCCTTCTCCAAGGCCTACGGCATGGCCGGCAACCGCTGCGGCTACGTCGCCGGGCCGGCCGCGGCCATGGCGGAGGTCCACAAGATCGGCGTCCACACCTTCTACAGCACGACGACGGCAGCGCAGATCGCCGCGGTGAACGCCTTGGGCCCGGCCGGCGATGCGTGGGTGGCGCGGGCGCGGGAGCTCTACCAGCCAGTGGGTGAGAAGGTCGCGGCCCGCCTGGGCGTGGCAGCGCCGAAGGGGAGCTCCTTCCTCTTCTTCGACGTCGCGGAGCACCTGGACGAGAGGGGCCTGCCCGGCTTCCTGGAGCGCTGCGTCGACCGTGGGCTCCTGCTGGCGCCCGGGCCGAGCTTCGGCCCCTATCCCACCCACGTCCGCCTCTGCTTCACCGCCGCGCCGCCCGAGGTCACCGCCCGCGGCGTCGAGGCGCTCGCGGGCCTGATGGGCCGGTAACCATCCCTCCTACGCTTTCCTACGCTTTGAGCAGCGGCAGCCGCTTGCCCGTCCAGCCGGGGAAGAGCTTGGCGTCGTCCTTGACGCCCAAGTGCTTGCCGGCGAGCTCGCAGAAGACGGCGCGGAAGTCGGTGGTCACGGGCAGGTCGCGGCCCTCGTAGAGGGCGGCCGTCGAGAGGCCCGGGAAGTTGCCGTGGACCTTGCCGCCGTCCACGTTGTTGCCCAGCACGAAGAGGCAGGAGCCGTGGCCATGGTCGGTGCCGCCGGAGCCGTTCTCGCGGACGGTGCGGCCGAATTCGGTCATGGTGGTGAGCAGCACCTGGTCCTGGAAGGGGCCCAAGTCCGTCCAGAAGGCGTGGATCGACTCCGCCAGGTCGCGGGCCTGGCGGTTGAACTGGCCCACCTGCTGCACGTGGGTGTCCCAGCCCCCGGACTCGGCGAACGCCACCTCCAGGCCGACGTCGGATTTGATGAGGATGGCGATCTGCTGCAGGGCGTTGCCGAGCGGCGACTGCGGATACTCCGCCCCGTTGGCTGGCTTGTACTTCTGAATGTCGGCGGCGGAGAGCATGTGGACGGCGCGGAAGGTCTCGGAGCCCGTGTCCCGCAGGAGGCTCTGGGAGGTCTGCTCGTAAAGGGCCTCGAAACCCTGGCCGGCGGCGGCGGCCGTGCGGTCGGCGCCCGGCAGCGCGACCCGGAAGTCGGCGAGGTTGGTCACCGCCAGCGCCGGCTCGCTGCCGTAGAGCGAGCGGGGGAGCGAGGTGGTGAGGGCCACGGCGCGGAACGGCGAGTTGTCGTGGCCGAGGAGGCCCACGGCGCGGTTGAGCCAGCCGTCGGGCGTCCCTTTGCGGCCCGGGGTGCCTGTCTCCATGAAGTCCTGGGCGTCGAAGTGCGAGCGCGTCGGGTCGGGCGAGCCCACGGCGTGGACGATGGCCAGGCGCTTGTCCTGAAACAGGGGGAACAGCGGGGCGAAGCCCGGGTGGAGGCCGAAGCCGGTCTGCAGGTCGAGGAGACCCGGATCCGTGCTCCCCTGGGAGGCGCTCAGGGCGAGGCGCGGCCGCAGCGGCTTGAGACTGTCGTCGATGGGCGGCACGGCGGCGAGGCCGTCCATGGCGCCGCGCTGGAAGATCGTCACCAGCACCTTGCGCTTGCGTGACGCGGTCGCGCCCGTGCCCGTCGCCGCTTCGGCCGTGCGGGTGAGGAAGCTCGGATTGCCGGCCACGCCGAGGGCGAAAAAGGCGATGCCGCCGCCTTTGAGGAACATTCTGCGCGTGAACATGGGGGGTGCTCCTATCTTCAAGGATGTCTGATTATCGTCTCTGGAACTCCGGCGACCCGAGGATCACGCCCACCACCTGCTCGAGGGGCGTGGGTGGCCGCTTGTCGATGGGCTCCTTGGGCTCGTCGCCCAGCCGCCCCCGCACCTTGACGGACTTGACGTTCACCGCCTGCGCGCCCATCTCGGAGCCGCCGGCGAGCAGCTCCTCGTCGGCGTCGCCGCCCGCGGACTCCTTGGGCGAGGCCTTGTCCACCTTCTTCGCCAGGTTGGGATCGGTCACCATGGGGGTGAGGAGCTTCAAGGTGGCGGTCAGGTCGCGGCCGGGCATCAGCAGCGCCGAGTAGGTCTTGAGCGCCGCCTCGCGCGACTCGGGCTCGCGGCCGCCGTCGAGGGCCGGCAGGTCGAGGTCGACCCCCTTCACCCGGCCGGCGGCGAGCTGCAGGCCGAAGTTCATGCGGTTGAGCAGCGAGCCGGTGTTCACCCAGGCCTCGGCGCGGTCGGGATAGCCGGTGGGCGCCTGGTAGGCGTAGAGCGGCTGGCCCATGCGGCCGATCCACTTCAGGGTCTCCTTGGGATCGTCCAGGTGGCTGCCGGTGGCGCGCAGGGCCGAGGCGGCGAGCTCGAAGGGCGACTTCACCTTGGCGCCGACCGCGTCCTTGCTCCAGAACTCCGGCGACTCGGCGATGGCGATCAGCAGGCGCCGGGAGTCGCCGCCGGTCTTCAGGTAGACGTCCGTCAGCCGGTCCACCAGCGCCTGCGGCGGATGGTCGGAGACGAAGCGCACGGCGAGCTGGCTGGCGATGTGCTTGGCCGTGGCCCGGTTGGCGGCCAGCAGATCGAGCACGGCCTCGCCGTCCTCGATGCCCCGGCCGGCCGGGAATTTCGTGCCCAGGATGGTCTTCTCGCCGGCATCGTGCTGGTCGGCGCGGAAGAGGAACTCGCCCTCCGAGTGGAAGCCGAGGCCGCCGGCCTTTTCCGCCCGGGCGAGGCGGTTCTCGGCCTGCTCCCGGTTCTTGCCCGGAGGCATCACCCCCCAGCCGGTGAAAGCGCGCGCCACCTCGATGACGTCCTGCTGGGTGTAGCCGCCGTCCACGCCGAGGGTGTGGAGCTCCATCAGCTCGCGGGCGTAGTTCTCGTTGAGGCCCTTCGGACCTTTCTTGCCTGCCGCGGCGGCTCCGCCCTGCGCGCCGCCCGCCCTGGCGAAACGGCCGCGACCGCCGGCATTGGCGCCGAAC
>JBAPYB010000112.1:0-6127 GCA_049284515.1 Thermoanaerobaculia bacterium
TGCGGGAGGACGGCGGCGTCATGTGCCCGAGCTGGCGGGCGACGCGGGACGAGCAGCACTCGACGCGCGGGCGGGCTCGCCTGCTCTTCGAGATGCTCCAGGGCGGCGTGCTCCGCGACGGCTGGCGCAGCGCCGAGGTACGGGAGGCCCTCGACCTCTGCCTCGCCTGCAAGGGGTGCCGCGCCGAGTGCCCGGCCGGGGTGGACCTCGCCACCTACAAGGCCGAGCTCCTCCACCATCACTACCAGGGGCGGCTGCGCCCCCGTTCCGCCTATGCCCTGGGGCTCGCCCCCTGGTGGGCGCGCCTCGCCTCCCGCGCTCCCGGGCTCGCCAACGCCGTGGCCCAGAGCCCGGCCCTCGGCGGACTGCTGAAGAGGATCGGGGGGATCGCTCCCCAGCGGAGCCTGCCCGCCTTCGCCCACCAGACTTTCCGCGACTGGTTCGGCAAGCGTCCCGAAAAGGCGGGAGATCCCGTCCTCCTCTGGCCGGACACCTTCACGGACTACTTCGAGCCGCAGATCGGCCGCGCCGCCGTCGAGGTGCTGGAGGGGGCCGGCCTGCGGGTGACGATCCCCCGCCGCGTCCTCTGCTGCGGCCGGCCGCTCTACGACTTCGGCATGCTGGACCTCGCCCGCCGCCAGCTCCGCCAGATCCTGGAGGCCCTGGCGCCGGAGATCGCGGCCGGCGTTCCCCTGGTGGGCCTGGAGCCGAGCTGCGTCGCCGTCTTCCGCGACGAGCTGCCCGCCCTGTTTCCCCGCGACGCGCCCGCTCGGCGCCTCGCCGCCCAGACGTTCACCCTCGCCGAGATCCTGCTGCAACGGGGCTGGGAGCCGCCGCGGGGCCCCCGCGGTCGTACCGCAGCGCTGGTCCACGGCCACTGCCATCACCACGCCGTGATGGGCCTTGGCGCGGACCGCAGCCTGCTGGAGAAGACCGGGCTGAGCTTCCACCTTCTCGACTCCGGCTGCTGCGGCATGGCCGGAGCCTTCGGCTTCGAGGAGGAGCACTACGACCTCTCGCTCGCCATCGGTGAGAGAGTCCTGCTCCCCGCCGTCCGCGAGGCCGCCGCGGAGACCGTGATCCTGGCGGACGGCTTCAGTTGCCGCCAGCAGATCCTCCAGGCAACGGGCCGGAGGCCGATCCACCTGGCGGAGCTGCTGAGCGGGCGTCGACAGTGAAGCCGCAGCGATCAAAATACTTCAATTTACTTTCGAATCGTAAGCACGCAACGGTGCGCGGCATTCCCGTGTAAGATGGCCGGAGCGCACGGTTTCCAGGGCTTTGCAACGGAGGTGATGATGGCTCCATCGACGAGGTGGGTGGGCGCTCTCGTGATGGCGGGGATGGTGTGCCTGTCCGGGGCGGCTGTGGCGCAGCAGGAGGGCGACCTGCCTCCGGAGACGCTGGCCCAGTCGAGCCCACGGTTCGCCTTCGCAGCCCAGGGGAACAGCCCGGCCCTGGTGTTCACGCACAGCGGCACCGCCGCCGAGCACGACCCCCGGATCCTGATCTCGTCCCGGGACGGCTGGCGTCTCATCCAGATGCCCGAGAACTTCCACAACCAGAGCTGGGTCTACGCCGGCCGCGGCGTTCTCAGCCAGGAGATGTGGGCCGCCACGCAGATCGGGGGCGAGGTGCCGCCGCCCAACCTGGAGCTGCTGTCGAGCGCCAACGGCGGCAGGGTTTGGCGCTATCGCGGCTCGCTGCAGAAAATCTCGCGCTACGCCGTGATCGACTACCTGGCCATGAATCCGAGCGGCAAGGGCACCCTGGTGCTGCGGCTCGACGCCGACCCGAGCGAGAACGCTCCGCGCCTCGGCTACTACGTCTACACCACCAGGAACGGCCGCGACTGGACGCCGCCCTATTTCTCCCAGAACAAGCCCGCCCCCTCCTCCGACGTCCTCGCCCCCCCGGCCCGCACCTACGAGGCCAACCAGCCGCCCCTCACCCCCGACGCCTGGAAGAGCCTCTTCGCCGAGCTGCTGCCGGCGAGCGGCGGGTGATCTGCGGTACCATGAGCCGGAAAGGAGCCGTGATGCCCGCCAACTACCGAGCCGTTCTCCACGGAAATCGCCTGGAATGGCGTGGAGAGGAGCCAGAAAAGCTCCCGGCCGACCGCGAGGTCGAGATCGTCGTAACCATCTTGGACGATCTGGAATCTCCGGCCGACGCCAAGGCGAGAGGCGCCGCCATCGTGGAGCCGCTGAGGAAACTTGCCGCAGCCGGCGGACCCAAAGGGTTCGGGGACCCCGCCGAGTGGGAACGGGAGATCCGCTGAAGCCGCCAGGATGTGGAAACAGCCCCGAAGGGGCGGCAGCATGTAGCCTGGGGCGTCAGCCCCAGGTACGCAGACCCTAAACATCTCAAGCCCCGAAGGGGCGGCAGCGGCCGTTCGCGATTCCCTCTGCTGTCGCCCCTTCGGGGCTTTTGGGGATTGGTGGCACCCTACCTGGGGCTGACGCCCCAGGCTACATGCTGCCGCCCCTTCGGGGCTAAAAACAACTGCCAGTCATCCAGCCGCCCTACTCCTCCCCCATGTGCGGGTAGGCGTAGCTCGTGGGCGGCACGAAGGTCTCCTTGATCGCGCGCTGCGAGGTCCAGCGCAGGAGGTTGGCCATGGAGCCGGCCTTGTCGTTGGTGCCGGACGCGCGGGCGCCGCCGAAGGGCTGTTGGCCGACCACGGCCCCCGTGGGCTTGTCGTTGATATAGAAGTTGCCCGCCGCGTGCCGCAGCGCCGCCGTCAGCTCGCCGAGGACCTTGCGGTCGCGGGCGAAGACGGCGCCGGTCAAGGCGTAGGGGCTGGTGGTGTCGACCAGCTCCAGGGTCTGTGCCAGGTCCCCGTCGTCGTAGACGTAGACGGTCAGCACCGGGCCGAAGATCTCCTCCCGCATCAGCTTGAAACGCGGATCGGTGGTCACCACCACCGTGGGCGTGATGAAGTAGCCCTCGGACTTGTCGCCCTTGCCGCCGGTCAGGATCTCGGCCGCGCTCGAGGTCTTCGCGTGGTCGATGTAGCCCATGATGCGGTCGAAGGAATTCTCGTCGATCACCGCCGCCATGAAGTTGCGGAAGTCGAGCGGCGAGCCCATCGTGATCGACTTCACCTGCTCCACCAGCAACTCCTTCACCCGCGCCCACAGCGACTTCGGCACGTAGGCCCGCGAGCCCGCCGAGCACTTCTGCCCCTGGTACTCGAAGGAGCCCCGCACCAGCGCCGTGACGTAGGCCTCGACGTCCGCCGAAGGGTGGGCGAAGACGAAGTTCTTGCCCCCCGTCTCGCCCACGATACGCGGATAGGACTTGTAGCGGTCGATGTTGTCGCCCACCGTCTTCCACATGGAATGGAACACGGGGGTCGAGCCGGTGAAGTGGATGCCCGCGAAATCGGGATGGGCCAGCACCGGATCGCCCACCTTGCTCGCCCTGCCGGGCAGGAAGTTGATGACGCCGTCCGGCAGGCCCGCCGCCTGGAGCAGCTTCATGACGTAGTAGTTCGAGAACACCGCCGTCGAGGCCGGCTTCCACAGCACCGTGTTGCCCATCAGCGCCGGCGCCGTCGGCAGGTTGCCGCCGATCGAGGTGAAGTTGAACGGCGACACCGCGAAGACGAACCCCTCCAAAGAGCGGTATTCGACGCGGTTCCACATCCCCGGCATCGACCACGGCTGGTCGGTGTAGAGGTGGCGCATGAAGTAGGGGTTGAAACGGTAGAAGTCGATCAGCTCGCACGCCGAGTCGATCTCGGCCTGGAAGACCGTCTTCGACTGGTTGAGCATGGAGGCGCCGTTGAGCGTGTCGCGCCAGGGGCCGGCCAGCAGGTCCGCGGCCTTGAGCAGCACCGCGGCGCGGTCCTCCCAGGGCGCCTCGGACCAGTCGCGCCAAGCCGCCTTCGCAGCCTTGGCCGCCGCCTCCACCTCCGCGGCCCCGGCTTGGTGGTAGGTGGCCAGCACGTGTTGATAGTCGTGCGGCGAGACGGCCTTGGCGGTGTCGCCGGTGCGCACCTCTTTGCCGCCGATGACGAGGGGGATCTCGATCTGCTCGCCCAGCATCTCGTCCAGGCGCTGCTTCAGGGACTTCTTCTCTGCCGATCCAGGAGCATAGGAACGCACCGGCTCGTTGAGCGGCGCGGCGATGGGAAAGATTGCGTTCGACATGCGGGGAATCGTATCGGTTGCGGCCAGGGGGCGCTAGGCCTTCACGGCCGCCCAGGCGAAGATCAGGAATCCGAGGATCATCAGGGTGCCGCCGATGGGAGTGACCGCTCCCAGCCAGCGCGGCCCGCCCGCCGCCAGGCCGAACACCGTGCCGCTGAAGACGACGCTGCCGAGGAACAGGAACCACCCGGCGCCGTTCACCCCGCGCACTGCTCCCTGCCGCGCGAAAAGGCCCACGATCATCAGCGACAGAGCGCCGTACATGAGATACCGCGCCGCCGTCTGCCACAGCTCGAGCTCGTGCGGCGCGAACCGTGCCGCCAGCGCATGGGCACCGAAGGCGCCGGCGATCACCGACAAGGCGGCGCACAGGGCGCCGATTGCGATCCAGTTCATGGTGAGTCCTCCCGGCAAGCATTATAGAGACCGGCAAGGACGAACAGGGACGTCAAGGACCGCGCACGATCCTTTTCGCCGGTGTCCGTGCTTGTCCTCGTGATCGTCCTCCCCTACCCCAGCCGCGACTTCAAACTATGCAGCAAATTCAGCGCCGCGAGCGGCGTGAGCTGGTCGACGTCCAGCGTCTTGAGCACCCCGGCCACCACCTGCTCCGGGGGGGCGAAGAGGGTGAGCTGGGCGGGGCCTCCGGGGTCCGGCGCGCCGGTGCCGCGGGCGAGGCGGGGCTTGCCCGTGGGGTCGTACTCCTGGGCTTCGAGGTTGGCCAGCACCTCGCCGGCCCGCTCGATCACCGACTCCGGCAGGCCGGCGAGCCGCGCCACGTGGAGGCCGTAGGACTTGTCGGCGCTCCCCGGCACCACCCGGCGCAGGAAGACGATGCGCTCCTCCCACTCCTTGACCGCCATCGTGCGGTTCACCACCCGCGGCAGCAGCGAGGCGAGCTCCGTCAGCTCGTGGTAGTGGGTGGCGAAGAGAGTCTTCGGCCGGTTGTGCTCGTGCAGGTACTCGACGATCGCCCAGGCGAGCGACAGGCCGTCGAAGGTGGCCGTGCCCCGCCCCACCTCGTCGAGGATCACCAGGCTGTGGTCCGTGGCGTGGCGCAGGATGTTCGCCGTCTCGATCATCTCCACCATGAAGGTGGACTCGCCGCGGGCCAGGTCGTCCGAGGCCCCCACGCGGGTGAAGATGCGGTCGACGACGCCGATCACCGCCTCGTCCGCCGGCACGAAGCTGCCGGCCTGGGCCATGAGGACGATGAGCGCCACCTGCCGCAGGTAGGTCGACTTGCCGCCCATGTTGGGGCCGGTGAGGAGGACGATCTGCGAGCCGTCGCCGTCCAGCTCGGCATCGTTGGGGACGAAGGCGTCCCGGCTCGCCTGCTCGACGACTGGATGACGACCCTCCCGGATCACGATCGGCCCGCCTGCCTCCCCCATCACCGGCCGCACGTAGCGCTGCCGTGCCGCCACCTCGGCGAAAGCGGCCAGGGTGTCCAGGGCGCCCACCGCCGCGGCCAGGGCGGCGAGGCCCGCGGCCTCGGCGGCGATCTTCTCCACCAACTCGCGGAAGAACCGCTGCTCCAGCGCCACCTGCCGCTCCTCGGCGGAGAGGATCTGCTCCTCCAGCTCCTTGATCTCCGGCGTCACGTAGCGCTCGGCGTTGACCAGGGTCTGCTTGCGGATGTAGTCCGCCGGCACCCTCTCCTGGTTCGCGCGGGTGACCTCCAGGTAGTAGCCGAAGACCTTGTTGTAGCGGATCTTGAGCGAGGAGATGCCCGTGCGCTCCCGCTCCCGCACCTCCAGGGCCGCGATGTGCCGCTTGCTGTCGCGGGTGAGGGAGCGGTAGCGGTCCAGCTCCTCGGAGACGCCGGCCGCGATGACGCCTCCCTCCTGGAGGTTGGCGGCGGGGGCGGCCTCCAGGGTGCGGGCGAGCTCGGCGCAGAGCTCCGGCAGGGGATCGGTCTCCGCCAGCCGGGCGAGCAGCGGCGCGGCCCCCGGGTCCCCGGCCAGCAG
>JBAPYB010000113.1:0-18622 GCA_049284515.1 Thermoanaerobaculia bacterium
CGGGCCGGCGCGGGGAGAGTGCGCAGGGCGGCGGTGGTGGCGAGGGCGTCCGCCACCCGGCCGGCGGCCGTCTGCACGGCGGCGAGGCGCAAGCCGTAGTCGACGTTGTCGGGGAAGGTCGACCACAGCTTCCACCAGGTCTGGATGGCGCGGTCCCAATCCTGGACGTTCTCGCGGTAGCGCCCCTCGATCAACAGCCGCTCCTCGCGGGGGAGGTTGGCCGCGCGGTCGAACGCCGCCTTGGCCTCGTCCCGCGCCCGGGCATCGTAGCCCAGGGCGCTCCAGGCGGTGGCGAGGGCGGAGTGGCTCAAGGCGTTGCCGGGCTCGGCCGCCACGGCCCGCGACAGGAGGTCGCGGGCACCCACCGGATCGAAGAGGCGCAACCGCTCGATCCCCTCGGAGTAGAAGCGGGCGGCCTCGGGACTCGCCGGCAGAGCCGACTTGCCGTCACCGTCGCGGGTATTGCGGGCCTCCTCTTCCTCCACTCCCAACTGCCGGCGCAACTGCTTGCCCACCTTCGACACGAGGGCGAAAAGCTGCCCCTCGGTGCCGGTCTCCGTCACCGTCGTGCCGGCATCGCCCGCCGCTTTCGTGTCCTGGAGGTGGACGTCGAGCCGGATCTGCCGGCTGCCGGGCTGGCCCTCGGCGCCGCCGAGCGCCACGTAGGAGCCGAGCACCACGGCGTCGCTCCCCAGCAGGGTGCGCACCCGGCCGAGGGTCTCCGGCGTCAGGCTGGCGGCGGCCCCCAGGCCCAGCTCCACCTTCGCCTGCGCCACGTTCTCGCCCGCCACCACCCGCAGGCCGCCGCCCGCCGCGAGGTCGGAGGAGAGCATCTCCGAGAGGGCGGACGACAGCCACGCCGTGCCGGGCTGGCCCGAGAGGTCCTTGAAGCCCAGCACGGCGACCGCGCGCCGGGGCGTGATGTCCGTGGCCGGCAACGGCAGGTGCGCCCCAAGCTCCTCCTGTTTCTGCCGCCACTGGCCGTAGCGCATCCAGCCCACGGCCACGGCGGCGAGGACGAGGGCGGCCAGGGCCGCGATCTTGAGCCCCCGCCGCCCCGCACCGGGGCGCGCGGCCTCCTGGGGCTCATCCGGCGCCTGTGGCTCCGGGCGGGGAGTGATCGCGGTGATCGCAGTCATCGCAGTCATCGTAGTCGTCGAGGTCCCGGGCTCCCGCGGCGGGTCGAGGGCGCGGATCACTTCGGGCGCGCTGGCGAAGCGGGCCGCGGGATCGCGCTCCAGGCAGCGCAGGATGGCCGCCTCCCAGTGGGGATCGAGCCCAGGCGCGTGGACGCGGGGCGGCACCGGCGTCTCCCGCAGGCGCTTGACCGCCGTCGACAGGGCGTTCTCCCCCAGGAAGGGGACGGTGCCGGTGAGCATCTCGTAGAGCACGATGCCGAAGGCGAAGACGTCCACCGCCGCCGTGATCTCGCCTCCCTCGACCTGCTCCGGCGCCAGGTAGGCGGGAGTGCCGACGACTCCCGCGGCGCCCGTCAGCGTGAGGGCCTGGCCGGCCGCGGGATCGGCGCCTGAATCCAGGCGGGCGAGGCCGAAGTCGGTGACCACGGCGCGGGTGCCGGCGCCAATACTTCCGGCAATACCGCTCCGGCCTTCCACCAGCACGACGTTGCCCGGCTTCAGGTCGCGATGCACCACTCCCACCCGGTGCGCGGCGTTGAGCGCCTCGGCGATCTGGCCGGCGATGAGCAGCACCTCGCCGGGGAGCATCGAGCCGGTACGGCGCAGCCGTTGCGAGAGCGTCTCCCCGGGCAGCAGCTCCATGGTGAGGAAGATGGTCGCCTCCGCCGCGCCCTCCTCCCGGTGGTGCGAGACGTCGAAGATGCGGCAGACGTTGGGATGAGTCACCTTGCGGGCGAGCTGGATCTCGCGCCGGAAGCGTTCGACCGCCAGAGTGTCCGTGGCCACGTCCCAGCGCACGGTTTTCAAGGCGACCCGCTCCTTCAGCTCCAGATCCTCCGCCTCGTAGACCTCGCCCATGCCGCCGCGGGCGATGAAGCGCACCAGCCGGTAGCGGCCGGCGAGCAGCTCACCAGCGGTGAAGCCGGGCTCGTCCACGCTGCGCTTCCGGGCCGTGGACGGTGCGGACGTTGCGGACGTGGCGGCAACCGAGGCGCCGAGGCTCGTCGAGCCTGGAGGATCCGAGGCCGGAAAGGCCACGAGAGTCGGCGGGCTGGTACCGAGGGAGTCGGCGGACTGGGCTGGATCGACCGGCGGAGCCCCGGGCCGCCGCACGCCGAACACCGTCTTGCACGCGGCGCACTGAAGGCGCAGCCGCGCCGGCATCGCCGCGGCCACGGTGAACCGCAGCCTCTGACCGCAACCGGGACAGGGGACGGTGAACGAGGTCGGCGAGACCGTAGGATGCTGGCTCATCGTAGGTTTGTGTCCATCTTACCCCGAAGAAGAGCGCTCATCACGCCGGCCGATCCCGATCCGGCCGCCCGGGTTCTGCGGGCCGGAAACCGCGCCGGCATGGCCCTCATCACCCCGGCCCTCTTCTCCCAGCCTCCCCCCCGTCCGCCGGGAGAAGAGGGAGAGGTTTGTCCGAAGAAGAGAAGAAACGGGTCTTCAAGCCCCCTCTCTCCCGGCCGGTGGGGGGGAGGCTGGGAGAGAGGGGGTTGGGGGAGTGAGGGCCCCGACGGCGGCGCATACGTTCCGAGGTTCCACACCCCATGGAATCGGCCACAGCGCTGCCCATCTTGCCCCTCCCCGCGCCTTCTGAGAGGATGGCGCCGCCGACTGACCCGAATCGCCCGAAGGAGCTCGACCGATGAAGAGGATGTGGCCATCCCTGCTGCTCGTCGCCTGCTGTCTGACCCTGACGGCGAACGTCGCGAACGCCGCGAACGCCGCGGAAACGAAGGACGTGAAACCGGAGGCGGCCAAGGCCAAGGAGGACGTGTCCATCGCCCCTGCGCCGCCTCGTGCCGAAGGCGACGGTCCCTTCAAGCGGCTGATCCTTCGCGGCGCGACGCTGATCAACGGTACGGGCGCGCCGCCCGTGGGGCCGGTCGACATCGTCATCGAGAAGAACCGCATCGTGGACATCGAGGTCGTGGGGAGCCCCGGCGTCGAGATCGATGCCAAGAAGCGTCCCAAGGCCGAGCCGGGCGACAAGGAGCTCGACCTCCACGGCATGTTCGTTCTGCCGGGCCTGATCGACATGCACGGCCACATCGGCGGCAAAGAGCAGGGCACGCCCGCCGAGTACGTCTTCAAGCTCTGGATGGGCCATGGCATCACCACCATCCGCGATCCCGGCAGCTTCAACGGCGTCGACTGGACCCTGGACCATCGGGCGAAGAGCGCCAGGAACGAGATCACTGCGCCCCGTATCAAGGCCTACATCAATTTCGGCGCCGGGCGGGAGGCGCCGATCACCAAGCCCGAGGAAGCCCGCAAGTGGGTGGATGAGATCGCCGCCAAAGGCTGCGACGGCGTCAAATTCTTCGGCTACCGGCCGGACATCATGCAGGCCGCCATCGACGAGATCAAGAAAAAAGGGATGCGCAGCGCCTGCCACCACGCCCAGATGGACGTTCCCCGGGTGAACGTCCTCACCTCCGCGCGCTGGGGGCTCACCAGCATGGAGCACTGGTACGGTCTGCCCGAGGCCCTGTTCGCCGACCGCACGATCCAGGACTATCCCGTCGACTACAACTACGCCAACGAAGCGGACCGCTTCGGCCAGGCCGGCCGGCTGTGGAAGCAGGCCGCGCCCCCCTTCTCCCAGCACTGGAACGACGTGATGAACGAGCTCATCGCCCTCGATTTCACGATCGATCCCACCTTCACCATCTACGAGGCCAGCCGCGACCTTGCCCGCGCCCGCCGCGCCGAGTGGCACGACGAGTACACCCTGCCCTCGCTCTGGGACTTCTACGCTCCCAACCGCGAGAACCACGGCGCCTACTGGTATTACTGGACCACCGAAAACGAGGTGGACTGGAAGAACAACTACCGCCTGTGGATGACCTTCGTCAACGAGTACAAGAACCGCGGCGGCCGGGTGACGGCCGGCTCGGACAGCGGCTTCATCTACAAGCTCTACGGTTTCGACTACATCCGCGAGCTCGAGCTGCTGCGCGAAGCGGGGTTCCATCCCCTGGAAGTGATCCGCGCCGCCACGTTGAAGGGCGCCGAAGCCTTGGGGATGGACAAGGAGATCGGCTCCGTCGAGCCCGGCAAGCTCGCGGACCTCGTCGTGGTGGAGGAAAACCCGATCGAAAACCTCGCCGTCCTCTACGGTACGGGCGTCATCAAGGTGACGGAGAAAAACGAGGTCATCCGCACCGGCGGCGTCAAATACACGATCAAGGACGGCATCGTCTACGACGCCCGCCAGCTTCTGGCGGACGTGCGGCGGATCGTGAAAGACGCGAAAGCCAAAGCGAACCGGCCGGTGCTCTACCAGCCGGGGATGGCGCCGAAGGCGCCGGTGAAATAGGAGCTTCGAATGCCGAGAACCCGCACCGGCCACACGGTCGGCACCTGGACAAACCTGGCTGACCTGGTCACCCCGGAGATTACGGCAGGCCACCCGCTGCTCGAAAAGACGCACGCCGAGCTGCGAGGATTCGTGGACGAAATCAACCAACTCCAGGTGCAGCGGGATTTCTACGAGGCCCGCAAGCAGGAGGCGACCCAGCGCATCCAGGAAATCCTGCCCGAAGGCCGCCGGACGGCCACCCTCCTGCGCCGGGCTCTGAAGCAGCATCTCGGCCCCGACAACGAGAAACTGGCCGCCTTCGGCATCAAGCCCTTCCGTGGCCGGAAGCGCGCGCGCAAGGCTGGCGCTGCGGAGTCTTCGCCCACGATCCAGAAGCAGGGCGACGGAGATCCCGGCTCTGGCGGCGCGAAGGAGTAAAGCCGGCTCCGTCGTCGCAGATCCCGAGCCCACCGTTCATCCTCGTAGATCCAAGACAGCGGCCGGAGAGATGCTGTGCAGAAGAAGGGAAACCCTCTTTCCCTTCTTCTATGGCTCATATCTCCAGAGCATGGCTCATATCCCGAGGGAAAACCGTTTTCCCTTCTTCTATGGGCCATATCTGGAGACAACGCCTCATCGTCCGCAGATATGAGCCATATCCAAAGGGAAAATCGTTTTCCCTTTTTCCGCCGGCTCATAGAAGAAGGGAAAATCATTTTCCCTTTGGATATGGGGCATATCTGCGGGGAAAACGATTTTCCCTTTGGATATGCGGCGTTGTTGGCAGATATGGACGGAGGCAGGGTGGACGGTTCGTCTTCGCAGATGTTCTCTGTGTCTTGGGGTGACGATTTGTCTCGGAGTGATGTACTGGGCTCAGTTCCGTCCTCGAAGAGGCGGCAAGGCTGCTGCTGGTCGTCTACACTCTGCGGGGTGAGGCGATTCGGATCATCTCGGGACGGCGAGCGACGCGCAAGGAGACGCGGGACTATGAGACAGGACTATGAGCTCAGCAAGCTGAAGGTCAAGCGGCGGGGACCTTTGCCTGCCTTTCGCGACGCCGCAGGGCGGCCGATGAAGGTTCGCATCACCATCACCCTGGACGAGGATCTGGTGGAGCACTTCAAGGCAGAAGCTGCGAAGCCCGGCGCCCTGCCGTATCAGACTCAGATCAACCAGACGCTACGCAAAGCGGTGACCGGTGAGGAAGTGCGGCCAGAGCAGACGGAGACCCTCAAGGCCGCGCTGCTCAAGGATCCGGACTTCCTGCGCGAAGTAGCCCATCGTCTCGCGAAGGCCTCATAGGTCAAACCCGGCGCAACTGCGGCACCTGCGCCAGCGAGGGGGCGTCCGCGCTTGGCCAGAATTGGCTCGTACTCCTCCGCGGTGCCGATCCCTCCTCACTTTGTCGTCTTTCCAGGCGACCTTTGACGGACCCAGGGAGACTTCCTATACTCCGAGCCATGGCCAAGCCCGCGCGTGAAATGTCCTGGCCCGAGAAGAGCGAGCCAGAGCTCCAGGACGACGAAGACGAGGAGGTCATGCTCCAGCGTTGGGTCGAGCGCCCCGGTGGCGGCTTCGAGCTGTTGGAGATGCCTCTAACTCTAGAGCTCTACCTCAATCCGCGGCTCGAGGACAAGATGACCCAGGGAGAGTTGCACGCCGACCTGCTGGCCGAGTTGAAGGAGTTGCTGGGCCGCTATTTCAAGCCCCAGCGGGACGTCAAGGTCCTTATGGACGTCAAGCACATCCTGAGCCCCAGGCGCGGTCCATCGCCGGACATTTCGATCGTCCGCGGGGTGCGCAACCCGGATCGCAAGCTCTCCAGCTTCAACGTCGTCAAGGAAGGGGTCGTTCCCTCCCTCGTCATCGAGGTCGTCTCGCCGATCGATGCCCGGGTCCGCAAGATGGACGAGGTGGACAAGGTCAAGCTCTACGAGCGCGTCGGCATCCCCGAGTACGTTCTCGTCGATCCGCCCCGCCAGGCCAACAGTCACCAGTTCTTCCTCAAGGGATATCGCCTGGACCGACTGAAACGCTATCAGCGGATCGAGCCGGACTCTCAGGGGCGCCTGCTTTCCGAGACCACAGATCTGCTCTTCGGAGTCTCGACCCAAGGCGATCGGATCGAGGTCTTCGACGCCAGGACGGGAGAGCGGCTGGAGAGCCCTGCCGAGGTGGAGGAGCGAGCGGCTCAAGAAGCGAAGAGAGCAAACCGGGCCGAAGAGGAACTGGCCCGGCTGCGGGCGCAGATCGAGCGGCTCAAGACGCCCGCACGCTGATGGGGAAAGCTGCAGGAGCTGCTGGGAGGGCGCATGGATCTGGAAGTGAAGCACGACGAGCCCGGGAGGAGGTATTTCGCCGTGGTCGACCAGCACGAGTCGGTCTGCGAGTATGGACCGGCGGGGGACAAGACGCTCGACTTCTGGCACACCTACGTGCCGCCGGAGCTGCGGGGAAAGGGGATCGCGGAGGAGCTCGTGCGGCAGGCCCTGGACGACGTCCGCCAGCGCGGCTACAAGGTGGTCCCTTCCTGCTGGTACGTCCGCCTGTACATCGACCGCCACCCCCAGTACCAGGATCTGGTGGCCTGACGAGGCGGTCAGAACTCCTGGCGCCCTCCGGCGTATCCTTGCCCAGGAGGAACACCGCATGACTCTGCACGAAACCCCTCTGTTCCTGCTCCTCGCCGGCGCCGCCTTGGTGCTGGCCGGCCGGCGGCTCTTCTGGCTCTTCGTGGGCCTGGTGGGCTTCGCCACCGTGTACCAGTGGTTCGAGCCCTACGGCGCGGCGCCGAACGTCCGCCTGCTGGTGGCCGTCCTGGCCGGCGTCGTCGGGATCGTCCTGGCGATCTTCCTGCAAAAGGTGGCCGTGGCCATGGCGGGCTTCTTCGTGGGCGGCTGGTTCGTGGCCCAGCTCCTGGGGCTGCACATGGCGCATCCCGGAGGAATGGACCTGCTGATCTACGCCGTCGCAGGGATCTTCGCCGCCATCCTGGCCGTCAAGCTCTTCGACGTCGCCCTGGTGTTTTTCACGTCGCTGGCGGGCGCGGGTCTGATCGTCGAAGCCCTTCACCCGGCGTCGAACGTGAAACAGATCCTCATCGTCATCCTCTTCGTGGTGGGCCTGGCCGTGCAATTCGGGTTGACGGCGGGGCGCAGGCGACGAGAGGCGTGAAGGCGCCTTACGAAGGTCCCGGGGTAAGCGTTCGACGCCGCTACGTTAAGTCTACGTGAGCGGGACCGGTGTCCGCACCGCCGAGGCCCTCATCACCCCGGCCCTCTTCTCCCAGCCTCCTCCCCGCCGGCCGGGAGAAGAGGGAGAACAGCAAAGAGCAACTCGCCTTTGTTTGACCGTCCGGCTCCCCTCTCTCCCGTCAGGTGGGGGGGAGGCTGGGAGAGAGGGGTTGGGGGAGTGAGGGCTTCGATGCGGCGGACAGAGCTCCGTCCACCAGGTCAGCCGGCGTCACGATCCGCGTTTACGCCATTGCCTCCGGCGCCAGCCGCTTCAGCTCCTCGCGCATGCCATCGATCGTCTGGGCCGTGCCCTCTTCCTCTCCCAGGCGGGCGAGCTGCTGTTTCTTGTGCGCCAGCTTGCCGCAGAGGTGGTAGAAGCGCCGGGTGGAGCGGAAGCGGCCGCAGCCCAGGGCGCGGAGGCGGACGCCCGTCTGCGCGAACAGGGAGGTGGCGGTGCGGTACTGCCGCGGATCGAGGGCGCCCGCCGTCACCTCGTCGGCGAGCTGCGTCTGGAGCATCCGGCGCTCCCGCCACACGGCCGCCAGCACGATGACGGTCATCAGCACCCAGCCCAGCCAGTCGAGCAGGAACATCGCCGCACCGAGACCCGCGGCCCGGGAGGCGGCCGTGGCGAGGCCGTTGTGGAGGGCATGGGCCGCCACCGCGAGCCCCCAACCGGCGGGCGGCGCCAGCCAGCGCACGACGGCGGAGCGCGAGAGTCGCGCCGTGGCCAGGCCCAGCCCCGTCCAGGCCGTGTAAAAGGGGTGGTCCCACATGCCCAGGACGACGCGCACGAAGCTCAAGCCCAGCATCCCGCGGATGCCGGTCTGCGTGGACTGGCCGAAGAGGTAGAGCGTGTTTTCCGTCGCCGCGAACCCCAGGGCCGCAACGCCGGCGTAGACCAAGCCGTCCATCACCGAGTCGAACTCCCGGCGAAAGATCAGGAAGACGAGAAGCACGGCAAAGCCCTTGAGGCTCTCCTCGGTCAAGGGAGCGAAGAGCGTCGTCCCCGTGAGGTCCGCTGCATGCTTCGAGCCGGTCAGGCCGGTGACCGCCCCTTCGAGCACAAGCTGCGACACCAGGGCGCCGGCCGCCGCCACCACCGCGCCCCAGAAGAAGACGAGCCCCAGCAGCAGCTTCGGCTCCTTCTCATAGCGGTCGACCCAATAGAGGAATGCGGCGCAGAGGAAGGCGGGGACGAAGCTCAGGAGGACGGCGAGCGGGAGGGCCATGGGGTGTGGGGGTGAGAGGGGACGATATCACGGCGGTGATGCCTCCCACCCAAGACCCTCATCACCCCGGCCCTCTTCTCCCGCCCCCTCCCACCCCCCTCACCGGGAGAAGAGGGAGAACAGCAAGACCGCCCCAGCCGGTTCCCCTCTCCCGGGGAGGGGGTTGGGGCGGTCGGGAGAGGGGCAGGGGTGAGGGTCTTGGGCGGGGGACCTCTGAGGCAGCAAAGGGTCCCCTACTCCGGCCTCCAACTCGGCACCCGGCCCGGCGTCCAGGGGGCGCCGGCGGCTTCGAGCTGGGTCTCCAACCCCTTCAGATCGACTTCGAGGGTCTTGCGCACGTCCTCCAGCACGGGGGCGAACTCGGCTGAGGCGACGGCGTAGTCGTCCTGGAGGGTCTTGGTGGCCTCCGAGGAGGTCGACCAGTGGCCCTCGACGATGTTCTGCACCCGGTCGAGGATGGCCGGGGGCGTGGGCTCGTTGCGGGAGGCGAGGGTGGGATCGCCCGACAGCTTCACTTCGATGTCCCGCAGGTGGAGGTCGATCTGCCGTGCCTTCTCCAGCAGCTTGACGTCGGCCTTCGGCGTGTCGAGGATGGCCTTCTGGATGAACTTCAGGTGCTCCTGGGCCTCGTTGACCGCCTGCGCGGTGCCGCGCACCGCCCGCTGCAACCGGGCCGTCTTGCGCTCGAACTCGAGCTGGGCGGCCTGGTCCTTGGCCGGCATCGAGGCGAGGGAGAGGGGCACGGCTTCGAAGGTCTGCGGTGCCCCAAGGGGCGTGGTGACGCCGTCCACCACCTTGGCCAGGGAGACCGTGTACTTGCCCGGGGCCGCCATCGGTCCCTGCGGCCCGGGGCCGCCAAACTCCTCGCGGCGGCTGGGCGTGAGCGAGATCGGCGTCGAGGGCGGGAAGTGGAGGTCCCAGGCGATGCGGTGGACTCCCGACTTGCCGGGTGCCGTGAACCGCCGTACGACGTTGCCCTCCTCGTCCTTGACGGTGAAGAGCAGCGACGGCTCCGTCTCGCGGTCCTCCTCGCGCAACGTCTCCCAGGGCGGATAGACGAGCGCACCGCCCTCCTTGGTCAGCTTCTTCTCCGCCTCCTGCCGCGTCTTCTTGCGGGTCTTCAGGTCGTCTTTGAGGAAGTAGGTGAAGACGGCGCCGAACGGCGGGTTCGGGGCGAGGTAGAAGCCGGCGCCCTGGAATCCCTGCTCCCGCCCGCCCATGGGCGAGGCCTCCATGTACATCCACGCCTTCCTCGCCGGGAAGAGGGCGGACTCCTGCTCCAGCGTCTCCGCTTTCACGGTCCGCAGCGGCGTGATGTCGTCCAGGATGTAGAAGCCGCGGCCGAAGGTGGCCACGGCGAGGTCGCCCTCCCGCTTGTGGATGACGAGGTCGCGGACGGGAATGACGGGCAGGCTCGCCAGCTTGATCCACTTCTTGCCGCCGTCGATGGTGAAGTAGAGGCCGAACTCCGTGCCGGTGAAGAGCAGGTTGGGATTTTGGAAGTCCTGCACCACCGTCCACACCGAGCCCCGGTCGGGCAGGTCGCCGGCGATCGAGGTCCAGGTGGCGCCGCGGTCGGTGCTCTTCAGCAGGTAGGGCTTGAAGTCGCCCATCTGGTGGTTGTTGAAGGCCGCGTAGACGGTGTTGGCGTCGGTGGGGGAGGGCTCGACGTCGGAGACGTAGGTGTCCTCTGGAATGCCGGGAAACTTCTCGATCTTCCGCCAGTTGCCGCCGCCGTCCTCGGTCGCCTGGATGAGGCCGTCGTCGGTTCCGGCGTAGACCAGCCCCTCTTTCACCGGCGACTCGGCGAGGGCCACGATGTTGCCGTAGAACGAGGTGGACGAGTTGAACGCGACGGTGTCCGCGCCCCACACCCTGCCCATCACCTTGAGCTTGCGGCGGTCGATCTGGCGGGTGAGGTCGGGGCTCACGGCCTTCCAGGTGTTGCCCCGGTCGTCGCTGCGGAAGATCTTGTTGGCCGCGAAGTAGAGGCGGGTGTGGGAGTGGGGGCTGACGATCACCGGCGAGTCCCAGTTCCAGCGCAGGGCCGGCTCGCCCCTGCCGGGCTCGGGCTGGATGGCCACCTGCTCGCCGCTCTTCTTGTCGTAGCGCACCAGGCCGCCGTATTGCGACTCGGCGTAGACGGTGTTCGGGTCCTCGGGATCCACCTGGCTCTGGAAACCGTCGCCGCCCTGGGTGACGAACCAGTCGGAGTTGCGGATGCCGTGGTCGTTGTTGGTGCGCGACGGGCCGCCGAGGCTGTAATTGTCCTGCGTGCCGCCGAAGACGTTGTAGAACGGCAGGGCGTTGTCCACGCTCACCCGATAGAACTGGGCGATGGGCAGGTTGCTCTTGAACTCCCAATTGGCGGCGCGGTCCCAGGTCTCGTAAAGGCCGCCGTCGCAGCCCACCAGCATGTGGGCGTGATTGGCGGGATCGATCCACAGCGCGTGGTTGTCGACGTGCTTGTGGCGTTCGCCCAAGGGCCGGAAGCTCGTGCCGCCGTTGTCCGTGACCTGGATCAGGGTGTCCATCGCGTAGACGCGGTCGGCATTGTCGGGATCGACCCAGATCTCCTGGTAGTACTGTGGGCTGCTCGAGATCCAATCGCCGCGCCTCTCCCAACTCCCGCCGCCGTCGGTGGAACGATAGAAGCCGCTCGATTTGCCGACCGATTCAATCGTGGCGTAGACCGTGTCCGGGCTGGTGGGGGCGATGGCGAGGCCGATGCGGCCGATGTCGTCCTTGGGCAGGCCGGCCGAGAGCTTCTTCCAGGTGGCGCCGCCGTCCATGGACTTGTGGATGGCGCCCTCCGGGCCGCCGTCGATGAGCGTCCAGATGTGCCGGCGCCGCTGGTAGGCCGAGGCGTAGAGCACGTCGGGATTGCGCGGGTCCATCACCAGGTCGCTGACGCCGGTGTTCTCGCTGATGGTGAGCACGGCCTTCCAGGTTTTGCCGCCGTCGGTCGTCTTATAGAGGCCGCGGTCGCCGCCCGGCGCCCAGAGCGGGCCCTGGGCCGCCACGTAGACGACGTTGGAATCGC
This sequence comes from Thermoanaerobaculia bacterium, assembly GCA_049284515.1. Lineage (GTDB taxonomy): Bacteria > Acidobacteriota > Thermoanaerobaculia > Multivoradales > UBA5704 > DATARR01. The sequence continues at coordinate 11,961 of JBAPYB010000113.1, forward strand.
GGGGATCGATGAGGATCTTGCCGATGTGCTCGGATTTCTTGAGCCCCACGTTCTCCCAGGATTTGCCGCCGTCCACGGATTTGTAGACGCCGTCGCCGTAGGAGACGCTGCGCTGGCTGTTGTTCTCGCCCGAGCCCACCCAGACGACCAGCGGATTCTTGGGATCGACGGCGACGCAGCCGATCGAGAACGAGCCCTGGCCGTCGAAGATGGAGGACCATGTGGTGCCGGCGTTGGTGGTCTTCCATACGCCGCCCGAGGCCGTGGCGATGTACCAGGTGCTGGACTTGGCGGGATCGACCGCGATGTCGACGATGCGCCCGCCCACGACGGCCGGGCCGATGTTGCGCAGCTCCAGCCCGGCGAAGGTCGAGGCCGAGAGGCCGCCCTTCTTCTCCTCGGGCTTGCCGTCCTTCTCCTTGCCGCCCTTGCCCTTGGCCTTGTCGGCCTTGGCGGCGGCCTTCTCGGCCTTTTCCGTTTTCTCAGCCTGTGCGGCCTTGTCAGCTTTGTCCTTCTCAGCCTGCTGGGCCGCGGTCTTCTCCTTGTAGGCCTCGGGCGGCGCCGCGAAGACGCTGGACGAGAGGAGAGCGACGAGCGCACTTACTCCAAAGATCCGTATCACGAGATGTTCCTCCAGTGCGGCAAGTCAGTCGTGCCGCGATGGGATTCTAGGTCTTTTTTGCCCACCACGCCTTCGCCTCCGCCATGCCGTCTTCGTACGTGCGCAGCGGGGCATAGCCGAGCTCGGCCCGGATGCGGTCACTGGAGCAGTGGCTGACGAAGGAACCCTCCGGCTTCTCCGGCTCTTCGGCTCCGGGGGCCGGCGGAGCGTCCGGGAACCAGCTCCGCACGTCCTCGACGTATTGCCGCCAGGGGACGTCGCCGTCGACCACGTTGTAGGCGCGGCCGATGGCGGCCGGATGGGTGAGCGCGAGCTCCATGGCAAGCCCGACGTTCTCGACGTGAGTCCACGGCAACGCGCTGCCACCGGCGAGCGAGACTTGGGCCCCCCGGATCTTGGCCGGCACCAGCTCCGCCCAACTGGAGGTGGGGTGCACGCCGAGCACGGCCCCGAGGCGGAGGATCGTGGCCGGCAGGCCGCGCTCCATCTCGGCCTGGAGGGCGCGCTCGGCCTCGGCCTTGGTCAGCCCGTAGTGCGGGGAAGCCGCGGGAGTATGCGGATAGGCCTTCTCGATTGTCTTGAGCGGTCCGGTCTCGTCGAACACGGAAGGGCCCTGCGACCAGTCATAGACCGAGATGGTCGAGATGTGGACGAACCGCCGGCAACCCGCCTCCCGCGCCGCCGCGGCCAGCGCCGCCGTGCCCTGGACGTTCACCCGCCGAGCGTCCGCGAGGTCGCTGCCGATGGTGGCGGCGCTGTGCACGACGAACGCCATGTCCTCGCAGGCCTGCCGGGCGGTGGCCGGATCGACGAAGTCCCCCTCGATCTGGGTGATCCGCGGCGAATCCAGGTCTTGATAGTTCCCGCGCTTGCGCACCAGGGCGCGGACCTCGGCGCCCGCGGCCGCGAGCCGCGCCGCGAGATGGCTGCCGACGAAGCCGCTGCCGCCGGTTAGGAGGATGGGGAGGTTTTGGAAAGAGGATTGAGTCATGGGATTTGATCTCTCAAGGTGAGGCTTCGGATCTTGCGGGGGCAGCCGCGAGGCTCTCAATCCTCATGAGCACGGCTATGGTCAAGAAGCCGGAGAGGCGGGTTCACAAAAGGATCATAACCCAGTCGCGGGACGAAGAAGCATAGAGGCTGGCGCTATAGCAACGCTAGTTGGCGGCGGGAAACGGTGCCACGAACTCGAACCGGAAAACCGACCGGATCCTCTCCATGTCGCGGATATTCCGCGTGATGAGAACGACGCCTGCTTCACGGCAACTGAAGGCGATCAGCACGTCGAAGACGAAGCCCCGCGGCATGGTGGCGAGATCGAGAGAGCCCTCGGCCCGAAGTCGGGAGAGAGTCAGCCCCAGCGCATCCCAGCCAGCCGCCGAAGGAGTCAAGATGCGGCCACGCCGGAAGAAGGGCGCCAAGACTTGTTCATCCAGATGTTTCCGGTCGCGGGAGGAACGAGCGCCGGCCCGGAGTTCGGCTGCCACGACTGAGCTGAGATAGAGACGCGGGGCTTCTCTGGCGGTGAAGGCTTCGAGAGCGGCGTGAGCGTCAGGCTCTCGGGCGGCGTCGATGTAACAGTTGGAGTCCAGAGCGTACTTACGCATCCGGACAGGCGCCTATCGGATCGAATCGATCTGGAGCCCGGAAAGCGCTCGCGTGCCGTCGAGAAGCTCTCGCCGGAATGCAACCATGTCGAGCGCTGCTTCGACGGTTTCGCGTTCGGTGGCGGTGCCCAGAATGGTTTGCGCGCGGCGCAGGGTCTTCGGGTCGAGCCAGAATTCTTTCCGGACCTTACCTTCGCGAGATGGACGGTGTTCAGGGGCTTTCTTGACGAGGGCTGCCATACGGATGAGAATATCATGCCGTACGTATGCTCAGCAACTTCTCCTGAGCCGCGACGGCACATCGCACAGGCCAGGCAGCCGGATCGCCAAAGTCCCTTCAGGCTCTCGCCGACCGGGACCGCCGTTTGAACATCACATACGCCGGTATCCCCAGCGCCACCAGACCCAGCCCGATGAGCGATTCGCGGGGGCTCTCCTTGAGCGTGTTGGCGATCAGCAGCAGGCAGGCGAAGATGAAGAGGGCCGGCACCACGGGGTAACCCCACGTGCGATAGGGCCGGGGCGCGTCCGGCCGGCGGCGGCGGAAGACGAAGACGGCGGCGGCTGTCATGGCGTGGAACACCACCGAGGCGAAGATGACGTAGGTGTAGAGCTGCGAATAACTCCCTGACACGGTGAGCACCACCGACCACGCCGTCTGCGCCCACAGGCTCGGCACGGGAGTCCGGTAGACGGGATGGATGCGCGCGAGCGACTTGAAGAACAGGCCATCCTCGGCCATGGGGAGATAGATCCGCGAGCTGTAGAGAATGGTGGAGGAGAGGCACCCGAAGGTGGAGATCAGCACGATGAGCGACACGATCCGCGCCGCCCAGGGCCCGAAGAGGACGGAGGCCGCTGTCTCGGCGATGCGGGGCGTCGCCGCCATGGCGCCCATGGACAGCGCGCGGACATAGACGAGGTTGAGCAGCAGATACAAGAGGATCACCGCGCCCGTGCCCAGGATCAGACCGCGGGGGAGGCTCCGCCCGGGATCGCGCATCTCGCCCGCCGAGCAGGTGAGGCCGTACCACCCGTCATAGGTCCACAGAGCCGCGATCATTGCAATCCCGAAGGCCGCCAGCAGGCCGCCGGGGACCTGTCCCACGGGTCCGAACAGGCGGGGCGTGACCGGCGCCCGCGCGAACAGCCCCAGGGCGATGAGACCGATGATGGCGCCGATCTTCAGCACCGTCAGGGCGTTCTGTACCCCGGCCCCCTCCTTGAGGCCGATGTGATTGACCGCGGTGAGGATCAAAAGCGCCGCGACCGCCGCCACCTGCCCGCCGGAGAGCGTCCACGTCCACGAGAAGACCGGCACCGAGATCAGGACATGCTGAGTGGAGAACCACGGCAGGAAGCTCCCCAGGTACTCCCCGAACGCCACCCCCAGGGCCGCGTTGCCGCCGGACATGATGACGAGGAACGCCGTCCACCCGTAGAGGAAGCCCATCAGCGGCCCATAGGCCTCCTTGACGAAGTGGTACAGCCCGCCGGCCCGCGGAAACATCGCCCCGAGCTCGCCATAGCTGAGCGCCCCCGCCAGCGTCAGCAGCCCGCCGGCCAGCCAGACGAGCAGGATCAACCCCGGATGGGGGAGCACCTTAGCCATGTCCGCCGTGGTGATGAAGATGCCCGTCCCCACGATCGACCCGATGGTGAGCAGGGCGCCATCCCAGGTGGAGAGGCCCCGGACGAGGGTGGGCGGGGAGGATGGAGAGGCAAGGTCGGACTCACGGGTCGCGGGCAAGGTCACCTCCGGGTCAGGTGGGGGTAGTGTGGCACGGAACCCCTGAGGGCGCCGAATCAGCCTGACCGCGCTGATGGTCTATAGTGCTGATCCATGGAAGACGCCGCGCCGGGGATCGATTTTGAGGAGACCAAACGGATTCTCGCGGCTTTGGAGCGTGAGGGTGTTCGCTACGTTCTCATCGGCGCGATGGCCATGGCGGCGCAGGGACTGGTTCGGGCCACGCACGATCTCGACTTCTTCGTGTCACCTGAACACGAGAACGTGGACCGGCTGAAGAGGGCGTTCAAGAGCCTCTTCGATGAGGACCCCAACGTTGACGAAATCTCCGCGGAGGATCTGGCGGGCGACTATCCTGCCGTCGAATACACCCCTCCACATGGCCGATACTCGGTCGACATCCTTTCCCGGCTCGGGGAGGCGTTTAGCTACCCAGACATCGAGTCGGAGATGCTGACGACGGCTGAAGGCACCCAGATCTCTGTTGCGACGCCCCGCATGCTATATAGAATGAAACGGGATACCGTTCGCCCGCAGGACAGGCTGGATGCTGAGGTAATTAAAGAGGAGTTCAAGCTCAAGGAGGAATGATGCCGGTCCGCAAATTTCGCTCAGTCGCCGACATGCCTGGAGCACAGCCACGCACTCCTCTTGATCCGGAAAACCTCCGGCTCGCCTGTTCGCTCACACAGTTTGCCTATTGGCTGCACCCCATGAAGCATATTCCTGGGGTCCGGAAGTACAGGTCGGTCGAGGAAGCATGGCAGGCCCGCAAGGAATGGGTGCGGAGCCAGCTCCGTGGACAGGCTGCCCCCCAGTAACTAGCCCCTCGCCTAGGTCTTTGTTGACGGGAGGCTCCGTAGTCAAGGGCGGTCGCTACGCACCCGCTTCCGCGCGGCGCACGATGGCGCGCAGCCACATGCGCCGGATCAGCGCGCTGCCCGGATAGATGACGCGCCAATAGGCTGCGAAGCGGCGTTTCGACGCCCCGTCCGTCGCGTAGACGCGCGTCTCGGTGGAGAGGACCGAGCCGCCGGCGCCGTCCGCTTCGACGCGGAAGTTTATGGCCGCCTTGGCGAAGCCGGGACGCGCGAGCGCCTTGAAGGCGGCGGGGGTAGGCTCGCCGATGGAAGTCCCGCGCGGCGCGACGACGAGGGTTCCCACTACGAGCTCGCGGTCCGGCTCCTCCGCAAGTTGCAGGAAGGTCGTCCGCGTTGCGACCTCGAGGATGGGCTTCCGCTCCGGCGCATTCAGGATGCTCTCCGGCCCAGGGCGCCCAAAGCGCCGGATCCAGACGAGCGTGCGGAAGAACAGAATCTCGTTCGCGGTGACTTCATGGATGGCGCGAAACACGCGTGCCGGCGGCGCCTTCACCCGCGTCGTGTGGAGCTCGGAAAACTGCCAGACCGGTATGAATTCGTCGAGACGGCTGCTCGGCGAGGCTACACGGATCTCCGGCGCCGGCAGCGCCCAACCCGCGACGACGAGCAGCACGCCGAATGCAAGGAGCCCTGCGCCGCGCCGGCGAGAGGACAGACCGAGGAAGCACAGCGGCCACAGCGTCGCGACGGCGCCGATAAACGCCGAGACGAGCCCTGCATAGACCAGGACGACGCCGAGCATGCAGCAGATTGTAGTCGCAGAAGGCTGGGAGCGAGGACACCTTGACCGCTTCAAACATTCCGCCCCCGGCCGCCGTATCATCGGCCATGAGTGTGATCTTCACGGCGGTTCGCCAGGCGGTGCGGCGCGTGGCCAGGGCTCCCCTGTTCACCGGGCTGGTGATCCTTACACTGGCTCCGGGCATCGGCGCGCACGTGGCGATCTTCAGCCTCGTCAACGTCCTGTTTCTGAAGCCGTTGCCGCTCCCGGACGCCAGCCGGGTCGTGGGGGTGTACCAGACCCGCCAGGGCGCGGGGTATCACCCGCTCTCGCTTCCCGATTACGCCGACACGCGGGCTTCGAGCGCGGTCTTCAGCGCGCTGGCGTCGCACTACCCGACCGCTCCCCTCTATCTCGCGAGCGGGAACGAGTCCATCGAGGGGTCGATCGAGATCAATGGCTCCGTGGTCTCCGGCAACTACTTCTCGGCGCTCGGCATCTTGCCCGCCCTGGGCCGGTTCTTTGGGCCCGAGGACGATGCCGCGCCGGGGGTGAGCCCGGTGGTGGTCGTCTCCTACAGGATGTGGCAGTCGCGCTTCGGAGGCCGCAAGGACATCCTCGGCCGGGCCTTGCGGATGAACAACACGACGTTCACGGTGGTGGGGGTCGCGCCGGCGCGCTTCGAGGGTGTGCTCCTCGGCATCCCCTCGGATGTGTGGTTGCCGAATTCCATGTCGGCCGTCGGTTACCGGTGGTGCGACACGGGGAGCCGCGGCTGCACGTGGCTCAGCATGATCGGCCGGCTCAAGCCCGGCCGCACGCTCGAGGAGGCGCAGACGGAGATGACGGTGGCGGGGAGCCGGCTCGCGGCGGCGTATCCGTCCACGAACCAGGGTCTCGGCCTCCGGGTGGCTCCGCTGCGGGGCGTCCACCCATCGGCGCGGACGGACACCGTGCGCTTCGCGGCGCTGCTGCTCGCCGCGGTCACCCTCGTGATCGCCGTCGCCTGCGCCAACGCCGGCAGCCTGTTGCTCGTGCGGAGCCTCACGCGGCGCCGCGAGATCGCGGTCCGCTTGGCCCT
>JBAPYB010000114.1:0-4478 GCA_049284515.1 Thermoanaerobaculia bacterium
CCGCAGGAGCCAGGATGACCTGTCGCGCCGTCCCGGGTTGCAATTGCAGCACGGCCTCGCGGCCGTCCGCGACGCTCCCGCCCTGCGCCGGAAAGCCCGGTCCCTCGGCCCACAGGCGCAGCGGCTCGATCCCGGCACGGGCGAGACGGAGCGTCCCTTCCGGGCCGCTCACCGCCAGCCGCCGCACAGGTCTCCATTCCGTGTCCCTCCAAAGCGCCGGCTTCGCGGTCCGCGCGAGCACCTGCGCTCCGGCCACGGGATTTCCGTCCGAATCCATCACGCGCACCCGCAGGCCGGCGTCCGACCGCAGGGTGACCGGCGGGAGGCGGATCTCCTCCAGGATGGGAAAGGCCGGGATCTCCATGGTGACGTAGCCGCTCGCCACGGCGACCAGCCGCCAAAGCCCCGTTCGGGGAGCGCTCAGCCGGAAGCGGCCCATGCGATCGACCCCGGCCTGAGCGACCGGCCCGGGCTCTTCACGCCCCTCCAGCTCTCCCAAGCCCGACTCGTACCGGGAGACCACCGGCCGCAGCTCCACCCGGGCCCCTGGGACGCCGCCGCCGTCGGCGCCATGGAGGACGCCCTCGACGGCGATCTCGGCCGCATGGACAGAGCCGAGAGGTGCCGCGAGCATGGCGAGCCCGGCGAGGCCCTGCAAGATGCGAAAGCGAGGGCGGATCATGGTGGGGAAGTGGACGGGAGGTCGATCACCACTTCACGATCGCTCGCCAGCTCGATGGTCTGCTCCGTCGCCCTCGTTCCACTCGCATACTCGATCTGCAGCCGGTAGTGCCCCGCCTGGAGGCGCTCGAAGCGGACTCTGCCGCCCTGGCTGACAACGCCGCCGAGCAGCCGGTTCGAGCTTCCGATGAGCTCGGTGCCGTCCTCATTCAGGAGAGAGGCCCGGAAGGGCGCGTCCGGCTGCGCAGAGCGGACCGTGAGGGTGAGGTCTCCCAGTTGGAAGTCGAGGTCGAGCGTAGCCTCGGTGGCGCCGGCAGGAATGTGGATCGTTCCCCGGCCCAGCCTTTCCGGAGCTGTAGGGAGCAGAGGCCCCGACGTGTAACCCGCGATGATCGTCCAGTCTCCGGGCCAGAGGCCGGTCTGGCGGTAGTGGGCGTCGTCGTCGGTGCTCCAGGCTCCCGGTCTCGCAAACCGAGGCCCTTGAGCCTGAATGAATTGGACAGTTTCGCCCGGCTCCAGTCCCAGGAGACGGCCGGTGAGGACGATGTTCGGCCCCAGTTGAATCTCGAGGCCCTCGACCCTCGCTCCCGCGATCACGATCGGCTGCTCCGTGTCCCGGCTGGAGTAGCCTTCCGCCGAGACGGACAGGCTGTAGGTTCCATCAGCCACGCCAACTGCAAACGAGCCGTCCGCCAGGGTTCGAGCCCGAAAGTGTGCGGGGTTAGGGCCGTTGAGCTCGAGGCTTGCGCCTTCGATGGGTTCGCCTTTCGGTCCGATGACCCGCCCCCGGACTTCGAAGACGGGAGGAAACTGGAGATCGTGCACCACCACCTTCGCCAGTCCGGCGGGGGGCGTGAACCGGTCCAAGGCGATGCGGTCTCCCGCTTGGGCGGATAGAGTCCACTCTCTGGGTGGAAGGTCGCGGATCTCGAACCGGCCTTCGGAATCGACGGTGGCCTCGCGATTGGTCGTGGGGGAGTTGGAAGAGACCGAAATCTTGCCCACGGCCGCGGCATCGATGCCAAGGACACGCCCGGCTAGAGTCAGGGTGTGGCTGAGACGGATCTCCACGCCGTCGATCGACCGGTCTTTCAGCACGACGTTACCGGTCTCCGTGGTAGCGAACCCGTCCTTCTCGGCCAGCAGCTCATGGGATCCCGGGTTCCCCGGCAGCACGAACGAGCCGTCGGCCAGGGTCAAGGTCGATCGATACCCGTCGGTGAGGCGCGCCCCCGCCACCGGCGTGCCATCCTGCCCGATCACCCGGCCGCGGATCTCGAGATGAGGATCTGGACGCAGAACGAGATCGATCCGTGTCCCCTCGGGACGAATCTGGACTCTCAGGAAAGTATCGAGAAAACCGTCATGCTTCGCCGTGAGAGATCCCTCGCCGGTTGCAACCCCTTCCAGCAGGAAGTTGCCGTCATCGTCGCTGGAGGCTGAGGCGGTGCTCCCGGTATTCGACAGGCGGATCTGGGCGCCCACGATGGGGTGGCCGTCCGGGTCGGCGACGTGACCTTGGATCGTCAGGCCTGATTCCATCCGGATTTCCAGTCCGTCCAGCCCCTCGGGGGGGACGTAGAGCCGCGAGAGGTGGGTGGCCGGATGCGCTGCGCCGCTGGCGGACACTTCGTAGTGCCCGGCGCCTCCCAATTCCAAGGTGAAGGCTCCCTCGGCGTCGGTGATTTCTGAGCTGACGAGAGGAAAGTAGCACGGCGGTTCCTTCGTGACGAAGGCGTAGTATCGCGGGCCGGAGGAGGACGAAGCGGAGACGCTCGCTCCGTGCAGGGGCGTGCCGTCGGCGTCCACGACGTGCCCGGCGAGATGGACGGTGGGCGTGAGCACGATCCGCAGCTCCGTGGCCGCCGGCTTCCGAACCGGAAGCTCAACAGGCTTGTAGCCCTTGCGGCAAGCCCGCAGCCGCTCGTGGTCTCCCACGGTCCGCGAGCGCAGAGCAAAGCGGCCGTCGGAACCAGTCACGGCAGCGGGGCCTGCCAGGACGGTGGCCGGGGTCATCTTGGCGTAATCTTCGGGCACCACCCAGATCTCCACGTCCGTGACCGGGCGGTCTCCAGGATCGACGATCCTTCCCGCGATGCCTGGAACCGCCGAGCTGGACGGTACCGCGAGCGCAGCGACTCCCAGCAGGAATCGACCGAGGCAGGAGATCATGCCGGGGGACTACGCAAAGATGATTCCAGGGGAACCGTGCCCTGGGGAGACAGGGATTTCTGTTCAAGAAGTTGGATACCTGTCCAGATTTGTGGACATTCACTGCCCATACCCGAGAGCCCGCAGCCGCTTCACCGCCTCGGGGTCGACCGGCGAGCGCTCGCGATGGATTCCCAGACTCTTGCGGGCGCGATCGTTGTCCGCTTCCAAGCGGTCGAGGAGCCTGGCACCTTCAGCGGTATTTCCGGGGGAGGAAGAGGCGAGATCCGTAGTTTCGGCGGGATCGCGGGCGAGGTCATACAGCTCCTGCCGCCCACTCGTCTCCCAGCGGATGAGCTTGAAATTTCCGAAGAGGATCGCCGTGCGTTCCTCCACCCGTTGCAGGCCCGTGCTCAGCAGCGGCTCGGGTGGGGCCGATTCGCCTCGGAGCCAGGGAGACAGGGAGCGGGCTGCGGGATAGCGGGAGGGGAAGGGCTTGCCGGCGAGGTCGAGGATCGTGGCGGCGAGGCTCGCGGTGGAGACGGGCGCGTTCACCTCACCCCGCCGGCTCTCTCCCGGGAGTTTCACCAGGAAGGGGACGCGGAGAAGCTCTTCGTAGAGGGTGTGGCCGTGCCCGATTCCGCCGTGTTCCCAGAATTCTTCGCCATGGTCCGAAAGGAGGACGATCAGCGTGTCCTCATACCGGCCGGAGCGTTTCAGCTCCGCGACCAGCGAGCCCACGGCAGCGTCCACCCAGCGGACCTCGGCCCGGTAGAGCTGGCGGATCCACTCGCGCTCGGCCGGCGCCGGATCGCGCCGGCGGAGGCGGATCGCCAGATGCTCCTCGACCGTAAGATCCCGTCGCATCCCGGGCGGCGGCTCCATCCCTTGGAGATAAGCGGCCGGCGGCGCGTAGGGCGGATGGGGATCGTAGAAGTGGACCCAGAGAAAGAACCGCTCCTTGTCTTTTCCCCGTAGCCACCGGGACGCGAGGCCGGCGAGCCGATCCGGATTGGCCGGTCTCGTCCCCGTCTCTCCGGGAAACGCCGAGTACTCCTGGAATCCCTGATCGAGATGGGCCGCTCGGACGAGCAACGGGCTCGAAACCAGGGCCGCCGTCCGGTATCCCGCCCGCCGCAGGACCTCCGCGATCGTCGTCAGCCGGTCCGGAACCCGGCTCCCGAGCTCCGTGGCAAGGTGCACCTGGGGAGACACGCCCGTCATCACCGACGCCAGGGCCGGCAGCGTCCATGGAGCGGCGGAGCGGGCCTGGCGGAAGACGACGGAATCGCCGGCCAGCGCGTCGATTGCGGGCGTCCCCGAGAGGGCGTCCGCGCGGAGGGTGTCGATGGTGATGAGGAGGATGTGGCGCGGGGGAGAAGAAGAGGAAGGCTTGGATGCCCCGGTGAGGAGGAGGGTGGCGGCGGCGAGGAGGGCCCTCATCACCCCGGCCCTCTTCTCCCAGCCTCCCCCCCGTCCGCCGGGAGAAGAGGGAGTGGTTAGTCTGGAAAACCAGCCGCGGTTTAGCCCCCTCTCTCCCGGCCGGTGGGGGGGAGGCTGGGAGAGAGGGGGTTGGGGGAGTGAGGGTCCGCCCCGGAGGGGCGACGCTCCCGCCCTACGGCTGCCCCTCAAACATCGCCTCCGTC
>JBAPYB010000115.1:0-18869 GCA_049284515.1 Thermoanaerobaculia bacterium
GTGCCGGAGCACGTGCTGCCGCGCCTCGCCGGCTTCGACCCCTCAAGCCTGCCGGCCGTCGCCAGCCCCGCCGCCGTGCTGGAGAACGCCCGCCGGGGCCGCGTCGAGGTGGATCTCCAGGGAATCCGCATCTTTCGCCGGCGCGACTTCGACCACGCCCTCGCCGAGTCGGCGGTGGCGGCGGGCGCCGTGTCGCGGCCGGCCAAGGTGGAGCGGCTGGAACGGCTGGAGATGGAGGGCGGCGCCGTCCAGGTCACCGCGGGCGGCGAGACCCGGATCTACGACTGGATCGTGGGCGCGGACGGCGCCCGCGGCCTGGCGCGCCGCTGCCTGGGGTTGGCGCCCGAGGGCGACAGCCTGGGCCTCGGCGGCTCCCTTTCGGGTCTCGACTGGAATCGCCTCGTCCTGGCCTTTCCCGGCCTCGCCGATTCCTACCTGTGGATCTTTCCCCGGCCCGGCGGCGCCTCCGTGGGCATCGCCTACACGGCCGGCCGCCTCACCGACGCGGACGCCCGCGCCGCCCTGGACACCTTCCTCGACCGTTATCTCCCCGCCGGCTGGCGAGACCTGCCGGGCCCCCGCTACCGCTATCCCATCCCGGTCTTCGGCGCCTGGACCCTGCCGGCGGTGCGCCGCGCCCTCAGCCGCCGCGTGCTCCTTGCCGGCGACGCCGCCGCCCTCGCCGACCCGCTCACCCGGGAGGGAATCCGCTACGGCCTCCTCTCCGGCCTCTGGGCCGCGGAGAGCCTGCTGGCCGGAATTCCCGAGAGCTATCCCGAAAGGCTCGCATCCGGGCTGGCGGCCGACCTGGAGAAGGCCGCGAAGGCCCGGGACCTGTTCTTCGAGAGATCGATCGGCCAATGGATGGTGCCGGCGGCGCGGCTGCACCCCGGGATCCGGAAGGTGCTGGGGGATCTGCTGGGGTGCCGGCAGACGTATACGGGGCTGCGGAAGCGGCTGGTTCGAAGTCTGTTCTAGACCAACCGCTTCCCGGGCGACGATCCTACTTCCCCAGCTCCTTCCCGTACTCGTACCCCTTGCGGGACTTGAGCCGGAGCTCGGGGTTGTTGGTCTTCACCTCGACGTCCTGGAACCCGGACTTGCCGGCCGGCTGGCTGCTCTGGTAGCTCAGCAGGTAGTAGCCGTTGTTCTCCTTCGCCATCTGGTCGAGCGGCGTCGAGAAGTTGGTGATGTTGAAGAAGTAGCGGCCGCCGGTGTCCTTGGAGAGGAGGTTGAGCGAGTCGGAGAGGGTGTGCTCCACGGCCGCGGGCGTCAGGTCGAGGCTGTAGACGGCCACGTTGTTGTTGTTGAGGATGCGCACCGTGGGATTGAAGTAGCGGTCGTCCGGCACGAAGCTGCCGAAGGTGTTCTCGCGGCCGGGCAGGCCGAAGGTGAAGAGCAGGAGGTTCTTGCGGCCCCGGATGTTGCCGGCGGAGCGGGCGATCTGCTGCATCGCCTCGTAGACGTTCGGGGTCTTGTCGCGCAGCTCGCTCCCCTTGGGCAGGCCGGCGAGCAGCGAGGGGCCTTTGGCGTTGATGCGCGAGGGGAAGTTCCCTTCCGGGTCCGATCCCTTCATGGCGTCGTCGATCGCCGCCACCAGGTTGCGCTTGTCGTGGGTGAAGTCCTGCTGCACCTTGAGGCGCGTGTCGTAGGAGGCCACCGCCACCCAGTCGTTCGGGAGCAACTCGGCGTCCACCCATCCCTTGGCCCGCTTGGCCGCTTCCATCTGCTGCGAGAGGATCTGCGGCGCCTCCTGGGCGACATCCTTCTGGTCCTGGAAGAAGAGGACGAAGTAGCGGTCGTCCGTCGCCTGATCGGTCGTCACCCCCTGCTTCGCCAGCTTGGGCGAGGCCTCGAGCAGCCGCCGGTTGCTGTAGAACGTCACGCCCGTCAGCTCCACCGGCTTGCCGTTCTCCTTGACCACGAAGTCGTTCTTGTCGAGACCCACGATCACGTTGCCCCGGGCATCCGTGACCAGGACGTCCAGGAGAACCTCGTTGACGTTCACTTTGCCCTGGAACTGGGCCTGCGGCTTCTCAGGCTCCTGGGCACGGGCAACGCCCAGCGCGCTGCAGAGCGCGACGAGGGCGAGCGCCGTCATCTTTGTGATTCGTAACATGGCATTTCTCCTTGAGAGTTCGATCTGTTCAGGCCGGACTTCCGGATTCCCGAATGAGCCCCTCCCACTTCAACACAGCAAGCGCCGGGCCAGGATTATTCCGCCGGGGGCGGCACCGCATCGTCCACCGGAGAGGACGATGCAGAGCTCGCCACCGTCACCCGAAGCGGGCGTAGAAGCCGCCGGCCTCGGCCGTGCGCCGCAGCGCGGCGGAGGGCTGGAACCGGCCGGCCACCGTGCTCGCCAGGCGCTCCAGCGTGGCCAGGATCGGCCCCAGGCCCTCCTGGTCCGCCCAACGGCAGAGTCCGCCGCGGAAGGGCGGAAAGCCGGTGCCGAAGATGAGCGCCAGGTCCACGTCCGCGGCGCTCTTCGCCACCTTCTCCTCCAGGCAGCGGGCGGCCTCGTTGACCATGGGCAGCACCATGCGGTCCGCGATCACCCCCGCGTCCGGATCCTCCACCTTCGGATGGAGGCCCAGCAGAGTGTAGACGCTGGGGTCCGGCCCCTTGCGCTCCTTCCCTTCGTAGAGATAGAAGCCCTTGCCGTTCTTGGTGCCCAACCGGCCGGAGTCCGGCACCTTGTCGAGCCAGGAGGGAACCGGCAGCCGTTCGCTGAAGGCATCGTGCAGGATGTGGGCGACCTTCATGGCCACGTCGATGCCCACCTCGTCGGTCAGGGTGATGGGGCCCACCGGCATGCCCCACTCGGTCATCGCCCGGTCCAGGTCCTCCATCCTGTACCCCTCGTCCAGCAGCCAGAGGGCCTCGGTGGAGTAGAACATCAGCAGCCGGTTGACCAGGAAGCCGGGCGTGTCGCTGACCAGGATGGGCGTCTTGCCCAGCTTGCGGGTGTAGGCGAAGACGGTGTTCACGGCCACCGGATCGCTGCCCTCGGGGGCGATGACCTCCACCAGCGGCATCTTGCCCACCGGATTGAAGAAGTGCATGCCCACCACCCGGCCGCGCCCCGGCGTCTTGGCGCCGATGCCGGCGATGGAGAGCGACGAGGTATTGGAGGCGAGGACAGTGTCGGCGCGCACGTGCTTCGCCGTCTCGGCGAAGACCTCCTGCTTCACGCCGAGGTTCTCGACGATGGCCTCGATCACCAGGTCCGCCCGCGCGAAGCCCGAGAAATCGAGGGTGGGGAGGAGCAGCGCCATCTTGCGCTTCGATTCCGGGACCGACAGCCGGCGGCGCTTCACCTGCTTGTCGAACAGCTCGGCGGCGTGCATCATGCCGCTCGCCAGGGCCTCGGCGCGCACGTCCTTCATGCGTACGGGAAGATGGGTCTTGTCGGCGATGAGCTGGGCGATGCCGCCGCCCATGATGCCCGCGCCCAGCACCGCCGTGGATTTCACCTGGCGCGGCTCGGCGCCGGGCAGGCCGGTCTCCTTCTTGGCCTTCTCCGTCAGGCGGAAGACGTGCACGAGGTTCTTCGAGATCTTCGAGGTCGCGAGCTCCGCTCCCGCCCGGGCTTCGGCGTCGAAGCCCGCCTTCACGCCTTGCTCGATGCCCACCCGCACCACCTCGATCGCCCGCAGGGGCGCCGGATAGTGCCCGCGGCTCTGCTCCAGGGTCTTTTTGCGCGCTTGGTCGAAGAGGATTTTCCGCCCCACGGGATTCTTCTCCAGGAGCATCTCCTTGAAGCCGGTGCCCGCCGCTTCACGATGCTTGCTGCCGAGGTGAGCGAGGGCGAAATTCCGCACCTCGTCGAGAAAGCGCACGTCCGGCAGCAGGGCGTCGACGAGCCCGAGCTTCAGGGCCTTGCGGCCGTCGACCGTCCTGCCGGTGAGGATGAGGTCCAGGGCGTCGGCGATGCCGATCAGGCGCGGCAGGCGGGTGGAGCCGCCCCAGGCGGGAAGAATGCCGAGCTGCACCTCGGGAAGTCCTATCTTCGTGTCCCGCCGGTCGCTCGCCACGCGAAAGGTGGAAGCCAGGGAGATTTCGAGGCCGCCGCCCAGACAGACCCCGCGGATGGCGGCGACGGTGGGGAAGGGCAGCGCCTCCCAGGCCGCGAACAGGCGATGGCCCACCCGCGAGCCGGCTTCCGCCTCGACCGGATCGGTAACCCGCGCGATCTCCTCCACGTCGGCGCCGGCGATGAAGCCCGCGGCCTTGCCCGACAGCAGGACCAGGCAGCCGACGTCCTGCCGCCCTGCCAGCTCCTGCAGCACGTTCTCGAGATCCTGCAGGGCCGTGCGCGTGAAGACGTTGAGCTTCTTGTCCGGCGAATCGAACGTCAGCGTCGCCAGCCGGTCGGCGCCGACCTCGAGATGGAAGTTGGATGACATGGTGAACCTCCCTGGAAGCCTGCACGGAAAGCAAGGACCTAAAGGACCTAAAGGACATCAAGGACGCGGGAGGAGGCAGGGAGCTTTTTTCGTCCTTGCGGTCCTTGGTGTCCTTTAGGTCCTTGTTTTGGCCTTTCCACCCCTACCCCCCGTGCTTGTCCGCCTCCGCGTACAGCCGGTCGATGATCTCGCCGTACTTCTCGTTGATCACCCGGCGCTTGACCTTCTGGGTGGGCGTCAGCTCGCCGGTTTCGAGGGTGAACTCGTTGGGCAGCAGCTCCCAGGCGACGATCTTCTCGAAGCCTGCGAGGCCGGCGTTGACGTCCTTCACCTCGTGCTCGATGAGCTCCCGCACCCGCGGCTCGGTCACCAGCGTCTCGGGCTTGGAGGACATTCCCTGGCGCTCGGCCCAACCCTTGAGGGCGTCGAAGTCGGGCACCAGCAGCGCCGCGAGGAACTTCCGGCGATCGCCGAGGACCACCGCCTGGCTGATGTAGCGGCTGTTCTTCAGCGAGTTCTCGATCGGCGCCGGCGCCACGTTCTTGCCGTAGGCGTTGATGATCAGCTCCTTCTTGCGGTCGGTGATCCGCAGGAAGCCGTCGGCGTCGATTTCGCCGATGTCGCCGGTGTGGAACCAGCCCTCGGCGTCGATCACCTCCGCCGTCTCCTTCTCCATGCCCCAGTAGCCCTTCATGATGTTGGGCCCCTTGGCCAGGATCTCGCCGTCGGCGGCGATCTGGACGTCGATGCCGGGGATGGGCCGGCCCACCGTGCCCATCTTCACCGCGTCGCGGGCGTTGACGGAGATCACCGGCGAAGTCTCGGAGAGGCCGTAGCCTTCGTAGATCGGGATGCCGGCGCCCCAGAAGAACTCGGCAAGCTCGCGCGACAGCGGCGCGCCGCCGGAGATGGCGAAGGCGAAGCGACCGCCCAGCCGCTCCTTGATCTTCGTGAACACCAGCTTGTCGGCCAAACCGAGCTGCAGCCCCAGCCAGCCCGGCGGGCTCTGGTGCTTGAGCCGGTAGGGGAGCGCCTGGCGCCCCAGCCCCACGGCCCAGGCGAACAGCCGCTGGCGGATGGGCGAGGCCTGGGCGACGTTCTCCTGAATCCGCGCCAGCAGCTTCTCGTAGACCCGCGGCACCGAGACGAAGACGTGCGGCTTGACCTCCTGAAGGTTCTGCGCCACCGCCGCGACGGACTCGGCGTAGGCGATGGTGCACCCGGTGAGGAAGTAGCAGTAGTCCACCAGCCGCTCGAACGAGTGGGAGAGCGGCAGGAAGGAGAGCGCCGTATAGCGCCCGTCGAGGTTCAGCACCGTAAGCCCCGAGACGACGTTGGAGGCGATGTTCTCGTGGGTGAGCATGACGCCCTTGGGCGTTCCCGTGGTGCCGCTGGTATAGATGAAGGTCGCGAGGTCCTCCGGCTTGACGGCGCGAGCCCGCCGCTCGAAGTCCTCGGCGTCGACGCCGGCCCCGCGGGCGATCAAGGCGTCGAGGGCGACCACCCGTCCGTCGCTCGACTCCCCCTTGATGAGGACGAACTGCTTGACGGTCGGGAGCTCTTGCGCCAACAGCCCCTCCAGGTGCTTCGAGGTCTCCGCGACCACCACCTTGGCGCCGCAGTTGCCGGCGATGTAGCCGGCCTGCTCCGGCAGCAGGGTGGGATAGATGGGCACCAGCACGGCGCCGGCGCACAGCGTCGCAAAATCCACCGTCGGCCAGTGCGGGCCGTTCTCCGACATCAGCGCCACGCGGTCGCCGGGCTCGACGCCAAGCTCGCGCAGGGCCTTCGACAGCCGCCGCACGCGGTCCACCAGCTCCGCCGTCGAGATCGGCTGGAAGGTGCCGCCGGTCTTCGAGAGCAGGCAGTCCGGCTTGTTGTAGCTCGCCGCCTTCAGGAACAGCTCCGACAAGGTTCTTACCGACATGAAATCCTCCCGCTCCGGTCGCGGCGGCATTGTATCCCATGGGGCCGAGGGCGACTCCGTGAGGCACGGCGGGAAAATTGCCCTCTAGCATAAGTTTTCCTTCCGGAGCAACCTTTCTCCCAAGGGGAAGGGCTCCTCCGGCATGCCGCCGGCTCCGAGACCCTCCTCCGGAGGGAAGTCGCCATGACTTCGTATCCCGCTCTTCGCATTGGAGTTGTCGCCAGCCTGTTGGTCGTCCTGTTGGCCGTCGCCGCCGTGCCGGTTCACGGCCAGCCGGTCCACTCGTCCCTGCCGAAGGCCGTCCACGTTGCCGGATTCGGCGATCAGGTCTGGCACTTCCTGGTCAATCTCTTGCCGCGCGCCTGGCAGAAGGAGGGGATGTCGATCGATCCCAATGGGCGGACCGAGGTCAATCCCAATCCTCCGGTCCTGCCGAACGAGGGCACCTCGATCGATCCGAACGGTCTCTAGAGGGGGACCTGTGCGGGGCCGGAGCGATCCGGCCCCTGTTTCCCCTCGGAGGTGTCACGAAAGAGCATCTTCGTGAGACTATGTTGCTTGAGTAGGTATCAATGACTCTGGAGGTTTCGGCTTGGAAGACGCGCATCTGTCGCTGGAGACGTTGGCGAAGTGGCTGTCGGGCGGGTTGGAGCACGAGGACGTGCTGCGGTTGGTGATCCCGCATTTTCTGGAGCGCTGCCCCGTGTGTCGGGAGCGGCGCGAGGAGATCGCCCGCTTGCAGAGGGAAGTGGGCCATTGGAACGAGGAAGTGGTCGTTCTCGAAGGACGGGAGGCGCCGGAGCTGTGGGCGCGGCTCGCGGAGCGGCCTTATACGGAGCAGCTCCGCACTGTGGAGGAGGACGAAGGGCTGCACGCCTGGGGCCTCTGCCAGCTCCTTCTCAAGAAGAGCCGGGAGGCGGTTTTCAGCGATCCGGGCAAGGCGGTGGAGCTGGCCAATCTGGCGCTGCGGATCGTCCGTCATCTCGGCGAGGCTTATGACTCCAACTGGGTGCGGGATCTGCGGGCCCGTTGTTTTGCCTATCTCGGTAATGCGCGCCGTGTCCTGGGGGAGCTGCGCAGCGCCGACGACGCCTTCGTCAAGGCGGAGCGATGCTTGGAAAACAGCTCCAGCGGCAATCCGGAGGTACAGGCAGAGATCCTGGATCTGAAGAGCTCTCTTCGGCGTGCTCAGCGCCGGATGGACGAAGCATTGGAGCTGGCGGACCGCTCTTCGGTGCTCTATCGACAGATAGGCGATCACTACAGTTCCAGAAAGGCCATACTTCAGAAGGCAAAGATCTTGGAACAGATGGAGGAATTCAATCAGGCGGCGGCGCTGCTCATACAATCCGCTGAAGAGATTGAACCCGCAAGCGAGCCCCGGCTGTACATGTACGCGCGCTTCAATCTCGCCGTCTGTCTACTTCAGGCGGGCCAGCCTGACGAGGCCGAGCGGCTGCTTCCCGAGCTGCGTACGATCCTTCAGAAAGAATCGAAGCCTCTCGATCTGGTTCGCCTCCGCTGGGTCGAAGGAAACGTCCACTTGGCCCTGGGCCGTCTCGGGCCCGCCGAAGCCGCCTTCCGCGAGGTCCAGCGCGAGTTCCTGGAGCGCCAGATGGGCTATGACGCGGCGCTCGTCTCGCTCGATCTCGCCCTGCTCTACGCCCAGGAAAACTGCACGGCGGACCTGAAGAGGCTGGCCGCCGAGCTGATGCCCATCTTCGAATCCCGCGACGTCCACCGCGAAGCCATCGTCGCCCTCCTCATGTTCCAGCGCGCCTGCGAGGAGGAAAAGCTGACTGTGGATCTGGTGCGCAAATTCGCGGAGTATTTGCGCCGGGAGCGGCGGGAGGGTGGGATATAGGCCGATTCCTCACCACCCATTGGGCGAAGGCGGTAGAGACGGCTCAGGTCGTGAACGATACCTCTTCGAAGTCCCCGGAGACCGCGGGCCGTCTTCGGGGCGGCCGATGCAGTCCGAGGTTCCCCATAGCCGGGCGTCGCCGAGATCGCGTGGCCTGATTCGAGCCCGTCGGCTGGTTTTCAGGCCGGGACCGTCCTCTCCGCCGCCGAGACGTTCCGCGGTCCCCGTGGGATCCGAAAGGAAATCGTTCACGACCTGGAACGTCTCTACCGCCTCCGGCGAAGGCTTCCTAACGCGTCAGGATGCGCGCTCCACGAGTTTCAGGCGCCCTGCCGTGCGAGGTCGGCGAGCATGCGGCTGAGTTGGCGCTGGATCCAATGGTCCAATCGTAGGAGCAAGTGAGGCGTCAGCTCCGGAGAGACGTCCTCAATGCGGACTTCCAGGCGATCTAAGTCGTTATCGGAACGAATTAGGAATGGAAAGCGGCTAGACTCATTGAACCATATGGAAAACGTCAGATTTGCCGAGGCATTCGAAAACTCTCTGCGGAGCCAGAACTCATGACTGTGGAATGACCCGGCCGTGAAATAGCCAGCGGGCGGATTGGTCGCTGGCAAGTTGCTTCGCAACAGAAAACAGTTCGATAGCTCCAGTAGGTGTAGTCGAGCTTCAAGCGCGCTGGCGATTTCTTTCACCAAGCGTATCTCGATATTGGCTATTTCTTCGGAAGAAAAGCGAGGCGGCTTCGGTATAGCGAAGTTGAGTTTAGATACAAGATCCTCGGGCTTTGGTCCCTCCGCCGTCATCAGCCCTTCCACCACAAGCTGCATCGTATCGATCCCCCGATCCAGGAAGAACGAGATCACCTCCCCGTAGTCCTCCCGGTCCGCCGTCGCCAAAGCATCAAGATAAGCCGGCCGTTGATTCGAGAAGATCACCAAAGGAATCGACTCCGCCCTGTAAAAGAACACCGAAGCCAGTGCCCGGGCCACCCGTCCATTGCCGTCCGCGAAGGGATGGATCACCACGAACGCGTAGTGAATGTACGACGCCTGAAGAACGGGATGCGCGATGTCGAACTCCGGCGTCCGAATCTGCTCCAGCAGGCGGTGCATCTCGTCGGGCACCCGGTCCACGGGTGAATAGGCGTGGAACGAGCCGTCGGTGAGGCGCACATGGTTGGGGCGGGTCTTGTACTGACCCTTCGGGAGATCCTGCTCCTGCCATCCGACCTCGGTGAGAACCCGGTAGGTCTTCTCGGGAGCGCAGATGGTCTCGTGGACCGTCCGGATCCACGCCTCGGTAATGGGAAACTTTTGGGTAACAGCATCGAGGACGAGCTCGTACGTTTCGAGCTGGGCCTCGAAAAGCTCGCGGACCCCCGCGCCTCGCTCCTCGATCATCTGCTCCCAGGCGAGACCTTGAACGGCCACCGTCATGGTGAATCCGCGATCCGTGGTGTAGAGGCCCTCGATCGCGCCGGTGTCCAGGGCGGCGGCGCGGACGGCGACCTCGATGGCGGCGTTCAGGGCCTCGGGCGTCGCGGCCTTCCGGCGCTCCGCGAGGCCCGACGCGAAGCGGCTCCAGAGGTCGTGGTCGGTCGGGGAGAGGCTCCCCCAGGCGGAGAAGTCCGGGAAGCCGCGGTAAAGCCGGTCGGCCTCCGTGGTGTCGTGAGGAGCGTTGGGGCCTGGGTCGATCACCTCCGGATTCTACGGTATCCCAGGAGCCCCTACACCTCCAGCCGGTCGATCCGCCCCCGGTCCATCGCCTGCGCGGCGGTGTGGCCGAGGATGCGCACGGCGCCGATCAGCGCCGCGAAGCGCTCATCCTTCGTCAGCCCCTGCTGGTAGCGGAAATAGATCTGCTGGGCGATGACGGCGATCTTGAACAGGCCGAAGACGTAATAGAACAAGATGTTCGACACGTCGCGGCCAGTGACGGCGGCGTAGCGCTCCACGACCTCGGCGCGGCGGAGATTGCCGGGCAGAGTGGTGGGGCCGGCGGGCAGGAGCCGCAGGGCGGGCGCGTCGTCCGGGTCCATCCAGTAGCCGAGGCTGGTGCCGAGGTCCATGAGGGGATCGCCGATGGTGGCCATCTCCCAATCGAGCACGGCGACGATCCGTTCGAGCTCCTCGGGGTGGAGCACGAGATTGTCGTATTTGTAATCGTTGTGGAGCAGTGCGGACTCGTCTCTCTCCGGCGGCTGGTGACCGCCGAGCCACGCTCCGGCGCGGTCGAGGTCGGGGACGTCGTCCGTGCGGGAGCGCCGCCAGCGCTCGCTCCAGCCCTCGACCTGGCGGGCGACGTACCCGAGCGGGTGGCCGACCTCCTCGAGCCCGGCCGCGCGGTAATCCACGGCGTGCAGCTCGGCGAGGCCGTCCACTGCCGCTTCGCTGATCGCCCGCATCCGTTGCGGGTTGAGATCGAGTCCCGCCGGCGCCTTCTGCTGGCGCAGAATGATGCCGCGCATCCGCTCCATGAGGTAGAACGGCGCGCCGATCACCTCCGGGTCGTCGCAGTGGAGTAGGGCCCGCGGCGCTTTCGGATAGAGGGCATAGAGCCGCGAGAGGACGCGGAACTCCCGTCCCATGTCGTGAGCCGTCTTCACCTTCGAGCCGAACGGCGGCCGGCGCAGCACCAGCTCGCGGTCGCCGAAGCGCAACAAATAGGTGAGATTCGAATGGCCGCCGGGAAACTGCTCGATCGCGATGGGACCCTCGATGCCCGGCAGCCGCGCCTTGAGCCAGACCGCCAGAGGAGCGGCGTCGATCTCCTCGCCGGGGCGGACGGGGCGGGTGGAGTCGAGGGGTATGGGCTCGCTCATGCCGTCTCCAGGATCGCTCGCAAGGCGATTCGCGCCAATAGCGCAAAGCGGGCATCTGCGGCTGTCAAAGAGTGGGCCTGCCGCCGGATTTCGGTGTTCGCCTCCTGATCCCCTTTCTCCTGGGCCCGGGCGAACCTCTCGAGGAGCGGCTCCAGAATTTTCACATAATATTGTTGGCGAATTCTGAACAGATCATCGCGATCGAGGTCGAGGACCTCTTTGGTTATCCGGCCTCGTTTCGATTGGTCGAGGGGGGCGATTACGTAACCCCGGCCGGGAAGCCAGAGAAAGATTAGATGTTGCTCAGGATCATCGATCCCCGGATCGATCAAGAACGCCTCCTCAACAACCGTTCGTGGGTCTTCCTCGGGTTGCAGTGCTCGGGCCCCGGCCCGGAGGGGAAACCGAGATCCTTTGTTGTCGTTACAGACGCGACAACCGAAGTAGAGGTTGTCGAATCGATAGGCCAGCCACCAGTAGCCTGGATCTGCGGCTCCATCGTCTCTCACGGCCTCTGTTTTGGGGCGGAAGTGCTCGACGTCGGAGTGCTTTCGTTCCAATTCCTGCTCGCAATAGCAGCATTTTCCATGTTGCATTTTCCAGAGCGCTGTCTTGACCGGGAGAGAGCCGTAGATCGAACGTCTGAAGTCTTTGCCTCTGAGCGTAGCAGGGTCGATTCTCCGCAGGCGCTCTAGATCCTTTTCACCCTTGCTCCTCAGCGGCTCGGGGCAAGGCGTTGAGGTGCGATCGATCTTGATCATAATTTGCGCTTAAGAATTTCTTCTGGAGATCGCATTTCCATTGCCGTCGAGCTGAAAGCCTCTATGTAGGGCTGAAGCTCCTGACCTAAGCGCTGAAGCTCCTCCTGCTCAGTGGAGCTAAGGCGGGTCGTAGCCCTGAGCTCGAGGTAGCGACGTTCCTTGCGTATGAGGTCCGGCCGGCCCGCACGCTGGACGCCGAAGAAGTTGGTCAGGATTTCCGACGCCGTGAGTACGCCAGGCTCGATTGCCGAGGGGTCTTGAACGATCGCTCCATCGCGAAGCTTCAACGGGATGATCTCTTCGTGCTCGAAGCTCGCGAGGACTAGTGGCGAGTGGGTGGTGACGATGAACTGAAGATGGGGAAAGATTTCTCGCAACAAGGGGACGATCCGCCTCTGCCAAGTGGGATGGATGTGCAGATCGATCTCGTCCAGAAGGACGATGCCTTGTAAGTGTCGTGGATCACCTTCATCCATCTCCAGCAGAGCATGTCCGAGAAGATCAGCGACCCAAGAGAGCATTGCTTGGTAGCCGTCTGATAGCCATGTCGCAGGCAATTGGATAGTGCGCCCACCAACTTCTAGATCGAACAGACTGGACTCAGACAAAATAGTAGATTTAAGATCGATGCTCGAAAAGCCCGGCAGCAGTCGTTCGTCTGGTGCGCCACCTGTCCTAAGGGCGTCATTTAGGGATCGTACGAAATGACCGGAACGCTGCTCGTTTCGGAAGGCGTTGTAAAAATTGATTCCAAGCATCTTGTGTTGAGGCTTGAACAGTCCATGAACTCGATCGACAACCGGGTTTTTAGGCAATACGGTCTCGCCGGGCTCCGTGAGGAAGCGCCCGACTCCATAACCTGCGACAAACCCCTCAGGTATTCTGCGTGCACGCAAATCATCCAAGAGAAGGGCCCCGGTCCGGTCTTCACCTGGGGTTAGGTCGAAGCGATCCGGCTCAATGTTGAGAGCCGATATGAGAGGGTAGGGAAAGAAGCCGCCGGTTGAACCAAAGGTAGCGGTAAATGAAGCCGCGTCTAAGCTGCTGAGTTTTCGGAGGCGTTGCGCGTCCTGAACGAGCGCGCTGCCTAGCTTCGGTCCCATCGACGCGAGGGCAATCGCCTGCAGGATCGTGGACTTGCACATCCCGTTCTCGCCGACGATGACAGTCCACAGTCGGGGAGTTCCATCCGCGTTGACAAAGGAGAACTCCTGCTCCGCCAGCAGCCGGACGTTGCGGACTTTGAGGTTTTCGATATACATGCCGGAAATTTCTCCGTGACTGTCCCCGGGGAGGATAGCAGACTCAGCCGCTACCTCCTCTCTACGCCCTGCTCATTCTTTCGTCCTCGCCATGCCATACCGCCCCAGGATTCTCTTCGCCGCCGACGTCTTGTGGACCTCGTCCGCGCCGTCGTAGATGCGGGCGCCCCGCTCGTGGCGCCACCAGAAGGCGAGGGGCGTCGCCTCGGTGAGGCCGAGGGCGCCGTGGGTCTGGATGGCGCGGTCGAGCACCCTCTGGAGCGTGCCGGCGGTGTGGAACTTGATCAGTGAGACGTCGTCCCGCGCGGCGGACGCTCCTTCACGGTCGATGCGCCAGGCGGTACGCAGCACGAGGAGGCGGGCGGCGTCGATCTCCGCCCGGCTTTCGGCGATCCAGGCCTGGACGAGCTGCCGTCCACCCAACGGCCGGCCCGGGGAGAGCTCGCGCGTCGCGGCCCGCCCGCACATCAGGTCGAAGGCCCGCTCGCAGATGCCGATCCAGCGCATGCAGTGGTGAATGCGCCCCGGCCCCAACCGCTCCTGGGCCAGGGCGAAGCCCGCTCCTGCCGCTCCGATGCGGTTCGCGACCGGAACCCGCACGCCGGTCAGCCGCACTTCGCCATGGCTCATCCAGCCTTCGCCGCGCTCGCCCATCACCGCGAGGTTCTGCACCACTTCGAAGCCGTGGGCGTCCAGCGGCACGAGGATCTGGCTCGCCCGGGCGTAGGGATTGGGATTTCCTGGATCGGTGACCGCCATGACGATGCAGAACGTGGCGCCGTCGGCCGCGGAGGTGAACCACTTGTGGCCGTCGAGGACGTACTCGTCCCCCTCGCGGCGGGCGGTGGTGCCGAGCCAGACCGGGTTCGAGCCCGCGTGCTCCGGCTCCGTCATGCCAAAGCAGCTCCGGATGTCGCCCTGGACGAGAGGCCGCAGCCACTTGTCCCGTTGCTCGGGAGTGCCATGGTGGAGAAGCAGCTCCATGTTGCCTGCGTCCGGAGCCTGGACGTTGAACACGTAGTGGCCGATGACGCTCCGGCCGAGAACCTCCGAAAGCGGCGCCAGATCGAGAAACGGCAGCCCGCCGCCGCCCCACTCCCTGGGCATGTGGGGAGCGAGCAGCCCCATCTCCCGCACCCGGCCGCGCAGCCGCTCGATCTCGACGCCACCCGCGCCAAAACCCCGCTCCAGCACCAGCCGCTCGACGGGCAGAACCTCCTCGTCGAGAAACCGGCGAACGGTGGCGGTCAGATCGCGGAAGGCATCGGAAACGCTGAAATCCATGGGCTCTCCCTCCGGGGCGCTGTGGCGGCGCAGGGGGAGTTTAGCGCGTGGGGGTACGCCGCGAACGGTCCTCCCGGAATTCGTGTATCGTTCCCTCATGGCTCAGGAGAACTGGAAGGACCCGGTCATCGAAGCGTACAAACGGGACGTGGACATCACGCTTCTCAGGAAGAATCTCCGGCTGACTCCCGAGGAGAGGATTCTGGCAGCCATGGAGCTCCAGAAACTGGCCGAGGAGGTCCGTCGCGCAGGCCGTGAGGCACGGCGAGGCCGGTGACCGACTTCAAGGCCCTCCTAGAGGCCCTCACCGACGCTGCCGTGGACTTCATCCTGGTCGGCGGCCTGGCTGGCATTGCCCACGGTTCGGCGCGCCTGACACAGGACATCGACGTCGTCTACGCGCGCAGCGATGAAAACCTGGAGAAGCTGGCCAGGGCCTTGGCGCAGCACCAGCCCTACCTCCGTGGAGTTCCGCCCGGGCTTCCTTTCAAATGGGACGCTGCAACCCTTCGTCATGGCTTGAATTTCACCCTCGAAACTACTTTGGGTGATATCGATCTTCTGGGGGAGATCACGGGCGGTGGCCGATATGAGGATCTATTGGCGCACACCATTGAGCTGAGGCTTTTTGATCGTCCGATCTTGTGCCTCGACCTGGACAAGCTGATCGAAACCAAGCGCGCAGCCGGCCGCCCTAAAGATCTCGAGGCGATTGCTGAGCTCGAAGCTCTTCGCGAGACGCGCGGGGCGTCCCCCGCCCGGGATTGAAATCCCCGGCTGTGCCAATCCCGAATTGCGCCTGTGGCTGGGCGCCTCTACGGTAACTGTGGCGTCTCTACCGTAACGTCTCTACGCTTCCGCTATCGTGACGCTCCCATCCCCGCCCCACTCCCCCTCCCGCAAAAACCCATCAATCGCCCCGGCCGCTTTTCTGCCGGCTCCCATGGCGAGGATCACCGTGGCGGCGCCGGTGACGATATCGCCTCCGGCGAAGACGCCACGCTTGGAGGTGCGGAGGGTTTCGGGGTCGGCGGCGATGTAGCCGCGGCGGTCGGTGGCGAGGCCGGGGGTGGAGGATTGGATGATGGGATTGGCGCTCGTGCCCACGGCGATGATCACGAGGTCGAGCGGCATCTCGAATTCCGAGCCGGGAATGGCGATCGACTTCCGGCGGCCGGACTCGTCGGGCTCGCCGAGCTCCATGCGTTGGCAGCGGGCCGTCGTCAGGCGCCCTTTCTCGTCGCCCAGGAAGGCGACGGGATTGGTGAGGGTCATGAAGCGGATTCCCTCCTCGCGGGCGTGGTGCACCTCTTCGGCGCGGGCCGGCATCTCGGCGTCGGAGCGGCGATAGATCAGCGTCGCCTCCTTGGCTCCGAGGCGCAGGGCGGTGCGAATGGAGTCGAGGGCGGTGTTGCCGCCGCCCACCACGGCAACGCATTTGCCGCGGCAGTCGTAGACCGGCTCGTCGAAGTCCGGAAAGCGGTAGGCCTTCATCAAATTGACCCGGGTGAGGAACTCGTTGGCGGAGTAGACGCCGTTCAGGTGCTCGCCCGGGACGCCCAGGAAGCGGGGAAGGCCGGCGCCGGTGGCCACGAAGACGGCGTCGTAGCCCTCTTCGCCCATCAGCTCGTCGATCGTCACCGTCTTGCCCACCACGACGTTGGTCTCGAACTCGACGCCCATCTTGCGCATCGTGTCCACTTCCTGGCGCACGATGTCCTTCGGCAGGCGGAACTCAGGGATTCCGTAGATCAGCACGCCGCCGATCTCGTGCAGGGCCTCGAAGACCCGCACGCCGTGTCCCCGCTGGATGAGGTCGCCCGCGGCGGCGAGGCCGGCCGGTCCGCTGCCCACGATGGCAACCCTTTTGCCGGTGGGGCATGCATTCGTCGGCAGGCCGACGACGCCCATCCGGCGTTCCCAGTCGGCTACGAAGCGCTCGAGGTGGCCGATGGCGAGCGGCGCTCCGCGCTTGCCGATGAGGCAAGCGCCCTCGCATTGGTCTTCCTGCGGGCAGACGCGGCCGGTGATGGCGGGCAGCACGTTGTCCTCGCGGATCTTGGCTGCCGCCGCCAGGAAGTCGCCGTCCTCGATCAGGCCCACGAACTCCTTCACCTTGACGCCCACCGGGCAGCCGTGAGAGCAGGTGGGCTTGGCGCAGGCGAGGCAGCGCAGGGCCTCGGCGGTCGCGAGAGAGGGATCGAAGCCGAGGTTGACCTCGGCGAAGTCGTGCCCGCGGGTCTCCGCGTCGCGCGCCGGCATGTCGTGGCGCAGGATTTTCATCCGCTCCTTGGGTTTCAGGGCGTTCATGAGAGAGCCTCCCCCTGGCAGGCGCCGCGGGCGAGCGCGAGATCCCGCTCGGGGTCGTCGAGGAACCTGCGCAGCGCCTCGCCCTCGGCGTCGCGGTACATGGCGTTGCGTTGCTGAAGGACGCCGAAGTCCACGTCGTGGGCGTCGAACTCCGGGCCGTCGACGCAGGCGAACCGGCTCTTGCCGCCCACCAGCACGCGGCAACCGCCGCACATGCCGGTGCCGTCCACCATGATCGAGTTCAGGCTGACGATGGTCTTGATGCCCAGCGACCGGGTGACCTCGGCCACGGCGCGCATCATGGGCACGGGCCCGATGGCGAGGACGCGGTCGACGGGCTCGGCCGCGATCAGCTCCGTCAAGGCCTCGGTGACCAGCCCTTTGCGGCCATGGCTGCCGTCGTCGGTGGTGATGAAGAGCTCATCGCAGACCGCGGCCATCTCCTCCTCCAGGATCACCAGCTCGCGGGTGCGTCCGCCGAGGATCCCCAGCACGCGGTTGCCGGCGGCTTTGAAAGCCACGGCCGTCGGGTAGGCGATGGCCGTGCCGACGCCGCCTCCCACCACGGCGACGGTGCCGAAACGCTCCACCTCCGAGGCCTGGCCGAGGGGTCCCACCACGTCGAGCAGGGCGTCTCCGGCTTCGAGACGGTTGAGCAGCTTCGTGGTCTTGCCGATCCCCTGGACGATGAGAGTGATGGTGCCCGCCTCCGGGTCGCTGTCGGCGATGGTCAGGGGAATGCGCTCTCCTTGCTCGTGGAGGCGGACGATGACGAATTGGCCGGCCTGGCGCTTGCGCGCGATGCGCGGCGCCTTGAGTCGGAAGAGCTTGACCTCGGGAGCCAGAAAACGCGCCTCGACGATTGGAAACATTGATCTAGACCCCCACGGTCTCGAGCTGGCGGATCCGCGAGGCCACGACCTCGAACACCGGCGCCTCCACCACGTGGCGCTTGACGGCGCACTGGTCGGCGGCGCGCACGATGGCGTCCCTATACTTCTCGGGGAACCCTTCGGGGAGGTGGATGTCGATCCGCACCCTGCCGATGCGGGTGCCGCTGGGGTCCTTCTCGGTGTCGAGGGTGAGCTCGAGGCCCTCGGTTGCGATGGCTCGCTGCTGGCAGAAGCGCAGGGCATAGAACCCGGCGCAGGTGCCCAGCGAGGCGAGGAACAGCTCGAACGGCTCGGGACCCGTGCCCGCTCCGCCGTGGTCGACTCGTTGATCGGTATGGACCTTCAGGCCGCGGAACTCCGCGTCCACTCCGACTCCGCCTGGAAACGTGATCGTCATCGTGCTCATGGCTGCCTCCTTGGGGGGCTTTGCGCGCTCCGGCATTAAGGTAGTCAAATTGCCGAGGCCGCGCACCGTACGGAGGGGCGGGATCGATTGTCTCTTTGATGCGGAAACCTGCCCGGCTCCCGGGGTAGCGTCCGAACCTACCCGTTCAGGTGTGGCGGCATGCCTGTCATTGCCTGTCAGGGAACCGCCGCCCGGAATCGAGATCCCGGGCGGCGGTGGGCTCGATTACTTCTCTGCGCCTTGCCGCCGCTTCAGCAGCGCGAGGGCGAGGCCGGCCAGAAGTACCGTCAGCAGCAGCAGGCCGAGGGGCGAGAGGGTCGGGACCTCTTCCAGGCCGGGCCCGGAGACCGGGAAGGCGGTGGGGTCCGCGGCTCCTGCCGCTCCAGGATCGTCGGTCACCGCCGAGGCGTCGTTGGTGCCGTTGCCGTCGCTGTCGTAGGAGATCATGGCCTGGTTGGAGACGGTCATGCCGGCCGCGGCGGGCAGGATCGTGGCGGTGATGGTGATCGTCACCATGCCGCCGGCCGGGATGGCACCGTTCCAGGTGACGGTGTTGGTGGCCGTGGTCGCCACGGCGGTGCCGCTGCTGGCCGTTGCGGAGACCAGGGCCAACTGAGGCGGCAGGACGTCCGTCAGCTCGTTGCCCGGATTGTCCGCCTGGGCTCCCGTGCCGTTGTTCGTCAGCACGATGGTGTAGGTGATGGTGCTGCCCACGGTGAAGGTCCCGGCCACGGTCTTCGTACCGGAGACCATGGCTCCCGGAGCCGCCGAAATCGTGTCGGAGTCGGTCGCGGAGTTGTTCCCAGGCGTCGGATCGGTGACTCCGGCCGGCGCCGTGACGGTCGCCGTGTTGCTGAGCGTGCCGGTGGCCGCCGCGGAGATCGTGCAGCTCGCCGTGTAGGTGACGCTGCCGCCGGAGGGGAGGTTGG
>JBAPYB010000116.1:0-1740 GCA_049284515.1 Thermoanaerobaculia bacterium
TGCGGGAGCTGGCCCGGCCGGGTGACGAGGCCCGGCGCCGGAGCGCGCTCGGGGCGGCGCGGGAGCGGGTGGCCCGCCTCTCCCACCCCAAGGCCGCCGAGATCGCGGCGATCCTCGACAGCCCTGAGGCCGCGGGCTTCTCCCCGCCCCTCCTCCAGGCCCTGGGTGCGCTGGCGGTCCACGCCGAGTCGGGCGAGGTGCTCGCGGAACGGGTCTTCTCCGCCCGCTGTCTCGGCGGCTCCAAGGTCCTGGCCGGCCTGCGCCGTGGTCTCGAACGTCTCGTCGGCCCCTTGGCCGAGATCGGCATCCGCGAAGGAGCGAGCGTCACCCTCCTGGGCGGCGAAGGCGTGCTCCATCTGGCGGACCTGGATCTGGACCTGCGGGAATTCCCTCCGTTCCTGGGGCTGGCGCGCGAGACCCTGGAGGGCCTCTCGGAGCTGACCCTGCCGGCCGGCGGGCTCTTCGTAGTCGAGAACCTGGCGGTGTTCGAAGCCTGCTGCCGGGGCGAAGTGGAGTCCGCGCGCCGCGCGCTGATCGCCTGGTCAGCCGGCTATCCGGGCCGCACCGTCCGGCGGCTGGTGGAGCTTGCCGCCGCGGGAGAGCCGCTGCGGATCTGGGCCGACCTCGACCTCGACGGCGTGCGCATCGCCCGCCTCATCGCCTCCTGGTCGGTCGCGGGAGCCGAATTCCACCGCATGTCTCCCCGCGACCTGGCTGCCACCCCACAGCGCCATCCCCTCACAGCGCGCAGCCTCGCGGCGATCCGCCGCGACCTGGAGGAACGCCCCGCAGCGCCCCTCGCCGACACGCTGCGAGCCCTCCTCGACTCCGGTTTCTGGGCAGAGCAGGAGGCCTTTCTGGCCGGGAGCTCGACCTCCTAGCCAAACCTCTCCTCTTTCTCCCGGCGGAAGGGAGGGAGGCTGGGAGAAGGAGACCATGGCTCTACGCGCGCGGCAGTGTATCGCGGAAGACAAGGACCCAAAGGACATCAAGGACCTCAAGGACAAGAAGCCACCCGAGATTCAGGCCCTCTCGTCCTTGAAGTCCTTGTTGTCCTTGCTGTCCTTTATGTCCTTGCCAACCGCCCGCCCGCCACGCCACGCCGCGAACATCCAGATCAGGCCACTGACGCCGAAAGCAAAGGGGAGAATCAGCATCGCGCGGCTGAGCGAGGTCGCGTCGGAGACCGCGCCGATCAGCGGCGGCGAGGGGACGTCGCCGAGGAGATGAATGCCGAGGATCGAAAGCGCCACGGCCGTGGCCCGGCGGTCCGGCTCGACGACGTTGATGATCGCCGAGTTGACCGGCCCCGTGGACATGAAGATCAACACCTCCGCGATCACGATGGCCGTCATGTAGACCGGTCGCTCCTTCGCGGTGAACGCCACCCAGGCGAAAGGCACCGCGGCCAGCGTGCTGACTCCTGAAACCCAGAGATAGGACTCCCGGAGGCGCCGCAGCAGCCGGTCGCCCAGCCAGCCGCCGAAAAAGGTGCCGACGAACCCCGTCACCACCACGATGGCCCCGAACTGAATCGTGGCGTCCGTGCGCACCATGCCGCGCTCGCGCTCCAGAAAGGCGGGGGTCCAGAAGGCGAGCGCTCCCAGGGCGAAGGTGTAGGCGGCATACCCGAGCACCGTCAGCGTGTAGGGCACGTTGCGCAGCAGCCCAAGATAGGCGGCGACCGCCTGCCGGCCGAGTCCCACGGCGGCGTGCCCGGCGGCCTGCGCGTCGCCGTCC
>JBAPYB010000117.1:0-5026 GCA_049284515.1 Thermoanaerobaculia bacterium
CGCCCCGGCGGCGCCGGCGGCCGCTGCACCAGCCGCCAGTCCGGTGGCCGAGAAGCTCCGCCAGTTGAAGGGACTGATGGACGAGGGGCTCATCAGCCAGGAGGAGTTCAACGCCAAGCGGCAGAAGCTGCTGGACGAGATGTAGCCCCACCGCTCCAGCCGTCGTCGCCCCTGCCGGGGCGAGCCCTCACTCCCCCGGCCCCTCTCTCCCAGCCTCCCTCCCACCGGCCGGGAGAGAGGGGAGAAAAGCAAGACGCGAGCGGTTTTTCAAAGCATTACTTCTCCCTCTTCTCCCGGCGGATCGGGGGGGAGGCTGGGAGAAGAGGGCCGGGGTGATGAGGGCCAACGGCTCGGAAAGGCATTCCGCCGGTTACAATAGTCCCTCTTCAGCTTGGGGGTGTTTTCGTGAACGCTCGGGAGACGGGGACCATCCTCGACGGCAAATACGAGATCGTCCAGCGCCTCGGCAGCGGCGGCATGGGGGAGGTCTACCTCGTGCGGCACCTGCACCTGCAGGAGCTGCGGGTGGTCAAGATCCTGCGGCAGGACCTCGCGGGCGATCCCTCGGCGCAGAAGCGCTTCATGCGCGAGGCGCGGCTCGCCACCCAGGTCAAGCACCCCAACGTCGCCATCCTCTACGACTTCGCGACGCTGCCCGACGGCAGCTTCTACATGGTCTGGGAGCACATCCACGGCCAGGACGTGGGTGACCGCATCCGGCGGGTGGGCGCGTTCTCGGTGCCGGTGGCCGTCGAGCTCGGCATCCAGGGCCTCCAGGGGCTCGAAGCCATCCACTCCTGCGGCGTCCTGCACCGGGATCTCTCACCCGACAACCTCATGATCACCGAGGACAAGACCGGCAAGCTGCGAGTCAAGATCATCGACCTCGGACTCGCCCGCACCCTGGAGGCGGACGCCAACTTCGAGATCACCCAGGTGGGCATGTTCATGGGCAAGCTCCAGTACTGCTCTCCCGAGCAGGCGGGCATGCCGGCCGGCGTCGCTCTCGACCATCGCAGCGACATCTACTCCTTCGGCCTCGTGCTCTACGAGATGATCTCCGGTCTGCCGCCTTTCGACTCCGAGAACCAGCACGGCTTCATCTTCAAGCGGCTGTCGGAAGACCCCCTGCCGCTGCGCGGCCGCAATCCCCACATCGACGTGCCGCAGGAGCTGGACCGCGTGGTGAGGCGCGCCTTGGAGCGCGACCGCGAGCAGCGGTACCCGGACGCCCGCGCCTTCATCACCGCCCTCGAAAAAGTGGCGAAGTCGCTGGACGCAGCGGAGACGCGGGAGATCCCCCTTTCGATCCTCGCCCAGGCCGAGGCGCCGCGCAAGCGCAGCTCGAGCGAGCTGTCGCGGGCCGAGAGGACCGACCTCCTGGCCCAGATCGACCGGGCGGCCAAGCGCGTCCAGGAGAGCTCGGTGGACCTCTCCCGAGTCGAAGCCGCCCTCGCCGCCGGCCGCCTCGACGAGGCGCAGCGGCTGATCGCCGAGATCGCGACCGTCAAT
The DNA here is from genome assembly GCA_049284515.1 of Thermoanaerobaculia bacterium. GTDB lineage: Bacteria > Acidobacteriota > Thermoanaerobaculia > Multivoradales > UBA5704 > DATARR01. The sequence goes on from JBAPYB010000117.1 coordinate 1,513, forward strand.
CCGCGGGCCTTGGGCCTCGACCGGCTCAAGGAGCGTCTCGCCGAGGCCCGCCGCCAGCACGAGGAGCAGGCCCAGCATCGCCAGGAGCAGTCGCTCCGCGTCGCCGAGACCGAGCAGGTGCTCGCCAACTACCTCCAGCGCAAGCAGCTCCCCTTGGCCCGCCTGGCCCTGGAGACGTTGCTGGAGATCCAGCCCAATCACCCGCGGCGGCCGGAATTCGAGAGCCGGCTCCAGGTGCTGGCGGAGGAGACGGAGCGGAGCAAGCGGGCTGAGGCCGCCCTGCTCGCCGGCCGCCGCGCCCTGGCCAACGGCGATCTCAAGGCTGCGCGCCGCGAGCTGGAAGCCGTGGCCCGCGACGATCCCCAGGGGAAGTGGGCCGAGGCCTTGAGCCACGAGATCGAAGAGGCCGAGCGCCAGGTGCAGCAGTCGGCGGAGATCGACCGCCGGCGCCGCCGTTTCGAGGAGCTGCTCGCGGCGCACCGGCTGGTGGAGGCCAAGGAGGAGCTGGACGCCCTGGAGAAGCTCGACGTTTCCCGGGTGACGCTCGACTTCTACCGCGAGCAGCTCAAGGAGGCGCGGGCCGGCATCGAGGCCGAGGAGCAGAGCGCCGTCTTCGAGCGGCGCTACCGGCAGGCGCTGGCCGACCACAACTGGTTCGCCGCCCGCGAGGTGGCCGAGGAGCTGGAGAAGGCCCAGCCCGCAAGCCCGCGGTCGGCGGCCATGTACGCCGAGATCGAGCGCCTGGAGACCGTCCAGCGCCGGCAGCAGGCCCTGGAGCAGGGCGTTCAGCAGGTGGAGACGTTCATTTCCCAGGGCGACGTGGCCAAGGCCGAGCTGGCGCTCAAGATCCTGTTGCAGATGGACCCGGAGAACCGGCACCGGAAGCGGCTGGAGAAGCAGGTGGGGGGGTTGGGGAAGCGGTAGGAGGTCGGGCGTCGCCAGGGCGAAGAAGCCGGAGTGGCGCGCGTCGTCCAAGTCTCCGGCCTGCGCAGCCAGGGATTGAAATCGCCTGGCTACAGACGCTTGTCCCCTCCGGGACTGCAATTTCGCTCATCCCATGTCCCGTAGGGACTACCGAGGGTAGCCAGGTGATTTCAATCCCTGGCTGCGCAGGCGTTGCCCTGCCGCCATCGGTGTCGCTGTCCGGCCTGCGCGATCCCCCTGATACACTCCCTACCCGCCATGACCCTCCTCTCCTCCGAAACCGCCGCCGTCGCCGCTCCGGCCCGCCGGGAGCGGCTGATGCGGTACGCGTTCATGAAGCTCACCCGGGATTTCGACGCCCGGTTCGAGGCCCTGCTGCTCACCGGCCGGGTCTCCAAGTGGTACAGCGAGGTGGGCAACGAGGCCACGACCGTGCCGGCCGGCCTGGCGCTGGGGCCGGGCGATGCGCTGTGCACGTTGCACCGCGACCTCGGCGCCATCCTCGCCGTCTATCTCGATCCCGCCCGCGCCTTCCCGGGCTTTGGCTTCGGCGAGCAGGACGGCCGGCGGCCCGAGCCCGATCACCTTTTGAATCGCCTGGCGCTTCAGCTCCTGGGTAAGGGCGACGGCTTCTCCCAGGGGGTCGAGCGCTCGTTCCACTACGGCTATCTGGCGCCGGAGGAGGGGATCTTCCACGTCGGCATGATCAGCCATCTCGGCGCCATGATCCCGGTGGCCGCCGGCTGCGCGTTCGCCTTCCGGCACTCAGGGACCGACCGGGTGGCCATCAACTTCATCGGCGAGGGCGGCACCTCGACGGGCGACTTCCACGAGGGGCTCAACATGGCCGCCGTCTGGAAGCTGCCGCTCGTCCTGGTGATCGAGAACAACCGCTACGCCTTCTCGACTCCGGCCTATCTCCAGTACGCCGCCGAGCGCCTCTCCGACCGCGGCATCGGCTATGGCGTCGCCGCCGAGACGGTGGACGGCAACGATCCGGACGCCATGGCCGACGCCTTCCGCCGCGCCGTGGACCACGCCCGCGCCGGCAAGGGTCCGACGCTGATCGAGGCCATGCTGGGCCGCATGCGCGGCCACAGTGAAGGCGACGATTCGCTGAAGGTCGTGCCCAAGGACGAGCTGGCCGTATACCAGGCTGCCGATCCCGTGCCCGCCTACGCCCGCCGGCTGGAGGAGGACGGCATCCTCGACGCCGGCACCCGCGAGCGCCTGGAGGCGCGGATCGCGGAGCTGGTGGAAACCGCCATCTCCCGCGCCATCGAGGCAGCCCCGCCGGCGGCCGAGGTGGCCCTGCGGCCGGTGTTCGCTCCCACCCCGAAGGCACCGACGCAGCCGAAGCGGCCCGACACCGCCGCCCTCATCCACCGGCGGCGCAATCCCCGCGAGCTCACCTACGTGGACGCCATCAACCAGGCGCTGCTGGAGGAGATGGAGAGCGATCCGTCGGTGGTGGTGATGGGGCAGGACATCGGCGTCTTCGAAGGCGCTTTCCGCACCACCCGGGGGCTTTACTCCCGCTGGCCCCACCGCGTGCTGGACACGCCCATCGCCGAGAGCGGCACGATCGGCATCGCCATCGGCGCCTCGCTCCTCGGCTACCGGCCGGTGGTGGAGATGCAGTTCGGCGACTTCATTTCCTGCGGCTTCAATCAGCTCGTGAACGTGGCGGCCAAGCTCTACTACCGCTGGCAGGTGCCCTGCCCGATCGTCATCCGCCTGCCCACCGGCGGCGGGGTGGGAGCGGGGCCGTTCCATTCCCAGAATCCGGAAGGGTGGTTCGCGCAGACGCCGGGCATCAAGGTCGTCTGTCCGGCCACGGTGGAGGACGCCATGGGGCTGCTCAAGGCGGCCATCCGCGATCCCAACCCGGTGATGCTCTTCGAGCACAAGTTCCTCTACCGCCGGATCAAGGCCGTGCCGCCCGAAGGCGATGCCGTGGCGCGGCTCGGCGAGGCGCGGGTGATGCGGCCGGGCAGGCACCTGACGTTGATCGGCTACGGCGCCTCGACCTGGACGTCGCTGGAGGCCGCCGAGGAGCTGGCGAAGTCGGGCGTCGAGGCCGAGGTGATCGACCTGCGGACCCTGGTGCCCTATGACGAGGAGACCGTGCTGGCCTCGGTGAAGCGCACGGGCCGGGCCCTCATCGTTCACGAAGCGCCCGTCACCCTGGGCTTCGGCGCCGAGGTGGCCGCCCGCCTGGCCGACGCGGCCTTCCCCTGGCTCGACGCCCCCATCCGCCGCGTCGCCTACCCGGACCTCCCGGTGCCCTACGCCAAGAATTTGGAGAAGGTGCTGTTGCCGGACAAGGAGAAGGTGGTCAAGGCGGCTCGGGAGGTGGTGGGGTATTGAAGACCTTCTGAACGGGTACCGATCTGCCCTCCGAATCCTCACCCCCGGCCCCTCTCCCGGGGGGAGCTGGTCGGGAGACGGGTTCACCCCCGGCCCCCATAGGCGCTAACTTTGCTTCGAGTAGGGGCGGGTCTGGAGGGTCGGGAGGGGGCGCGACCCGCCCTGCAGCGGCGAAATCGTCGAAATCAGGGCGGGTCGAGCCCCCAACCTGCCGCCCAGA
>JBAPYB010000118.1:0-4272 GCA_049284515.1 Thermoanaerobaculia bacterium
GTCTTCGTCTTCCGCGAGGGCCGGCGGCGCTACCGCTGCGTCATCCGGCCCGCCATCCGCGTCGCCTCCACGGCCGGCCGCCAGGGGGACCGCGAAGAGGCCCTGGCACGGTTCGCCGCCGACCTCGAGGCCGCCATCCGGCTGCAGCCTCACCAGTGGTTCTGCTTCCGCAGGCTGTGGAGGAGAGGAACCATGCTACAATAAGGAAGCAAGACTCTAGTGCTTTTCATGCCATGTGGAGGCCGGTATAGGGGCGGTCGTTGGGGTGATCCCATGCGATCTCGACCCTATGAAAGGAGTGAAGCATGCATTCCCGCCGTCCTCTCTTCGTTCTGGTCCTTCTCCTCCTGCTCTTCCCCGCGGTCTCACGATCCCAGCAGATGACCCTGGAGCTGGAGCCCGGCGCCACCTCGCTGGGCTTTTGCGACACGGGCCACCGCATCCTGACCTGCGATACCTACCACATCGAAACGGTGTCCGCCGCGACCGTCGGGGGAACGCTGGAGCTCAACGACCAGCCGTACACCATCGACAAGCTGGGGCCCGGCTACTACCTGGATTCGGGCGTCATCCTCGAGTTGCTGGGCAACTTGAAGCCGGACCTGGTAGGGCAGGGCTGGACCGAGGTGTACCCCCACGAGGGCAACATCCACGTCTCCACCGCGTGGACCGACAGCGACCATAGCGGGTCGCTGTCGGTCTCCGATTCGCTGACGCTGGAGGATGGCCGCGCTCTGCGGATCCTCGACGTACGGCTGCTGCTGCGCGTGAGCCCGCTGAAGCCGTAGCGATGCGAGGCCCGAAGCCCGGCGATGGCCGCGCGGCCATCGCCGGCAGGGTGGATTCCCTGGAAACCAGTTTTCATGGCGATGCGGAGTTGCTAATCTTTGCGTCGTCCGGTTTTGAGCGAGGAGCGATCGGCCCATGGCGCCACCGTTCTCGAGTGTGAGCGTTCCCCTGCATCGCGAGCTGCGCTACGGCTGGCGGAAGCTCAAGAACAACGCCGGCTTCACGGTCGTGGCGGTGACCTGCCTCGCCCTGGGGATCTGCGCCAGCGTCACGGTGTTCAGCGTCGTCGACGCCCTGTTGCTGCGGCCGTTTCCCGGCGTCCGGGAGCAGGGACGCATCGTCTCCCTGGCGTGCCGGACGATCTCGATTCCAGGCGTGCCGGGGGAGATCAGCCCCGGTCTCTCCTACCAGAGCTTTCGCCGCTATCGGGAGGCGGCTCATGTCTTCACCGACCTGGCGGCCTATTTTCCGGTCCCGGTCAACCTGGCGGTGGGAGGCGAGCTGCCCCTACGGGTGAAAGGGCAGCTCGTCAGCGACGACTATTTCAGCGCCCTCGGGCTGCGTCCAGCGGCGGGCCGTCTGCTGGTGGCCGGAGAGGGAGAGCGGGGAGCCGCCACGGGCGTGGTGGTCAGCCAGAGCCTCTGGCAGCGGATTCCCGGTCTCCGCAGCGGGGGCATAGGCAGCTCCATCCGGCTCAACGGCAACGTCTTCGTCGTGCTCGGTGTGGCCCCGGAGGGCTTCCGTGGATTGCTGCACGGCAATCCGAGCGACGTCTGGGTGCCGTTGGAGGCGGCGCCGCAGATCGTGCAATGGCTGGGACCGGGTGCGCTCCAGGCGTCGAAGCCCGCCTGGTTGCTCTGGTTCTTCGGGCGGCTGGCCCCGGGCGTGGACCTGGCCCGGGCGCAGAGCGAGATGGACCTGCTGGCGGCCCGGTTGAACCAGGGAGTGCCCAGCGGCGACAAGGTCCCCGCGCTCCTGGTCTTTCCGGGCCTCGGCTCCTGGCCGGGCGGCCTGGAGTTGCTGGCCCGGCCGCTGGTGCTGGCTTCCATCGTGGTGGGGCTCCTGATGCTGGTGGTCTGCGCCAACCTCGGCGGCCTCCTCCTGGTCAAGGCGTCGGCGCGGCAGGACGAGATCGGCGTTCAGATGGTTCTCGGCGTCACCCGGGGACGTCTCCTCCGGCAGCTCCTCGTCGAGAGCCTGATCCTCGCCCTGTTGGGTGGGGTCGCCGGCTTCGCCCTGGCCCTCTTCACGATCGATTCGATCCAGGGCCTGTCTCTCGGCCAGTACCTGCCCAAGATCTCCACCCTCCGGGTGGACGGACGGGTGGCGGTCTTCACCCTCGCCCTGACGCTGGGGACCGGCGTCCTCTTCGGCCTGGTTCCCGCCCTCTGGTCGACCCGCAGCGAGCTGGCGCCCCTCCTGCGCCTGGGATCGGACACCGGCCTGCTCGACCGCAGCCGCACCCGGTTGCAGGAGACCTTCGTGGTCGGCCAGATCGCGATCTCCCTGGTGCTCCTCATCAGCACCGGGCTCTTCGTGCGGACGCTCCTGAACCTGCAGTCCGTCGATCCCGGGTTCGACAGCACCCGGGTCGTGGACTTGCGGCTCGACCTGTCGCTGCAGCGGTATTCCCAGCCCAAGGGCCTGGCCTTCTACGACCAGCTTCTGAAGCTCGTCCGCAAGCTCCCTGGAGTGGATTCGGCCGCTCTGACGCTGACGGTCCCCCTGTCGCGCAACGAGGGCACGGGGCGCTTCCACGACGTGCGGCCGGAGACCGGCGCCGACGGCAAGAAGACGTTGACGGCCGAGTATTCGGTCGTTTCGCCGGCTTTCTTCCACACCCTGGAAATCCCCCTGCTCCGCGGCCGGGATTTCTCCGCGGAAGACCGGCACGGCGCTCCGGACGTGGCCATCGTGAACGAGGAGCTGGCGAATACGTTCTGGCCGGGCAAGAACCCGATTGGGGAGCGCATCGTCCTGATGCCGGAGAATCAGGCGTGGGAGGTGGTGGGCGTGGTCCGCAACGTCCGGGTGCTGAACCGGGAGACCTCGCAGCCGTATTTCTATTTCCCCCTGAGCCAGCGCTACGAGTCGCAGTTGGCCCTTCAGGTGAAGTCGGCGCGCGGTGATCCGATGTCGCTGGTGAACCCCATTCGCGTCGTGGTGCGCCGGCTCGACGCCAACCTGCCGGTCGAGGCGAGCCGGCTCGACGACGAGGTGCAGGCCACGCTGGCGCAGCCCCGGCTCTTCTCGTGGCTGCTCGGCAGCTTCAGCCTGGTGGCCCTGCTGGTCACCGGCATCGGGCTCTACGGCACCCTGGCCTACGCCGTGCGCCGCCGTACCCGCGAGCTCGGCATCCGCATGGCGCTCGGCGCGCGGTCCTCGGAGATCATGGCGCTGGTGATCCGCCGGGGCATGGCGCTCACCTTCATCGGCCTGGTGCTCGGTCTCGTGGCGGCGGCATGGACGACCAGCGTCTTCACCAGCCTCCTCTACCGGGTGACGCCCACGGACCCGGCCGTCTTCGTCCTGGTGGCGCTGCTGCTGACCGTGGAGGGGCTCGCCGCCAGCTCGCTGCCTGCCTACTACGCCACCCGGGTGGACCCCATGGACGTGATCCGCCACGAATAGAAGAGGCGGCGGCGATCAGGGAGCCGCCAACAGGAACGTGCTGAGGGTGCCCGCCGCCACCTCGCGGCCGGCCTCGCCGGCGGTGACGGCATACATCGAGAGGGGAAAGGCGCCGCCCGTCAGCCGGGCGGTGACGCGAAAGCGGCGTCCGGCCGGCAGCGACGGCACGGTGAAGCGGGCGTCGCGGATCCCCACCAGGTAGCCGATCCGGGGTCCCGGCGCCTCGCGCCGGCCGAGGGTCTCCAACGCCGCGGCGGCCTGCGCGGCCGCCTCCAGGGTGAGAAACGCCGGGAACCGGCCGTCCAGCGCCAGGGGATGGCTCAGGGGAACCTCGGCGACGGCGACAATGGCACCTTCGGAGGCCTCGGCCACGGCGCGCAGCAGGAGCGCCGGAGGGGCGTGCGGCAGCAGCGTTGCCGGTGGCGGGAAGCTTGTCGCTTCGAGGCCGATCGGACCGATCGGACTGATCGGCCCGATCGACACCTCGACCACCCCCTGGCTCGCCGCCGCGCCGCCGCAGCGCACCTCGAACCGCCAGGCGCCGTCGTCTCCGGGCGGGCCGATCCGCAGCTCCAGCCGGTCGCCTGGGACCACGGGCCGGCGCAGCTTGAGCGAGCGCACGGCGGCGAGGGCAACCTCCCGGCCCAGGATCTCGCTCAGGGCGCGCTGGGCCAAGGCGAGGTGGGCGATGCCGGGGAGGACGGGGCGGCCCGGAAAGTGGCCGGCGAAGACGGGGCTCGCCGCGGGGATCTCGACGATGAAGCGATGGCCGTCCTCGCGGGTCAGCCGGAAGGGCTCGGCCGTCGCGGCGCTCATGGCGCTCATGGCGCTCATGGCGAAACCCTATCATCC
>JBAPYB010000119.1:0-6930 GCA_049284515.1 Thermoanaerobaculia bacterium
TCGCGCCCCCTCCCGACCCTCCAGACCCGCCCCTACTCGAAGCAAAGTTAGCGCCTATGCCCACCGGGAGAAGAGGGAGACCAGATTCCCCGGGGTGATGAGGGTCTTGGGAGGGGGCCTCTGAGGCCGCAAAGCCTCTGCTGCATCTCCGCTCTCTGACCCAGCCGCGGTACGGATTGTTTCAATCTCCTACTACCTATTGACATCTCCAGAATTGCAGCTACACTGCCACTCAGCCCGCCGGAGAAGCGGTCATGAACACGGGATTCCGGCGCCAATGACGGCGCCTGACCCAAGGAGCCACGAAAGGCTCAAGAAAGGAGTAGTTCCATGGCGAAGAAGGTGACGGACCCGACCCAGAAGACCCGTTTGAAGATCCTGCGGCAGAAGGAAAAGTTCCAGGTGTGGCGGAACACGGCGGCTGCGACGGCCGCCAATGCCCCGGAGCTGACGGGAACCGAGACTCGGCTCGCGGCGCTGGAGAGCACGATCACGGAGGTTGACACCATCCTCTCGCAGCAGTCTACCTTTCAGGCGAGCAAGCAGTTGACCTCGCAGCGCCTGAAGACCCTGGTCAACCAGGGGGACAAGCTCACCACGGTGCTGAAGTTCATGGCCAAGCAGCACTACGGCAACGGCAGCGACAAGCTGGTGGAGTTCGGCATCAAGCCGTTGCGCAGCCGCACCAAGCCCACGGTGGTGCCGCCCACGCCGCCGCCTCCCGCGGCCGCACCCTCGGTCCCCACCCCCACCACCCCGACCAGCAGCAAGTAGCACCTTCCTGGGGGCGTGCCGAGAGCACGCCCCCTTTTTTTGTCTCTACATCCCTTCCAGTCCCCGCACGACCCGCTGAGGCGAGCCCACATCGTCACGATGGACACACACATCGGCTCGATGGACACGGCATTTCAGCCGTTGGACCGACACATCGGGCCGATGGACACGGCATTTCAGCCGATGGACGCACACATCGGACCGATGGACACGGCACTTTAGCCGTTGGACCGACATATCGGGCCGATGGACACGGCACTTTAGCCGTTGGACCGACACATAGTGGTGATGGACATGGCACTTTAGCCGTTGGACCGACACATTGGGCCGATGGACGTGGCACTTTAGCCGTTGGACCGATAAATCGCGACGATGGACGTGTCCATCGAGCCGATGTGTGTGTCCATCGCGGAAAAGTGTGTGTCCATCGAGCCGATGTGAGTGTCCATCGCCACGATGTGAGCGTCCATCGAGCCGATGTAAGTGTCCATCGAGCTGACGTGAGTGTCCATCGAGCCGATGTAAGTGTCCATCGAGCTGACGTGAGCGTCCATCGAGCCGATGTAAGCGTCCATCGAGTCGATGTAAGCGCCCATCGAGCCGATGTGCGTGTCCATCGAGGCGATGGACGTGTCCGCTCTCCGAAAGAGCGCGTTCATTGGCGCTTACGACGTGCCGATCGAGGCGTTGGGGTTGCCAACCTGCAACTCAATCAGAAGCTTCTCCAAATCAGGCCAGTCGATCGGTTTCACCAAGTGGCCGTTGCAGCCGGCTTCACTTGACTTTGCGCGGTCCACTTCCTGTCCCCAACCGGTGAGCGCGATGATCGTCATATCGCGTCCCCAGGATTGCTCGCGGATACGCCGTGTGGCCTCATAGCCGTTCAGCCTCGGCATCCCAATGTCCATCAGGATGAGCTGCGGGAGGAACTGTTCGGCCAACTCCGCCGCCTCGATACCGTCCTGTGCGGTCCGGATCTCATTCCCCAACAACTGGAGCATCATCGCCATCGAGGCCGCCGAGTCCCGGTTGTCGTCCACCACCAGGATTCGCCGGTTCAGTTTGGCGGCGGAGGCGGGCCATTCCTCTGCCGGTTCGCCAGCCGATGACTCCGCTCGGTTCTTCAGGATCGGCAGCCTGACCGTGAATGTGCTCCCCTTGCCCTGACCGGGGCTTGCCGCCTGGACTGTCCCGCCGTGCATCTCGACCAGGCCCTCCACGAGCGCCAAGCCGATTCCGAGTCCGCCGGTGCTCCGCTCGATCGACCGGTCCACTTGACTGAACATGTCGAAGATGTGCGGCAGGTCGGAAGCTGGAATGCCGATTCCTGTGTCCTGGACCTTCACGAGGACGTGATCGCCCTCCCGCGTCGCGGTGAGCCAGATATGCCCTCCCCGCTCGGTGTACTTGGCACTGTTGTTCAAAAGGTTGCCGAATACTTGGGCGAGCCGGGTGAGGTCTGCGTCAAGGAGGATCGGCTCCGGCGGCAACGTGACCCGAAGCTCGTGCCCGAACGCCTCAAGCGCTGGACGGGCGGTTTCCACCGCGCTACTCACTACATCAGCAAGCAGCACCCGGGAACGCCGCAGCTCCATCTTGTTGCGGCTGATGCGGGAAATATCGAGCAGATCGTCGATCAAGCGGACCATGTGGGAGAGCTGGCGGTCCATCATATCCCGCGTCCTGGCGATAGCGTTCGCGTCCCCGGATGCCAGCCGTATCACCTGAAGGCCGTTCCGCAGCGGGGCCAGCGGATTCCTCAATTCGTGGGCCAAGAGAGCGAGGAACTCATCCTTGCGACGATCGGCATCCTGGAGCGCTTCCACAGCCTCCCGCCGCTCCGTAATATCGGACACGGTACCAATGTACCCGCTGATCTGTCCCGCATCGTCACAGAGCGCGACTGCCTTACCCTGGACCCACGTGGCCTTGCCTAGGGGCGTACGGAAGCTAAACTCGTCATCGAAGAGCTGGCCCGCTGCGATTACGGCATCCCACTCGTGAAAGATCCGTTCCTTGTCGTCTGGATGAAGGGCCCGAATCCAACCCTGGCCTCGCGCCTCTTCAAGAGACAGCCCGGTAATCTCGCACCAGCACTCGTTCACGAAAAGGTAGTCGCCTTTTCGGTCGGTCATGAAGATACCGACCGGAGCATGAGCGGTGAGTGTGCGAAAACGCAACTCACTGGCCCGAAGAGCCGCTTCGGTCGCCTTCCGTTCCGTGATATCGCGGGCGATTTTCGACGCCCCGATAATGCTGCCCTCCGCATCATGGATCGGAGAGACGCTAAGCGAGATATGGACTCGACGGCCGTCTTTGGTTGCCCTGACTGTCTCGAAGTGCTCGATCGGCTCTCCGCGGACGATCTGGGCCAGAATCATTTCCTCCTCATAGAGCCGCTCCGGCGGAATAATGAGGGTGATTGACTTGCCGATGACTTCTTCGGCCGTATACCCGAAGAGCCGCTCGGCTCCTGTATTCCACGTTCGAATGATCCCATGGAGATTCTTACTGATGATCGCGTCATAGGAGGAATTCACAATGGCGGCAAGCCGCGCTTGCATTTCCACTGCCTGGCGGTGCTCGGTGACGTCGCGGAAGACGAGCACCACTCCTACCGGGGCTCCAGACTCGTCCAGCATCGGCGCAGCGCTATCGGCGATCGGCCGCTCGGTCCCGTCGCGAGCGATGAGGACGGTGTGGTTCGCCAGTCCCACGACAGTTCCTTCCCGCAACGCCTGGAGGGCGGGGTTCTCTGCTGGCTCGCGGGTGTATTCGTTCACGATACGGAAGACTTCCGGCAAGGGCTGGCCGGCAGCTTCAGCCTGGGGCCACCCGGTCAAAGCCTCGGCCACCGGATTGAGGTACTTCACCCGGCCCTCGGCATCGGTTGAGATCACCGCGTCGCCGATGCTCGCCAGGGTGATCCGCAGTTCCTCCCGCTCGGCGGCGAGCTCCCGATCCACCCGCTGGCGGGCAAGGAGAATGGCATTCGCGTTCTGAAACGTGACCGACCGGAGCCGCCGTTCCTCTTCGTCTTCGTCAGGCGTCATTACCCAGCGCGCTCGTTGCAAGAGACGTGCCGAGCACCCGCGCGCGGATTGCTTCGGCGAACTGGCCCAAACTCTGGGTTAGAATTCGCTACGGGACTGCCCACCAACGGGCAAGAACAACCGCAGAAAGGAGACGTCTATGCGGAAACTGTTCCTTCTGATCGCAATGCTGACGATGTTGCTGGGCTCTTTGAGCTCCTTCATCGCCAAGCCGGCCTATGCCTTGATCTGCTGCTCGGCCTGCGAGGCCAACCCGGACCTCCCTCCCTGCCGCCACGGCTGCTCGCCGAGCTGCTAGGGAGCCTGAGCGGCAAAAGCGCAGAAGCAAGGACATAAAGGACAGTAGGGACAACAGGGACAGGAGGAGGTTGACGACAGCGAGCTCTTCCTGTCCTTGACGTCCTTGCTGTCCCTTTTGTCCTTGTTTGGCTTTTTCTACCGAGCAGGCGCTTAGGGCACAGGTGCTCCCAACACGCTGCGCCCCCGCCCGATCGCCCTCGTCCATGCCGTTGGGCCCACTCAGGAACCTGCGGTATACGCGCGACGGGGCCGATGCGCGCGCTGCCGATCCTGCTGCTGTTCGGCGCGATGTTCTATTGGTTGTGGAGGGTCCGCGCCCGCCGCACGTTGCCAGTGTCGAGCTACTCGATGTCGAGCCGGTCGCCCTGAGTCTTCACGATTCCCAGGACGTCGGTCCATTGGCGATCTGATACGCCAGGTGCCTAGCTACCTGCGGCTGGCCTGGTAGACCTCAGGTGGGCTCAGGTCGCCAGCCGCCTGCCTGCTGAACCCACTTGCCCGATGCAGATCATCTCGGGTACTATACAGATCGACGGGAGGGCTTGAGATGAGAGCACTTGCCGACAAGAGCAGCCTTAAGCGCAAAAACCTGATTCTTGACCAGCGAAAGATCGATCGCGCCAAGGAGATCCTGGGAGCTGCTACCGAGACGGAGGCCATTCACCGCGCGCTCGACGAAGCTCTTGAGCTCGCTCGCTTCCGCGAAGAGACGGACGCGGGGCTCCACGACCTACTCGGGCGCGGCGGTTTCGCGGACCACTTCGCCCCGTCCACCAAGTAGGTCATGTTCCTTCTCGACTCGAATGTCTACATCGCCGGATTCAATGATCCCGACTTCGGCGAGACTTTTCGAGCCTTCCACCAGAGGAACCTGCCTCGACTGATCCTCAGCGCGGTGGTGGCGCACGAGCTGCTCGTCGGTGCTCGCGATCGCCAGCGGATCGACGCCCTCGAAAGGGGTCTGCTCGAGCCCTTCCGGACCCGACGCCGGATCCATGTGCCGACATTGGCCACATGGAGCTTGGCGGCGGACATCGATCGACGCCTACGTAAGCTCGGTAGCTACGGAGGCAGCCTCACGCAACGCAGCTTTGCCAACGACCTTCTGATCGCCGCGACCGCCCGCGAGCTGGGAGCCATCCTCGTCACCCGAAACTTGGGGGACTTCGAGCTCATTCGGCGTGTCGTTCCGATCCACTTCCAGCCGCCGTGGCCGGCGACTGTGTGATCCCCAGGCCACTTGCACCGGAGCCTGCCGCCGTCCGCCTCTGCTAGCCAGGTGCCGGTCCGAGGAGGTGCCGCCAAAAGAGCCTGGCTCCTTCTTTTGGGCTCGCGATGAGGGGCCGGCGGGGCCGGTGGGCTGCCGGGGCTTCCTCTCCGGTTCCCCCGTGCTATCCTGGTATCCAGGAAGAGGGATCGCAGAGATCGTCGCACCCTTCCCGGTGCCGGCCCTACGGAACAAGATCCCCGCCAGGAACGACTTCCTCAAGGGAGCACGCCATGAGACAGCCAGCCGCCGCGGCACTCGCGCCTCTGCCCTTCGAGCTCGTCTACGACGACGGAGAGCCTTTGGAGACCGACTGGCATACCTTGGAATTTCCCCTCCTGCGGAAGCTCATCCTCCAGGCCATGGCGGAACGCGGTAAAACCGACTTTTTCGTCGGCGCCAACACGTTCGTGTACTACTCCGTGGAGCAGGCGCAAGACGTTGCGGAGGAGGTCGCGAAGGGTCTGGAGCAGCGGGCCTTCCGCGGACCGGACGTGTTCTGGGTGGGCGGCGTCGATCCGGATCGCGAGCGCAAAGTCTGGATCGCGTGGGAGGAGGGAGGGCGGCTGCCGGACGTGATCGTCGAGTTGCTCTCTCCGTCCACAGCGAAGAAGGACCGCACCGAGAAGCGGGACCTCTACGCCCGGGTCTTCCGCACGGCGGAGTACTTCCTGTGCGATCCGGATAAAGGGACGCTGGAAGGGCTGCGCTTGGCGGGCCGGTTCTACCAGTCAATCCTCCCCGATGAGAACGGGCGGCTCTGGAGCGAACAGCTCGGGTTTTCCCTCGGCACTTGGCACGGTGTCGTGGATAGGAAGGTGGGCGACTGGGTCCGGCTCTTCCGGCCCGACGGCAGCCTGGTGCCGACGCCGGAAGAACAGACCGAGGCGGAACGCCGGCGGGCCGACGCAGAAAGCCTGCGGGCTGAAGAGGAACGCCGGCGGGCCGACGCGGAAAGCCAGCGGGCCGAGGCGGCGGAATCCGAGTTGGCTCGGTTACGTGCCCTGCTCACAGAGCGCGACTGAGCCGCCGCAGCTCGGAATTACACCTCAGGGTCTACCGTTTCTTCGCCGGCAGGCCATTCTGGTTGGAAACCTCCCCACCGGCCCAACGGGTCGGGAGATCCCAGCCCAGGGCCGAGGCCGGAGGCCGATGACCTGGGAAAAAGGGCACCCCATCATGGCGGCCTGAAAGGCCGCGAGAGCTCGTCGGCCACCTCAAGAAGATCTCGAAGGACTGGCCTCGCAACCGCGGCCCTCAAACGCCGGGCCAACGCCATTCTGCGGATGGACCTGTCCATCGGGAGAAAGTGTGTGTCCATTTCCAAAAAGTAAGTGTCCATCGAGCCAATGGACGCGTCCATTCTGCGGATGGTTCTTTCCATCACGCCGATGTGTTTGTGAAGAAGACTGTAGGCGCCCGATCTATTTCGTGATCGCCGTCTGAGTTTGTTCCGGTCTTCAGCGTGGTCAGATAAATTCGTCCGCGGCGTAGCGCGGGCGTCTTCGCCATGCCGGTAAGCCCACCGAGCAAAGA
>JBAPYB010000120.1:0-2702 GCA_049284515.1 Thermoanaerobaculia bacterium
GGAGAAGAGGGAGAGGTTTGTCTAAGAGGGTGTCTCAAAAGTGGTCGACAGCGCGGCCTGCGTTGCCAGGGATTGAAATCACCTGGCTACCCTCGGTAGTCCCTGCGGGACACAGAAACGAAATTGCGGTCCCGGAGGGGACAAGCGTCAGTAGCCAAGGATTTCAATCCCTGGCGACGCAGGCGTCATCGGCTACGACTATTGAGACACCCTCTAAAAAAAAGCAAAGGCAAGGCTCTTCAAGCCCCCTCTCTCCCGGCCGGCGGGGGGGAGGCTGGGAGAGAGGGGGTTGGGGGAGTGAGGGTCCGCCCCGAAGGGGCGCCGGCAGGTGTGGGGGAGAGGTTCGGACTTGAAACCCTCCTCCCTTCTCCTCCGCAACCTCCCCTTCCCCGCGGTCATCGCCCTGCGCTACCTGCGCAGCACGCGGCGGGACGCCTTCGCCAGCTTTCTCTCGGCGGTGGCCGCCGGGGGCCTCGCCCTGGGAGTGGCGGCGCTGATCCTGTCTCTGGCGGTGATCTCGGGGTTCCAGACTGCCCTGCGTTCGGAGCTTCTGGGCCGGACGCCGCAGATCGAGGTGGAGCTTCCCTCGGGTGCCGACGCTCGAGCGGCGCGGGACGGCGTGCTCCGGGTCGCCGGGGTGACCTCGGCCCAGATCCAGGTGCGGGGAGGCGGCTGGCTGGTGGACCAGGGGAAGGTGCAGCCGGTGGAGATGGTGGGCTTCGACGGCCGCGTGCCGCGCTCTTTCCCCGGGGCGTCGGGGAAGGCCGAAGGACTCTATGTTCCGGCCTCCCTCGCCGCCCGCTGGGGACTGAAGCCCGGCCAGACGCTGGACCTGGTTTCGCCGAAGCCGACGCTGACGCCGCTGGGACCCGAGCCGCGCGTGCGCAGCCTCGCCCTGGCCGGCACCTACGAGAGCGGGCGCACCCAGGAGGAGCGGGAGCGCGCCGCCCTGCCGCGGTCCGTGGCCGAGACCCTGCTGGGCAACGCCGACCGCCGGCTCGACGTGGAGGCGGGCGATCTCGACGCCGCGTTGGACGTGGCCGCCCGGCTGCCCGCGGCTCTTCCCAAGGGGAGCGTGGTGCGCACCTGGAAGGAGCTCAACCGGCCGCTGCTCTTCGCCCTGCGTCTCGAAAAGCTGATGATGTTCGTCTCCGTGTCGCTCATCGTCCTGGTGGCCTCGCTGGCGTTGGTGGCGGACCTCGCGCTCATCATCTCCAGCAAGCGCCCGGAGATCGGCATGCTGGGCACCCTGGGAGCGACTCCGGCGGCTTTGCGCCAGGCCTTCGTGCTCCTCGGCGGCCTGGTGGCGGGCCTCGGCATTCTGGTGGGAACGGTGCTGGGGGTGGGCGGCGCCTGGGTGATGAACCGCTACAAGCTGCTGCCGGTGCCGGGGCGCGTCTACTTTCTCGATTACGTTCCCTTCCGCGTCGAGCCGCTGGACCTGGTCGTGGTGCTGCTGCTCACCCTGGCCCTGGCTCTCGCCTCCTCCCTCTACGCCGCGCAACGGGCCGCGGCCCTCGATCCTGTGGAGGCGCTGCGGCGGTGAGCGTCTCGGTCCATGCCGGCGGGGTCACCAAGACCTACCAGGACGGCGTCCGGCGGGTGGAGGTGCTGCGGGGAATCGATCTTGCCGTGGAGGCGGGGGAGATGGTCGCCATCGTCGGCCCCTCGGGTTCGGGGAAGTCGACTTTGCTGCATCTGCTGGGCGCTCTCGACCGGCCGGACACGGGCACGGTGGAGATCGGCGGCCAGCCGCTGGCCGCTCTCTCGGGGGCGAAGATCGCCGCCTTCCGCAACCGCACCCTCGGCTTCGTCTTCCAGTTCCACCAGCTCCTGCCCGATTTCACCGCCCTGGAGAACGTCATGCTGCCCGGCCGGATCGCCGGCCGCGAGCCGCGCGAGGTGCTGGCGAGCGCGCGCCGGCTGCTCGAGGAAGTGGGGCTCGCCGAGCGGCTGGAGCACTTCCCCAACCAGCTCTCCGGCGGCGAGCGCCAGCGGGTGGCCCTCTGCCGCGCCCTGGCGCTGGAGCCGCCTCTGCTGCTGGCCGACGAGCCCACGGGCAACCTCGACCCGGCGAGCGGCGACGCCGTCTTCCAGCTCCTCCTGGACCTTCAGGCCCGCCACCGCACGACCGGCATCCTCGTCACCCACAACCCGGAGATCGCCCAGCGCTGCACCCGCATCCTGCGACTGGATGGGGGAGTGCTACAGCCGTATTGAAAAGCGGACAGCTCGGGGCTTGGTCGGAGGCCTGAGTGGTATCCTCAGCTCACGTGGGCGTGCTTGTGGGCACTCTGTCATCCAAATTGGCCAAGGAGGTCCGCGCCTTGTGGGACCTTCTTGAACTGAAGCTTGGCCCTTCCCTGAAGCCGCCCGCCACGGGTGTCCTGGAGAATGGCGGATTCGCCATGTCCTGGGACAACGGCCGGCATCATTTCGAGATCGAGGTGACGCCCGAGGGGACCTTTGACTGGTTCTACATGGACCGGGACTCCGACGCTCGCGATGGCGAAGAGGATCAGCCTATGGGCGCCGTCTCCCCGGGGCTGATTTCTCAGCTCCGCTGCACCCTCGCCGCCTGACTTGAGCTTTCCTCTGAGTCCCGATTCGATGTTGGCCGATGACTTTCCGAGCCGGCGAAAGACCCTCATCACCCCGGCCCTCTTCTCCCAGCCTCCCCCCCGCCGTCCGGGAGAAGAGGG
>JBAPYB010000121.1:0-3366 GCA_049284515.1 Thermoanaerobaculia bacterium
TTGCTGTTCTCCCTCTTCTCCCGGTGAGGGGGGTGGGAGGGGGCGGGAGAAGAGGGCCGGGGTGATGAGGGTCTTCCCTAGCTGCACCCGCTCGTCGACCCGCAATTCAAGCACTTGTAGCAACTGCCGTTCCTCACCATGATGGAGCCGCACTCGTGGCAGCTCGGGGCGTCCTGCTGGTAGAGGAAGGTCGAGCGGGGCGCGCTGACGATCTCGGCCGACACGGCCTGGGCCACCGCCTCCAGCCGGCCGCCGCCGCGCAGCGGCACCGACGGCGGCAGCTCGAGCGGTTCGTCGCGCAGGATCACCCCGGCCGCCATCTTGTCGTCCCGCGACAGGAACTTCGAGGCCAGCCAGCGGAAGATGTAGTCCGTAATCGACTTGGCGATGGGGATCTCGGGGTTCTTGGTGAAGCCCGAGGGCTCGAAACGGGTGTGGCTGAACTTGTCCACCAGGGTCTGGAGCGGCACGCCGTACTGAAGGGCGATCGAGATCGAGGTGGCGAGCGAGTCCATCAATCCCGAGATGGTCGAGCCCTCCTTGGCCATCACCAGGAAGATCTCGCCCGGCTGGCCGTCGTCGTAGAGGCCCACGGTCAGGTAGCCCTCGTGGTCGTTGATCGAGAACTTGTGGGTGATGGCCCGGCGCTCGTCCGAAAGCTTGCGGCGCACGGCCCGCCGCTCCTGGAGAGGCACCACGGTCTGGACCGGCTGCTCGTCCTTCTTGGTGGAGAGCGGCTGGCTGCGCTTGCAGTTGTCGCGGTAGATGGCGATCGCCTTGAGGCTCATCTGCCAGCCCTCGACATAGGCCTGGAGGATCTCGTCAGGCGTGGACTCCTCGGGCATGTTGATGGTCTTGCTGATGGCGCCCGAGATGTAGGGCTGCACCGCCGCCAGCATCTTGAGGTGGCCCATGTAGTGGATGGAGCGCGACCCTTGAGCGGGCTTGAAGGCGCAGTCGAAGACCGACAGGTGCTCCTCCTTGAGCACGGGAGCGCCCTCGATGGTGTCGTGCTCGTCGATGAACTCGACGATGGAGCGCACCTCGTCCTTGTCGTAGCCCAGCCGCTTGAGGGCCGCCGGCACCGTGTTGTTGACGATCTTGATCATGCCGCCGCCCACCAGCTTCTTGTACTTGACGAGGGCGATATCCGGCTCGACTCCCGTGGTGTCGCAGTCCATCATGAAGGCGATGGTGCCGGTGGGCGCCAGCACGGAGATCTGGCTGTTGCGCAGCCCGTGCTCCTCGCCCAGCTCCACCACCTCGTCCCACGACTTCCTTGCCGCCTGGAGCAGGTCCATGGGCACGTGCGCCGCGTCGATCCGCTTGGTGGCGTCGCGGTGCTTGCGCATCACCCGCAGCATGGGCTCGCGGTTGGGCTCGAACTCCGCGAAGGGTCCCAGGGCCGCGGCAATGCGGGCCGACTGAGCATAGGAGGCGCCGGACATGAGGGCCGTAATGGCCGCCGCGTAGTCGCGCCCGGAGTCGGAGTCGTAGGGCAGGCCGCGGGCCATGAGCAGGGCCCCGAGGTTGGCGTAGCCGATGCCCAGCGGGCGGAACCTGTGGGAGCTCTCGCCGATCTTCGGCGTCGGATAGCTGGCGTTGCCGACGATGATCTCCATGCCGGAGATCACCACCTCGCAGGTATGGCGGAAGCTCTCGACGTCGAAGCCCGTCTCGGCGTCGAAGAACCGCATCAGGTTGAGCGACGCCAGGTTGCAGGCAGTGTCGTCGAGGAACATGTACTCGCTGCACGGGTTGCTGGCGTAGATGCGGTCGGTGGCGGCGCAGGTGTGCCAGTCGTTGATCGTGGAGTCGTACTGCATGCCCGGATCGCCGCACACCCAGGCGGCCTCGGCGATCTCCTTCATCAGGTGGCGGGCCTTGAAGGTCTCCATCGGCTGCTTGCTGATGCGGGCCCGGGTCTGCCACTCGCCGTCGGCGAGCACGGCCGCCATGAACTCGTCGGTCACCCGCACGGAGTGGTTGGCGTTCTGGTAGGCGATCGAATCGTAGGCGCCGCCCTGGACGTTGAAGCCGCCCTCGTAGCCGGCGTCGATGAGCGCCCAGGCCTTGCGCTCCTCCTTCTCCTTGCAGCGGATGAAGTCCTCGACGTCCGGGTGGTCGATGTCGAGGATCACCATCTTGGCCGCCCGGCGGGTCTTGCCGCCGCTCTTGATGACGCCGGCGAAGGCGTCGAAGCCCTTCATGAAGGAGACTGGCCCCGAAGCCGTGCCGCCGCCGGCCAGCGGCTCGCGCGCCGAGCGCAGCTTCGAGAGGTTGCTGCCCGTGCCCGAGCCGAACTTGAAGAGCATGCCCTCGGTCTTGGCCAGCGTGAGGATGGACTCCATGGTGTCGGCCACCGAGTTGATGAAGCAGGCCGAGCACTGGGGCTTCTCCTCGATGCCGACGTTGAACCACACCGGCGAGTTGAAGCAGGCATACTGGTAGAGGAGGATGTGCTTGAGCTCGGCATGGAAGGTCTGGGCGTCCTCTTCGCTGGCAAAGTAACCGCCCTGGCGGCCCCAGCCGGTGAGGGTGTCCACCACCCGGCCGATGAGCTGCCGCACGCTGCGCTCCCGGTCCGGCGCGCCGAGCTGGCCGCGGAAGTACTTGGAGACCACCACGTTGGTCGCCGTCTGCGACCAGAACCTCGGCATCTCGACGCCCCGCTGCTCGAAGACCTTCTCCCCCCGCTCGTTGGAGATGACGGCATCGCGTTGCTCCCACTCGACCGTGTCGAAGGGGTCGACCCCCGGGGTCGTGTAGTAGCGCTCGAACGCCAGGCCCGTTGCCGCAGCCGCCTCGGGCATCTCCGCCCGCGGCGCCGTGACGCCTGTGCTCGGTATCCGGTTGCGCATCGCTCTGCCTATCGCCTCGTCGGAATGCAGGGTGGATTGGGGCTCCATACTCGCTCTCCTCAACTAGATGGTTTCTGCGTTGCGCTTCCATGGCGAAAGCGTCGGGCAACGCTCCCGCACACGACTCCCGGCCTACCCAAAAACAGCTTCGGAAATGGAATTCGATGACTGATGCACGGCGAATCTTTCGTGACGCGCATCTCCAACGCTACGCCTGCCCGTTGCGGGAGTCAAGAGGTAAACCACAAGATGTTGTGGTTTGTCACAGAAGATGCCCCATGCCTGGGAGGGTGATCGGAAGAAGAACTTACAAATCCGCTCGGTCCCGACAGGATTTCCACAGCCGGATTTGCCCTCCTCGGCGGGGAGGGTGTGGAAAAGGCTTGCAAGGACGGGGAGTATCCCGACGCCAAAACCCTCACTCCCCCAACCCCCTCTCTCCCAGCCTCCCCCCCGTCCGCCGGGAGAGAGGGGGCTAAAACAGCGATTCGTCTCGTCTTTTTTC
>JBAPYB010000122.1:0-5484 GCA_049284515.1 Thermoanaerobaculia bacterium
TCTTTGCTCGGTGGGCTTACCGGCATGGCGAAGACGCCCGCGCTACGCCGCGGACGAATTTATCTGACCACGCTGAAGACCGGAACAAACTCAGACGGCGATCACGAAATAGATCGGGCGCCTACAGGGAGCTTTCCATTCGAGTAGGTAAGAGCCTCGTCCCAGTGGGGGAGCCTGCCATTCGAGTAGGTGAGAGCCTCGTCCCAGTGGGGGAGCCTTCCATTCGAGTCGGGAGAACCTTGTCCCCACTGGGACGAAGCTCTCACCTACTCGAATCAAAGCACTCCCTTCTCGGGAGAGCCGCTCCCCAACTCGGGTCAAGCCTCGCACTGCTCGCCCGAAGCGTTCCCCTACTCGTTTTAGTCTCTCCACTTCTCGGGAGAGGTCTCCCCCAATTCGGGAGAGGTCTCCGGACAGTGGATCCTGGGGTGGGCGCTCAAGCCTGATGCTCGGGTCGCAACAGGTCCAGCGCCTCCTCTTACGCCCGGGGGCCGGACGGGACGTAGTCGATCGGGAGGATGCCCAGCTCTCCGTCCTCCAGCACATCCACCGTCTGCTCCCGGATATCCGTCTGAATGGCTCCTCCGGCCACGATGCTCTCCTCGATGGTCACGCCTCTGCGCACCTCGTGCCGGTCGACGAGCTCGCGTTCTCTCACGGAGATCTCGGCTCCGTCTTCGCCGAAGAACGAGTACCTCTCCCAGAGGACCGCGTTCCTGATGGTGACCCGATCCTCTACGATCCAGCCGTCCCCGATCACGGCGTAGGGCCCGAGGTTCGTGTGCGGCTCGATGATGCAGTTGTTGCCGATGACGACTGGCGGGCGGATGTTGACCCGAGAGAAGTCGATGGTCACGTTGCTGCCGAGGTGGCCCCAGGGGAGCTTCTCGTAGGGCAGCTCGATGTTGAGCTTGCCGTCCAGCAGGTACTCGTTGACGCGCAGGTAGTCGCGCTTCTGGCCGACGTCGAACCAGGCGCCGTCGTACTGGAGTCCCCACAGGAGGAAGTCCTTGGGCAGGCGCAGATAGGGGAGCTGGCCGAGCAGGGCCGGGAAGACGTGCTTGCCGAAGTCGTAGAAGCCCTCGTTCAGATCGGAGCGCGCCTCGGTGCGCAGCGGGTCGAGGGCCCGGATGAGGTCCATCTCGATCATGTAGATGGAAGCGTTGTTGAGGTTGCTGGGCGAGTCCGGGTCCTTCTCGCGGAACTCCTCGATGCGCCCGCTCTGCGACAGGATTCCCTTCCTGGGCTCCGGCTCGGCGAGGATCACCGTGCCGTAGTCTTTCCGCCGCTCCCACGGCACAGGCACGAGGATCATCGTGAAGGCGGCCCCCACCCGCTTGTGGACCTCGTACATCTCCTCCAGCAGTTCGGAGCCGAAGTTGGTGACGATGTCGCCGCTCGGCGCGATCATCGTCGAGCCGCGGAACGTCGCCGCCTTGGGCATCCCTTCGCCAGGGAAGACCGACTTCGCCTTGTCGCCCAGGGCCTGCTTGCAGACGCCTCCCAGCGTCCCACTCGGGGTGTCCTCCTCCACGTAGCGGATGCTGGCGCCGAGTTTGGTGCCGTCCCGGAAGTAGCGCTTGATCGTATCCTTGAGAACGCACAGGTTCATGGAGATGTCGGTGATGCCCGACTCGACGAGTCGCCGCACCCAGACCTCCGCCATGGGGATCTTGCCGCCGAGGGGGAAGAGAGGCTTGGGCAAGTGCCGTGCCGTCAGAGGGTCCATCCGCCGCCCCAACCCCGCGGCCAGGATGGCGCACTTGATGTCGTTCTGGACGCCCTTCTTGTAGGTCCAGCAGTCTTCCCAGAAGGAGGGGTCGAATTGGATGGGCAAACTCGCTCCTTTCGGCGACTCCAGATGGGTGTCCCGGGACGGGAAGGAGTCCTGGCGCAAGGGTTGGACGGATCGGGCGAGCCGCGATGAGAACCTGCGTCAACTTTCTCGCCCGCAGCTCTCAGCTTTGCGGATCGTACCATGTCTTGTAGACTAGAGGCGCACATGAGCTACAAGCCACGTGTTTTCATCGGTTCATCGACAAAGGGCCAAGAGGTTGCTCGGGCCATCGCGGAGGGCCTTGCCGGTTCGGCATCACTGAAGCCATGGTGGACCAGCTTCGCTCTTGCCCGGACGTACCTCGAGGAACTCGACACGATTGCTCGTGAGGTGGAATTCGCCGTGTTTGTGCTCACGCCCGATGACACCCGCGATCGCGGCATCGGAGCTGCCTCGGTGCCTCGAGACAACGTTCTGTTCGAGTTGGGCCTCTTCACGGGGTCGCTCGGGCGAGATCGCACATTCGCCGTGCGCCCGCGAGGTGTTCCGCTTGAGTTGCCGACGAATCTAGGGGGCATGCACGTCGCAGAATTCAACTCGCTTGCCGATTCAGCGCCCGCAACTGGGTCCGAGAGGGATAGCCTTCTTTACGATGCCGTGTCGGACGCTGTCGGTGCGATCAAGAAAGAAATCTCGCGCAGCCGTATCGCCGTGGTGCGCCCTCCGTCCGCAGAGATCGTGAAGGTTTTTCCGCAGCGAAGGTTCGTAGCTGCCAAGAAATGGAATGCTTTCATCCGCGGCGCCGAGAAACACTTGTGGCTGTACGGGATGGCCGAGTTGGGCTACGCCGAGGATGAAGAAACGGAAAAGACATTCCTGAAGGTTCCGCGCGGTTGTGATGTCCGTGTGTTGCTGTTGAATCCGGAGAGCCCTCACACGCAGGTGATTGCCCAGGACGAGCATACCGATCCAGAGGCTCTCAGAGTGCGCATCCGAATTTCGCTGACGGCATTTTCGAAGATGCAGGCGATGTCGGAGGGGCGAATCAAAGTCAGAGTCTATGATTCCTTTCCGCAGGTCAGTGTGGTTCGTGCAGACGAACGTGCCCTGATCACAATCTACATTCGGCCGCTTGCGGGAAACGACTGCCCAACCTTCGAGATTCATCGACGAGACCAGGAGAAAGGTGTGTTCCACCGTTTCGTGAAAAACTTCGAGGCCGTGTGGCAGTCCGCAAGGGAATGGCAGTGATGCGAAAGGCCCGCCTTCTTCATAGGGACGTACTCGCCGATGGTCCGAAGCGATTCGTGCGCGAGCGACTCTTGCTCTCGGATCAGAAAGAGATCGACTGGTACTACATCGATTCCCCCGAGAGCGTAATCGTCGTGCCGTTTGTTTCGCCGGATCGGCTGCTCCTGATCAGGCAGTTTCGGCGCAATCTCGGCAAGGACACCCTGGAACTGCCTGCCGGCACAATACACCAGGGTGAGTCGGCCGATTCAGCGGCGCTGCGTGAGCTGCGTGAGGAGACGGGCTACGCCGCGAAAACAGCGGCGTTCGAGCTGCTGGGGCGCTTTTACGTGCTTCCCTCGGAGACGAACAGATATGTTTCGATCTATCGGGCCTACCCGATCGAACATGTCGGCCCTCCCACCCGTGATCAGGAGATCGAGAAGTATTTCGACATGAGCCTCGTCGAAATGGGCTTCGATGACGCGATCGCGGCGCTGGGGGACGCGATCCAAGGAATAGAAACTTCGGCTGCGCTCCTTCTTGCGGCTCGTCGCCGACCCTAGGTCTGGATTGATTACCAGCGTCATAGCCAATTGCACCCAAGCTGCGGTGAAGGATCTTTGAGTCGTGATGCGCACTTACTTAGGCCGCGGTGTATAGGTTGACAGGGTCAGGGCTAAATCCTTCAGCAGTGATAGCTGGAGGTCCTTGGGGCTGATCCGCGGCTCCGCCACCGGCCACTCGATCCCGATCTCCGGGTCGTTCCACAGCACCCCGATCTCGTCGCTGGGCGCGTAGAGCTCGGTGCACTTGTACTGCACGGTGGCGAAGTCGCTCGTGACGCAGAAGCCGTGGACGAAGCCGGGCGGCACCCAGAGCTGGCAGTTGTTCTCGCCGGTGAGGATGGCACTCACCCAGCGGCCGAAGGTGGGGGAGCCCGGCCGGATGTCGACCGCGACGTCGAAGATCTCCCCCTGGAGGGCGCGGATCAACTTGCCTTGCGGCTTCCGGAGCTGCGCGTGGAGGCCGCGCAGGACGTGGCGATGGGAGTAGGACTGGTTGTCCTGCACGAAGGTGCCGGGCAGGCCGGCGTCCTCGAACTTCTTTTGGTGGTAGACCTCGAAGAAGAAGCCGCGGTCGTCTTTGAAGATCTCGGGCTCGATGAGAACGACGTCGGGGATCTTCAGCGGCACGAATTTCATGCTCTCGCTCCCAGGCCGATCCGCTCGCGAGCGTGCTTGTCGGCCTGCACGGCCCGGCACCAGCCGTGGTGGTCGAGATACCAGCGCACGGTGGTCTTGAGACCCGAGGCGAAGTCGTGCCGCGGCTCCCAGCCGAGCTCGCCGCGGATCTTGGCGTCATCGATGGCGTAGCGGCGGTCGTGGCCCGGGCGATCGCGAACGAAGGTCTTGAGGTCCCGGTAGCTTCGGCCCGCCAAGGCCGGGTTCTCCGCCGCCGGCCGCTCGCCTTCCAGGATGTCGCAGAGGGCGTCCACGATCTGCAGGTTGGTGCGCTCGCTCCTGCCCCCGAGGTTGTACTTCTCGCCGGGCCGGCCGCGGCGCAGCGCAGTCAGGATTCCCCGGCAGTGGTCCTCCACGTACAGCCAGTCGCGGACGTTGCCGCCGTCGCCGTAGATGGGGAGCGGCTTGCCCTCCAGGGCGTTGAGGATCATCAGCGGGATCAGCTTCTCGGGATATTGGTAAGGACCATAGTTGTTCGAGCAGTTGGTGAGCAGCGCCGGCAGGCCGTAGGTCTCGTGGAACGCCCGCACGAGGTGGTCCGCTCCGGCTTTCGAGGCGGCGTAGGGGGAGTTCGGGGCGTAGGGCGTCGTCTCGGAGAAGGCGCCGGTAGGGCCCAGGCTGCCGTAGACCTCGTCGGTCGAGACGTGGAGGAAGCGGAAACGCTCGCGCTCGGCGGCCGGCGCGGCGGCGAGATGGAGGCGGGCCGCCTCCAGCAGCTCGAAGGCGCCGACGACGTTGGTGCGGATGAACTCGGAGGCGTCGTCGATGGAGCGGTCGACGTGGCTTTCCGCGGCGAAGTTGACGACGGCGGCGGGACGCTTCTCGGCGAACAGGCGGCGCACGGCGGCCCGATCGGCGATGTCCCCCTGCACGAACTCGCAGCGCGGCCCGAAGCGGGGATCATTGAGGACCTCGGCCAGGCTCTCCAGGCTGCCCGCATAGGTCAGCTTGTCGAGCACGAGGACGCGCGCTGGCGTTTCGATGAGGGCGAGCCTCACGAAGTTGCAGCCGATGAACCCGGCGCCGCCGGTGACGAGGATCGTATCCATGGGATTTGGGGCCGCTCCCCCCAGGTGCGGACGCGGCGGGGGGAGTATAGCCGGTCTACGTGCCGGGCCTCGTCGTCCGTCGTAGAATCGGCCCGCGGTGATAGAGGAGTCTCGGGTAGGGGCGGGTCTGGACGGCAGGTTGGGGGCTCGACCCGCCCTGGGGAGGACGATCTCGTCGTTGCAG
>JBAPYB010000123.1:0-47462 GCA_049284515.1 Thermoanaerobaculia bacterium
GCCGACGGCCGCCGCTGCGGCGCCAGCCGCGGCGGAGGCGGCTCCGCCGGCCCGCAAGACCGTGGTGCCGCAGGAGAGCTGGCGCGACGCCATCCTCTATTTCGTCATCACGGACCGCTTCGCCGACGGCGATCCCAACAACGATCAGAACGTCGACCGCACCGCCAAGGGCACCTTCCACGGCGGCGACCTCGCGGGCCTGCGCCAGCAGCTCGACGAGATCGCCGACCTCGGGGTCACGGCGATCTGGATCACCCCTGTCGAGAAGCAGATCGACGGCTTCGTCACCGGCGCCGGCTTTCCGGACTGGCCCTATCACGGCTATTGGGCGGACGACTTCACCCGTCTCGACCCCCGCTTCGGCACCGAGGCCGAGCTCAAGGCGCTGGTGGACGACGCCCACTCCCGCGGCATCAAGGTGCTGCTCGACGTCGTCTACAACCACGCCGGCTACGACTCGAACCTGACCAAGGACCCCAAGACCCGCGGCTGGTTCCGTACCGAGTCGGCGGGCACCTGCGGCCAGGACGACCTGACGCTCTGCGTCTCCGGCCTCCCCGATTTCAAGACCGAGCTGCCGGAGGTGGACGACTACCTGATGACCGCCCACCTGGGGCTCGCCAAGCGGGTGGGGATCGACGGCTTCCGGCTGGATACGGTCAAGCACGTGGATCACCCGGTCTGGCAGGAGCACCGGCGGCGGGCCCGCGCGCAACTCGGGAATGACTTTTTTTTGATCGGCGAGGTGTGGGGCGGCGACGCCCAGTCGCTCGATCCGTGGTTCGCCGGCGACGAGATGGACGCCGGCTTCGACTTCGGGTTCCAGGGCAACGTCCTCGGCTGGCTCCAGGGGCGCGGCAGGACGATCGCCTTCGACCGCTACCTGAAATCGCGCGAGAAGGTGCGCGCCGGCCATTTCCTCTCCCCCTACCTCTCGTCCCATGACGTCAAGGGAGCCTTATCGCAGCTCGGCGGCGACAAGGGGCTGTTCCGGCTGGCGGCGATGCTGGAGCTGACCTCGGGCGGCGTTCCGATGATCTATTACGGCGAAGAGGTGGGCCGGGCGGGAGGCGACTGGCCGGACAACCGCAGCGACATGCCCTGGGGGGACCGGCACATCCTGCCCGGGGCGGGCCAGCCGCGGGACGAGGCGCTGCGGGTGGACTACAAGAAGCTGATCGCCATCCGCCGTGCCCATCCGGCGTTCGCGCGGGGGACGCACACCGCCCTCGCCACGGACGGCGACCTGCTGGTGTTCCTCCAGGCCGAGGAGGGGAATGACTCGCACCGGGACGCCGTGGTGGTGGCGATCAACCGGGGGACGGCCCCGGCGACGGCGAGCTTCGACGCGCCGGCAGTGTGGAGCGACCGGCCGGTGAAGGACGCCTGGAGCGGCGAAGCCGTGCCGCGGACGGCGGCCGGACGGATCGAATCCCCGGTCCCCCCTCACGGGGCCAGGATCTTCACCGTCTATCCGTACCACTAGGGCCTACCCCGCGGGATGGGGTGTTTCGGCGCCCGGGTCCTTTACAGTTACGCGCAGGAGATCGTCTTTATGGCTGAGGTGACGCTCAAAGGGGTGAAGAAGGCCTACGGGCCGCTCATGGTCATCCCCCATTTCGACCTCGACATCCGCGACCACGAGTTCATGGTGCTGGTGGGCCCCTCCGGCTGCGGCAAGTCGACGGCGTTGCGCATGATCGCGGGCCTGGAGGAGATCACCGGCGGCACGATCGAGATCGGCGGCCGGGTGGTCAACGACGTGCCGCCCAAGGACCGCGACATCGCCATGGTCTTCCAGAGCTACGCCCTCTATCCGCACATGACGGTACGGGAGAACCTGGAGTTCGGCCTCAAGATCCGCAAGACGCCGCGCGAGGAGATGAACAACCGGGTGAACGAGGCGGCGCAGATCCTCGGCATCACAGAGCTCCTGGACAGGAAGCCCAAGCAGCTCTCCGGCGGCCAGCGCCAGCGCGTGGCCGTCGGCCGCGCCATCGTCCGCAAGCCCTCCGTCTTCCTGTTCGACGAGCCGCTGTCGAACCTCGACGCCAAGCTGCGCGTGCAGATGCGGGCCGAGATCTCGAAGCTGCAGAAGACCCTCCAGACCACCACGGTCTACGTCACCCACGATCAGATCGAAGCGATGACCATGGGCGACCAGATCGCCGTGATGAAGGCCGGCGAGCTCCAGCAGGTGGGCACGCCGCTGGAAGTCTACGACCGGCCGGCCAACTTGTTCGTCGCGAGCTTCATCGGCACGCCGCCCATGAACTTCATCCCCGCCACGCTGACCGCCGAGGGCAACCCGGCCGTCAAGGCGTCGGGATTCACCCTGCCCGTCCCCGTGGGCTTCACCGCCGCGGCGGCGGCGGCACAGGCCGCCGGCCAGAAGGTGGTGCTCGGCATCCGGCCCGAGAACATCCGCGAGGCGCCCCGCGATCCGGGTGACCGGGTGGTGGCGATCACCGCCAAGGTGGAGTTCGTGGAGCCCCTGGGGCACGAGGTGATCGTCCACGGCCGGGTGGGCGACGACCTGCTGGTGGCCAAGGTGGAGCCGCACCGGGCGCCGGTGATGGGCGACGAGGTGCGGCTCATCGTCGAGGTGGACGCCTGCCACCTCTTCGACGCCACGACCGAGAAGCGGCTGGGAGATTAGAAAACTGACGGATAGGAGGCTCTTCATGCGATCGAAACTCATTGGCCGCACGCTCGGCGCGCTCGTTCTGGCCCTCGCCTTCCCCGTGCTCTCCTTCGCTCAAGCGAAGGAGATCGTCATCTGGCACGGCTACCGCGGCGGCGAGAAGGCGGCGTTCGAGGCGGTCGTCGAGGATTTCAACAAGGCCAACGCCGGCAAGGTCCACGCCACGACCCTGGCCGTGCCCTACGACGCCTTCGCCGACAAGATCTCGGCGGCGGTGCCGCGCGGCAAGGGGCCGGACGTCTTCATCTTCGCCCAGGACCGCCTGGGCGGCTGGGTGGCGGCGGGCAACACTGTCGAGCCGCTCGACTTCTTCCTCGACAAGGGGATCAAGGACCGCTATCTCAAGGCCACGCTGGATGCCATGACCTACCAGGGCACCACCTTCGGCCTGCCGCTCAACTTCAAGGTCGTCACCCTGATCTACAACAAAAAGCTGGTGCCGGTGCCGCCCAAGACCACGGCCGAGCTCGAAGCCACGGCCAAGAAGCTCACCAACGCCGGTGCCGGCAAGTTCGGCCTCGCCTACTGGTACTCCGACTTCTACTACCACGCATCGCTGATGAACGGCTTCGGCGGCGGCGTCTTCGGCGCCAACCGCAAGCCGACCGTCAACTCGCCGCAGAACGTGGCCTCGCTCGACTACCTGCTGAAGTGGCTGGGGATGGGCTTCCTGCCGGCCGAGCCGTCGACGGCGCTCATCACCTCGCTGTTCAACGAGGGCAAGGCGGCCATGGTCTTCTCCGGCCCCTGGTTCCTGGGCGAGATCGCCAAGGGGGTCGACTACGGCCTCGCGCCGCTGCCCACCATCTCCGAGGCCGGCAACAAGCCGATGCGGCCGTGGATCACCGTCGAAGGGGTCTACATCGCCGCGCCGTCGAAGAACAAGGACGCGGCGTTCTCCTTCCTCAAGTACGTGACCGACCTGCCGGCGGCCAGGGTCCTCGCCCTCCAGGGGCGGCAGACGCCCGCCAACAAGGGGATCTACGCCGATCCGCAGGTGGCCTCCGACCCCATCCTCAAGGCGTTCCGCCAGCAGGTGGACGTGGCCGTGCCGATGCCCAACCTGCCGGAGATGTCCATGATGTGGACGCCGGTGACCACGGCCATGAACGTCATCACCAAGAAGACGGCGACGCCCAAGGCCGCCATGGACCAGGCACAGAAGGAAGTGATCGAGCGCATCGCCACGCTGCTCAAGAAATAACGCCATGGACCGCGACGCCTCCCGCCCCGTCTCCCACCGCCGCCGCTTCCTGGCCGGCCTCGCCGCCGCCGCGCTCCTCGGCGTGGGGATCGGGGCCGTGCTCCTTCATGGAGCCCGGAAGGCGGAGAGCCACGGGCGGGCCGCGCGGCAGGCCGTGATCACGCTTTCCGCTCTCGCCGACCTGGTGGACCGGGCCGGAGGAGGAACGATGGCGGCGGCGGCGGCTGAGACCGCGCCGGCCCCGCAGACGGGCATGGGGCTTGGCGCCGAGATCGCTGCCGCCAAGCAGGCGGGGCAGGCAAAACCCGCGGGCGACCCGGGGGAGGCCGTGCGCCACGCCGTGGCCCGCTTCGCAGCCGGCCATCCGGAGGTCACGGCCGTTCGCGTCGTCGACTTCGAGGGCATTCAGCTCACCGCCTCCACCTCTCCCGCGGACACCGGTGACAAGACCGCGCCCCGGCGCCTGGACCGGGAGGAGAAGGACCTCTACGACCTTGGGCAGAGATTGCGGGCGGCCGTCCAGGGCAACCGCGAAGGCGCCGAGGGCGCGGCCCGCCAGAACGAGATCTCGATCGTGCGGAGACTTGACGGCACCTGGTCCCTGGCCGCGCCTGTGGAGCGTGGCGGCGACGTGGTGGGCATGGTGCAGATGGACACCGCCGTGAAGGAGGAGCCGGTGGCCTTCGGCTGGCTCCCCTTCCTCGCAGCCTGGCTCGTGCCGGTCGCCGGCTTCTTCTTTCTCTCCCTTGCTCTCGGCGAGCGCCGCTGGCTGCTCGCGGCCACGGCGGCTCTCGCCCTGGTCCTCGGCCTCTGGGCCTACGGGCGCCACTCCGTCGAGACCCTGACCGCGGATCGCAACGCCACGACCAAGGCCGTGGCCGCCCATCTCGCCGCCGAGACGGAGCGCGCCCGCGCCCTGCTGGCCGAGCTCGGCACGCCAGGCGGTGCGGCGCTCGATCCGTCCCGCTGGGACGTGGATGCGCTGCGCCAGCCGCTGGCGGAAAACCAGCAGACCCAGGACGCGGCCGCAGCCAGCCGCATCACCCGCACCCTGGCGACGCTCGGCGTCCTGGGCCTGGCCCTGCTGGCCTTCGTGGGCTTCGGCTTCGCGTACCGCACCGGCCGCGCCCTGGTTGAGTACAGGGTCGCCTACGCCTACACCCTGCCGGCGATGATCGGCATGCTGGTGCTGGTCTTCTTTCCCTTCTTCTACGGCATCGCCCTGTCGTTCACCAACTCGAACCTCTTCAACACCGCCAAACCGATCACCGAGACCTGGGTGGGCGCCAACAACTACGTCGACATCCTGAGCGATTTCAAGGTCACCAAGAAGACGGCGGAAGGGCGGGTCTGGAACTACTCAAATTTTTATTACACGCTGTTCTTCACCCTCGTCTGGACGGTGTCGAACGTCACCATCGGCGTCACCCTGGGGTTGATCCTGGCCCTCATCCTCAATTTGAAGGGTTTTGCCCTGCGGCCGATCTACCGCGTGCTGTTGATCCTGCCGTGGGCGACGCCCAACTACATCACGTCGCTGATCTTCAAGGGCATGTTCCACCAGCAGTTCGGCATCGTCAACCAGATCGTGCAGATCTTCGGCGGGCATCCCATCGCGTGGTTCGACAAGCCGTTCACCTCGTTCCTGGTGATGCTCACCACCAACGGCTGGCTGTCGTTCCCGTTCATGATGGTCATCTCGCTGGGCGCCCTGCAGTCGATCCCCTCCGACCTCTACGAGGCGGCGCGGGTGGACGGCGCCTCGCGCTGGCAGCAGTTCAAATCCATCACCCTGCCGTCGCTGCGCCCGGCGCTGGTGCCGGCGATCATCCTGTCGGTGATCTGGACGTTCAACCAGTTCAACGTCGCCTACCTGGTCTCGGCGGGCCAGCCGGGCGGCTCGACCGAGATCCTCATCACCCAGTCGTACAAGATCGCGTTCGAGCAGTACCGCTACGGTTATGCCGCCGCCTACTCGGCGATCATCTTCCTCATCCTCTTCGCCTATGGCACCTGGCAGAACCGGGTGACGGGCGCCACGGAGGCTATCGGATGAGCCGACGCAGCCGGGGAGACGAGCCGGCCCACTGGCCGCTCCACCTGTTCGTGATCCTGATGGTGATCCTCACCGTCTATCCCATTCTCTGGGTGGTGTCGATCGCTATCTCCGGCAGCCAGAGCCTCGCGATCGCCACTCTGCCACCCAACGCCTCGTCCCTCGACCGGGCGCGGGCCATCATCCCATGGCCCAAGCACATCTCGTTCGAGAACTTCCGCTCGGTGTTCGCGGACCAGCCGTTCGCCCAGTGGCTGCTCAACAGCGTCATCGTGGCGGCCATGACCACCTTCCTGGGAGTGTTCCTCGCCTGCACCTCGGCCTATGCGTTCTCCCGCTTCCGTTTCCCGGCGCGGCGGGCGGGGCTGATGGCCTTCCTGGTGTCGCAGATGTTCCCAGGCACGCTGATGCTCATCCCGCTCTACATCATCGTCGTCAAGTGGCTGGGGCTCGGCTCGACGTTCACCGGCCTGGTGCTGATCTATACGGTGACGGCCATCCCGTTCTGCGTCTGGATGATGAAAGGGTATTTCGACACCATTCCCAAGGAGCTCGAGGAATCGGCGCTGATCGACGGCGCGTCGCAGGCCACGATCTTCTTCCGCATCGTGCTGCCGCTCGCCAAGCCGGCGGTGGCGGTGACCGCGTTGTTTTCCTTTATGACGGCCTGGAACGAGTTCATCCAGGCCGCCACCCTGATGGACCGGGTGGACAAGTACACCGTACCGGTGGGCCTGCGCTTCTTCGTCTCCGGGTTCTCGGAGCAGTGGGGTTATTTCGCGGCCGGCTCCATCGTCGCGGCCATTCCGGTAATGGCGCTCTTCCTGTTCCTGCAAAAATATCTCATTTCCGGTCTGACGGCCGGCGCAGTCAAGGGCTGAAGCCCAACCACAAGGAGGTTTGATCTCATGAGCAAGAAATTCTGGACCACGGGAGCCGTCCTCGCCGCCGGCGTGCTGCTGGCGGGAGCGGCGCTCGCACAGAGCGTATCGTTCAAGGACCCGGTCGGCGACGACAACGGACCGGGCAACTACACCTACCCGACCGACAGCGTCTACAAGCGCGGCTCGTTCGACATGACCGGCTTCGACGTCAAGGTCAGCGGCAAGAAGGTGGACCTCGCCGTCACCTTCAACACCACGCTCGAGGACCCGTGGCGCATGGGCGTCGGGTTCTCGGTGCAGGAGGTGTTCGTCTTCATCAAGACCGGCGACGGCGGCTTCAAGGACAGCCCGCCGGGCTTGAACGTCACCTTCGCCGACGGCAGTGAGTGGAACAAGCTGGTGGTCATCTCGCCGCAGGCCCCGGGCCGGGTGAAGAGCGAGGTCGCCGCCAAGGTGGCCACGGCCGAGCAGTCGGCGGTCGTCATCCCCGCCCGCGTCAAGGGCGCCGGCCGCACCATCACGGCCACGGTGGACCTCGACGAGCTCGGCGGCGGCGATCCGTCGCAGTGGGGCTACCAGGTGCTCATCCAGTCCAACGAGGGCTTCCCCGAGGGGAAGGACCTGATGACCCGCAAAGTCAACGAATATGAAGGCCAGCACCGCTTCGGCGGCGGCACCGACTCCGACTGCGATCCGCACACCATGGACGTCCTGGCGGGCGACGGCACCGGCGCGGCCGAGGAGGCCGACCTCCAGCACAAGATGTTGAAGTACGAGTGCAACCCGGACGGCACCCGCAAGTCGGGCGCGGTCCTGACCATGGTCCGCAAGAAGAAGTAGCGATCCGTCCTCAGAGCGAGGAGAGGAGAGTTCTATGAGATTGACAAGAGGGTTCGCGGTGGGCCTCATGGCCACCGTGGCGCTGCTGGCCTGTGCGCCGGCCTTCGCGGTGGACGGTCAGACGATGATCATCACCGGCGAGGATTATACGAAGTGGCTGTGGGGCACGCAGCGCACCGACGACAGCGTCTACAACTTCACCACCGTGCCCGGCGAGGGCTACGGCGAGAACGGCCAGGGCACGGAGATCGACCTCTACCTGTTCTCCAAGCCCAACAAGTACGTCGAGGTGCAGGGGCGCCTGCAGTCCCGCTTCAACCAGAACGAGTGGACGAACTACGGCGGCTTCGGCGGCAGCACCTCGGCTCCCTGCCTGGGCGGCTCCTGCGGCGAGTTCGATCCGCGCTCCAACCAATACATCAAGCTGCGCGGCCTGACCGCCCGCTTCACGCCGGGGTTCAAGTGGCTCGACAGCGCCACCATCGGCTCCAACGACCTCGGCATGTTCGATCCCTTCACCATCGGCAAAATCCGTTACATCGACCGCGACAACGCCGGGGCCATCCTCTTCCAGGGCTCGCTGTTCGACCGCAAGCTCGGCTATGACCTGATCCGCGTCTCGTTGCCGCGGCTCTTCGCCGGCCCCAACTTCAACACCGGCACCTACACCAGCCAGGACAGCGCCTATGGCCTGCAGCTCAAGCTCAACCCGTCGCCGATGTTCGACATCGTGGGCGTCGTCGAGCGCGTGCGCGACGTCGAGACCAATCCCAACGACACCAACATCGACAACGGCACCAGCCTCATCGACCGCTTCACCAACGACGTCTACGGCGTGCGCCTGGGCATCCATCCGTCGAGCAAGATCGACATCCGCGGCAACTATTACTATTCGAAAGCGGATTCCAATCCCACGCTCACGCCCACCAGCTTCGGCACCTCCGGCTTCTCGCCGACGGCGGCGGGCAAGCTCAAGGACCCGGCCTACAAGGCGGACGTCGACCTCAACGATCCGTTCGGCATCGGCCTGTCGTTCAACCTCGAGTACTTCAACATCGGCGCCCAGTACGAATCGATCATGGCCGCCCGCCGCGAGTCCGACGTGTTGCTGACCGAAGGGCACGACGGCGCCTTCGTCTTCCCCGGCCCCGACAACTCGGCGTTCGGCGTCTTCCCGGGCAATCCCACCCGCATCGGCTTCGGCGGCTGGGAAGGCAACGCCCAGCAGGTTGCCACCCTGAGCGTCGACAACGAGTTCACGGACTTCGACGAAGCGATGGCGGAGACGGTGATCGGTTGGAAGGGCTTCACCGTCGTCCCCACCTGGACGATCGGCAAGTGGGACCTCGCCGCCGAGGCCACCCACATCGACTACAACACCAACTGGCAGGCCTGGGGCTTCCCCAACAAGGCCATCGACAACTCGATCTATCCCAACTTCGAATCCGACGCCGGCGTGGCCTCCTACCGCAACGCCTTCGCGCCGTTCCAGGACCGCAAGACGGACCTCTACGTGCTCAAGGGGAAGACGGTGGTCGACGTCGCCAAGGGCATCGACGTCTTCGGCAAGCTCAAGTACATCAAGGAGACGGACGACCGCATGACCGATCCGCGCTTCCTCCCCTACAAGCCCGGCGACTGCCCGGGCGGCGGTGTCGCCTGCCACAACAACACCAACGCCTACAATGGCAACGGCAACTCGACGGCGGCGATCTACGGCAACCCGCCGGTCATCACCGTCAACGGCGTCACCGGCTACCAGTGGAAACCGTTCGACAGCCTCTCCGACGACGACAAGGATATGAAGTACAAGATGTACCAGCTCGGGGCCGGCTACCAGTTCACGGGTGACCTGTACACCTCGCTGACCTATGAGTATTACGACGTCGACCTGAAGGACGGCGACACCGCCTTCCAGGCCTACAACCTCCACACCATGGCGGCGGGCAGCATCAAGAAGAACAAGCTCATGCTGATCGCCAAGTACACGCTGGGCGGCGCCGAGTTCGGCCTCAACTACGAGTACAACTTCGGCACCTACAATCCCGACTTCGGCGGCGGCTTCGTGACCCAGTTCGCCGACGCCACGATCGCCCACAACTTCGGCGTGCCCGTGGGCTCGCCCGGCTTCACCGGCCGCTTCGGCGGCTGGAACAGCCTGATCAAGCGGGACTTCAACGAGAACCGCCTCAAGGCGTTCATGAAGGTCCGGTTCTAGAGTACGCAGGGGCGGCAGGTGCTCGGCCTGCCGCCTCGTTTCCTGGAGACGTCATGCGACCAAGCCGTTTCAATCTCCCCCTTCTCGCGGCCTCTCTCCTGCTGGGAGCGGCCCTTCTCGCGATGCCCGCCGCCGCGAAGAAGCCGATCTTCACCCTCACCGATCCCCGGGGCGACGACCATGGCGACGGCAACTACCTCTATCCGGGCAATCGCCGGCTGTCGCCGGGCGATCTGGACATCCTCTCCTTCGCCGCCTATGACGAAGGCAACGGAACCCGTTTTGAAGTGACTTTTGCCAAGCCGGTCAAGAAACCGGAGCGGGAGGCCATCGACGAGCTCGGCACGCAGCTCTCCGACGTGGCCCGCTTCGGTTTCTACAATCTGAACCTCGACATTTACATCGACACCGACCGCGTGCCGGGCTCGGGCGGCGTCACCATGCTGCCCGGCCGCCAGGCGGAGATCGATCCCGCGACGGCATGGGAGAAGGCCATCATCCTTACCCCGCGGCCCAGCGCGGCGAAGTCGGAGCTCCAGCAGATGCTCCTGCGGACGCTGAACGAGGACTCCAAGCGCAGCAACGAGCTCAAGGACGAGGAGGTCGAGGCGCTCAAGAAGCAGATTCCCCTCGACATCGAGTCGCGGATCTTCTTCCCCACCGAGATCCGGGTTTTAGGCTCGAAGATCAGTTTCTTCGTGCCGGCCCTGTTTCTCGGCGGCATCGCCAAGCCCACCTGGGCCTACGTCGTGGCCTCCTCCGGCTGCGACCTGCTCCAGCAGTACGATCCCAGCCGCGCCCTGCTGAGCCGGCGGGAGGAGATGAAATCGCTGATGATCATCCCCGTCTCCCCCGGCAACTGGCAGGACCGCCTCGGCGGCGGACGCGAGAACGCTCCGAACCAGCCGCCCTTGATGGACATCATCGTGCCCAAGGGCAAGAGCCAGGAGAAGATCCTCTCCGACTTCAGCGGCCGGGAAAAGCGGCCGGTGGTGATTCCGGGCGTGGTGCCGGCGGAGCAGTAGGGGGAGAGGCGACAGCGTTTCCAGAGAGTGTCTGGGAAGTGCCGAGCGACTCGCGAGCTAAAAGCCCGGCTCTGCCTGGGGATACTTACACTCTCTTGCGTCCGCTGACCGCAGGAATCCCTCCCTTCGGCACGCCGACAAAGACAAGCCTAAGCACCGACCTAAACGCATCGACCTCTCTAAGTATGCTGTAGAGCGTCCAGTCCGACGTGTAGAATGTCACGACGGAATGGCGCTCAAGGGCCAGCGCTAGACAAGCCGATGCGATCAGCGCATCACCACTGCTCAGACTCCGTCTTCGCAACATACCAGCAAACCGGATCAACTGTCGCGCTCGCAACACGTCCTGCTGCGAAATCGCGCGCACATTCAGGCGCCCCTTGGCGATATCGTCAAAGAACTTAAGCTCCCAACGATCGAAGATCGTGACAGCATGTCCGCTCCTGCGACATCTATTCGCGAATGAACTCACCATCTCAAGCACAGTCGACTCTGCGACGACACACTCGTACTGTTTGCCACCCGTAAGTCTACGAACCCTTGTTGACTCCGGGCCATCAACGTACCGGTGTTGCAGCGCACTGGTGTCGAAGAATCGGACCTTAGCCATCTTGCGGTGTGCGACGCGATCGGTGTTTCTTGAGTTCCTTTGCCGCGCGCCTTGCCGCAGTCAAATTGGTGCGGCTGGCACTCGTGATACCGCTTGCCACATCCTTCCAGTCTCTGTCGGCCTCCGCCGTCGTTAACCCCCGAACAGCTTCGAGCAGCGTATCATTGTCAACCGGTTTGTGAAGATAGACATCGGCTTCTACCGCCTCTCGAAGGTCTTTCGAGATGTCGCTCTCACTTCGGCGCCGATCCAATTTGCCAGATACCACAATCGAACGAACGAATGGCTGTAGTCGACGAATTCTGGTCAGCAACTCGATACCATTCATGTCCGGCATGATGAAGTCCAAGATCACCACATCGAAAGTCTCTTCCTCGCACTTCTGAAGAGCTTCATCCGCGGATCCCGCCTGCGCCGGTAAAAGACCAGCTAGTCTTAGCGCGCGCGCGAATGCCTGCCGCACATCTCGTTCGTCATCAACCACAAGTACGCGTGACACTCTACTGAGCCTCCTATACGGGCAACCTGACTACGAACTGCGTACCGACGCCCGTCTCGGTCGAGAAGTCCATCTCGCCTCCTTGAGCCTCTACGATCAGACGGCAGCTATACAGCCCCATACCTAAGCCACCAGTCTTGCCGGTAGCGAACTCCTTGAAGACGAGAGGGCGCAACTCACTCGGAATGCCATTCGCTGAGTCGGCTACACGAAGTACGTGTTGCTGCCCACTACGCATCAATGATACACTAATTTTTCGCTCCTTGGTATCAGGGAGATCGGCAAATGCCTCGATCGCGTTAATGATTAAATTGGATAGAGCAATGCCAATGGTGGCTTGGTTAACGGTAGCCTCATATGTCTCTGGCACATTCACATCGAGGGCAATTCCCGCGGCTGCACATCGCGTGTTGTACCACGCACAGTGACGCCGCACCACCGCCGCGAGATCGAGAGTATCCTCCTGTTCGAGGCTTCCTGTAGACATTTGTGATAATAATGTAATATTTTCATCGATCCGCTTTATATGTGTGTCAATAGCTGCCTGAGCTTCTCGAATGTCATTGTCCACTACCCCTAGTTGCCTCAGTCGTGTGTCGATATTCTGTGCCTCGGAGCGAATCACTTGAAGCGGCTGACGCAATTCATGCGCCAAGCCAAACGACAGAATGCTCAGAGCCTGAAGGCGCGCCTGTTGTAGTTCTTGCGCCTGCACGCGCTGCTTCTCCCGCCACCGCGGCTCTGTCATTTCCGTGCGTATGCGATCTTCAAGCCTAACGAGTTCGTTCCGGAGGCACGTGAGAAGAGCGCGAGCCGCCGGGGTATCGATCAAAGCTTCGCGACTCGTCGTATCGCGAAGATCCGGATGGGCATGTCGCTCGATCGAAACGAATCCAAATAGACGCGAAGGAACGATGTGCGCATGTCCAGCACGCTTCGCGCGCTTTTCCTCAACTCCGAGCCAATCCGCCTTACGATGACCAAATGGCTCGAGCCTGAAGCCATCGCGATACAGACGAACGCCGGGCGCCAAGTTTGACACGTCTGATCGTTTAGGCCGCTTGATGAAGTACATGAACCTACCGGTGAGGCCAGCAAGTTGAACAAACTCTGTGTTGGCAGGCGTGGCCCGCTCTTCCTCTCGTTTGATACTCTCCCCGGACCACTTTCGTCGGATGGCCCCGTTCTTTTGGACAGCGAACCGTACTTCAAGATCGGTGCCGGCCAGCATAGGCGGCCGGATCTCGGCCGAGAGAGCCGGCGAGCCAACCACTATGAACTCGATGGTAAAACTCTCGGGTGGATGAAAAGGATCCAAGAGCTCTTCGAGTGCATGACGAACGGCCACCAAATTACTCCGCTGCCATTGACTACGAACCCCCGAAATGCACAGGGCTGTGCCGGAAGGTTTGAGTTCTGATGGACTGGGGATGCGTTTGGCCTCCGCAGTTACGTCACCGAACCGCTTGTTCCGATCGTCGAATGCCGTCCAATCAATAAAAACCCGTAAGGCTTCCTTATCGTCCTTGGCGCGTGTGACCACCTCAAGTTTGCTGCCAAGCCGATCAGCCGCGAAACGACCTACCCCCTTCTCGCCGGTTGGCACCCTCACCCGATGCACCTGCTGCCCGCGCTCGGAGTAGCCGGCCACCATGAAGAGGCGTTGAAAATCCTTCAGAGACATCCCCGACCCATTATCAGTGACGCGGATTTCAGCAGGGCGCTTACTGGTCGGGGGCTGAATAACAATGCGCACAAGCGATGCACCGGAGTCGTACGCATTCTTGACGAGTTCGACAATTGCAAACTCGTCGCTTCGGAACAATTCGCGGCCCAAGAGTGTCTGGAGATATGCGGAGGCCTCGAAATGTAGCCAGTTGTCTTCGGAGTTAGCCATTCCGCTTCCTAGCTATGACGATAGTTTCGCGGAGGAAGTGATTACCCGATAGTCGGCGCTTGAAACTTCGAGCCACAATGGCGCGCTCAACGTCGAAGCCACAGCTACGAGCGAGTGCCGCTAAGATCAAATCCGTCGGGATCAAATATGGGTCGCTGCTGCCCCCCTGCAGCGAGTTGCCGACCACGAAGGCGGCAACCCCTTGGGGCCGCAAGAGCGTAAAATACTCCTTAAGCGCCGTGTAAAGGTCTTCGAAATAGCCCAGCAAAAGTCGAGCGCGCCATCGTTCGCGCATACGACTAGTACGCTCAATTAGTGGCCAGAGTACTGAACGAAGTGGCCGGGTTCGGGCTATCCGAAGGAACTCCGCTGTTGGCTCATTGCGAACAGTCGTAGGGTGACTTCGAAACGTACGCCGACGCAAATCGAAAAACTCCTCAGTGGTTCGGACCAAAC
Source organism: Thermoanaerobaculia bacterium (assembly GCA_049284515.1). Taxonomy (GTDB): domain Bacteria; phylum Acidobacteriota; class Thermoanaerobaculia; order Multivoradales; family UBA5704; genus DATARR01. The sequence continues at coordinate 14,394 of JBAPYB010000123.1, forward strand.
CCATAAGCCACAACTCTAGCTTGTATACTTCTGTATAGTCGATGTTGTTGGGATAGGGAGGCGACGTCACGATGATATCGTACGATTCCGGTGACATTCCGAGAGCAGAAGGGACTCTTCCATCACCGCGCAAAACCGTCGGAGCATTCGATACACTTTGAGTTGTCCGCATAAAGGCAACATCATCCGCTATCATTTGCCAGCGGTTCCATAGCGTTTGGCGCACATCAGGCCGTGCACGTTGCACGAGCCGCAGCGCCCGCCCATCCTTACGTGTTCGACTCAGAGACTCAACGGCGGAAGCCACGCCTAAGAGGAGTCCGTTCCTGGTTCCACCGGCCTCATTCAACTCCACATGATTACGAATAGCGACTATCCTGCGAGCGATGTGGCGTGAGATGCAGCGTTCAGATAGAATGCTGTCAGTGTTGGGAAGTGTGATCCGTTGAGGTGCAGCGTGCAGCGCGCGCTCCCCAGCAGCCATGAGGGTAGATGGATCGATAAGGCTCCAGTTTGCTTTGGTGTGCGCCACAAAATGGATGAAGGGGTTGTACTCGATCCCCGTTGCCGATACCGAAATACCATCAATCGCCATTTGCTGTGCTGCAAGCAGTGTGGTGCCAACGCCGCAGAAGGGATCGAGTAGTCGTAATTGGTTCCCGAGATATTCTGCGGCTTCATTGATGATCTTCCGGACCAGAGCTGCTGAGAAGCTCTCTTTGAACCGAAACCATCGATGTACTGAGCTGATCTCGTTTGCCTGGGGTGAGACGAGCTCCGCGTACGCATGGTCAGTTAGCATCGGCAAGCTTCGCTCTGCCATGCGGAACAGTCGCAACTCGGGAAGTTGGCTATCGTCTATCATTTGCTTTGTGGGGGCTGCGTAGCGTCGGCGAATTTCTTGATTCGCTGGACGTCATCGTGGGTGAAGACCCGCCATCCGTTTCGGTCGCGCGAGACCTCCTCAACTTTGCGGGAGAGGAGCCACCTCTTCAGCGTAATGGGTGCGACGCCGATCAGGTGCGCCGCCTCGCTGAGTGTGAATCGCTTAGGCATTGGTGCCCGTCCTGCCCCCGGATCAAGCCGTATCAGACCATATCACACCCTGAAGCCTGTTTCGAGGTTTGTCCCCCAGCACATTTTCTCCCTGTTCGGACTCGGCGAGTTGGCCAAACGTTAGGCCGGTCCCTCGCCTGGGCCAGCTAACAACGCGAGGCTTTTGCGCTTTTGCCACCCCATCGAGGTAGTTGGCAGGCTCCCAGAGCCCAGCAAAGAAGCATCATCCTACGTGCCAGAGAGCCAGCCGCTAACCTGCTGTCTCGGAAATTACACAACTGTCGGAAAACAGGGGCCTTATGATTCGCGCACCACCGCGCTAAGTTCGACTGACTGACGAAGTGGATGCCTTTTGACGGCGACGCAAGGGCTGCGGCGTGAGAACAACACAGAATTACCCCACTACCCGAACCTGCCGGTGCCGATCCACCCAGTAGCCCCAGACTACCAGCAGCCACAAGGCCTGGGCTCCCCAAGCGACCGCGGTGGCGTTGGGTGGCGGCGGGCCGAAGAGGTTGACGAAGTACACGGCGACAAGAAACCCGACGAGCCCCCAGAACCCGAGGCTCCCCCGCCGGCCGCGCGCCTCCGTGAACCGCGCGTAGATCCCCACGCCGACGGCGAAGAGGAGCATCTCGATCGCCACGGTGGCCGGCAGGGAGTCCCACAGACCGAGCCCGAGCCGCGTCGGGCCGCCGATCGTCACCGGCATGTCCGGCCGGTGGGTGAGGACGTCCAGCACCCAGTGGCTGAGCACCAGGGCGCCGATACCACGCCGGCCGCGACGCGCGATTTCCGGATCAGCACGTATCCACCTCCGAAGAGGATTCCCCAGATCAGCAACGCCACGAGGCTGTGGGAGTAGGGATAGCTGACGAACGCCAAGGGCGTGACGGTCGTGTCCCCGGGCTGGACCTTGACAACCTCGATGCCGAGGAGGAGGAGCGACGGCCACAGAAGATCGGCAAACTGGCAGGCCAGGAACAGCGTGCCGAGAGAGACGGCCGGGGCCGCCCGCTTGGCGCCGAACCCGAGTGCGAAGTGGCCGATGAACATGGTTTTCTCCTCCGCGCGTTTACGTCCGGAGAGGAGTGTATTTCAGCCCGAGGGCAAAGGACAGAAAGGACGACAAGGACAGCAAGGACGAGGAAAGGGCGGTGTCGGAGTGTCCTTTATGTCCTTGACATCCTTTGGGTCCGTGCTTCTCGGCGTGGTGCCGGCGAACCCATCGAAGATGGCGCCACGGAGCCGGGGTTGTCACCACAGCCATCGGTGCAGTTGAGATTGGTGAAGAGGTGCTCGCTGACGGTGCCGCCCGCTGGAATCAAGACCGAGGTGGAGGGCCCGTCCGCCGAGTCGATGGACCAGCGGTGCGCACCCGGCAGCAAGGTCAGGGTGAGCTTGCCGAAGACCGGCAATTCACCCGCCAGCCTCTCGTCGACGTAGACGCTGATCGGCTGGTACGGGGGAGGCGAGCAGGCGCATCCACTGTCACTGAAAACGAGAAGCCCGGTCGTGGCCGGCGGTCCCGGCGAGGTCGGCGTCGAGCCCCCGCAGCGCAGGAGAAGGAGGGAAGCGGCGGCGACGAAGAGGAGTGCCCGTTCATTCCAGTGTCTCATAGGGACCGAGTATCGCGGTCCCGCCGCAGGCCTGCCAGAGCATGTTCATGCTCCCAGGGTTTCCCCTCGCAACGCGGCAGCTCGAAAGGGCATCACGTCACGATTCCGAAATTGCCGCCTCCGCCGCCGACACGATGGACACTCACATCGACACGATGGACACTCACATCGGCTCAATGGACACTCACTTCGGCTCGATGGACACTCACATCGGCTCGATGGACGCTCACTTCGGCTCGATGGACGCTCACTTCGGCTCGATGGACGCTCACTTCGGCTCAATGGACACTCACTTCGGCTCAATGGACACTCACTCCGGCTCAATGGACACTCACTCCGGCTCAATGGACACTCACATCGACACGATGGACACTCACTTCGGCGCGATGGACACACACATCGGCGCGATGGACGTGTCACTTCAGCCGTTGGACCGACACATCGGGCCGATGGACGTGTCCATCGCGGAAAAGTGTGTGTCCATTCCGCCGATGGACCTGTCCATCGCCAGAAAGTGTGTGTCCATCGCGGAAAAATATGTGTCCATCGAGCCGATGTGTGTGTCCATCGAGCCGAAGTGAGTGTCCATCGCGGAAAAGTGTGTGTCCGTTCTGCCGATGGACCTGTCCATCGGCAGAAAGTGTGTGTCCATCGTGGAAAAGTACGTGTCCATCGAGCCGATGTGTGTGTCCATCGAGCCGATGTGCGTGTCCATCGAGCCGATGTGTGTGCCCATCGAGCCGATAGACGCGTCCATTCCGCGGATGGACCTGTCCACTCTCCGAAAGAGCGCGTTCAATGGCGCTTTGGACGCGCCGATCGAGGCGTTGAATCGCCGTGCGATGGCCCCCGGCAGGATACGTCACCGAACTTACGAGTTGTACTGCCCGAAATGCGCCAGCGGCTCCGCGTCCTCTTCGCTGGCGCGCTAGTGCGAGTGAGTGTCGCCCCTCACCGCGGACGCACCTGCCGGTGGCGATCCACCCAGTAGCCCCAGATCACCAAAAGCCACAAAGCCTGCGCTCCCCAAGCCACGGCGGCGACGCTGGGCGGCGGCGGGCCGAACAGGTTGACGAAGTAGACGGCAACCAGAAACCCGACGAGCCCCCAGAACGCGAAGGTCCCCCGCCGGTCGCGCGCCTGCGTGAACCGCGCGTAGAGCCCCACGCCGGCAGCGAAGAGAAGCAGCTCGATCGCCACGGTCGCCGGCAGCGAGTCCCACAGACCGAGCCCGAGCCGGGTCGAGCCGCCGATCGTCACCGGCATGTCGGGCCGGTGAGTGAGAACGTCCAGAAACCAGTGGCTGAGAACCAGGGCTCCAATCACCACGCCGGCCGCGATCCGCGATTTCCGGATCAGCACGTACCCGCCTCCGAAGAGGATGCCCCAGATCAGCAGCGCGACGAGGCTGTGCGAGTAGGGATAACTGACGAAGGTCAAGGGCGTGACGGCGGTGTCGCCGGGCTGGATCTTGACGACCTCGATCCCGAGGAGGAGCAGAGTCGGCCACAGCAGATCTGCGAGCTGGCACGCCAGGAACAGAGTGCCCAAAGAGACGGACGGAACCGCCCGCTTGGCGCCGAACCCGAGTGCGAAGTGCCCGATGAACATACTCTCCTCCGCGATCTTGGACAGCCGCAGTCTATCGGGGTTTGATGGCGCGGACTCGGTGAGCTGTGGGAAAATGGGCAAGGAGGCCGAATCGATGTCCAGAACCGTACAGCAGATCAAGACCCGGCTCGAGCAGCTCTCCCAAAACGACAGAGCTGAGCTGGCGCACTTCCTCCTGGAATCCATCGGTCCGTCAGATGCCGGTGCGGCAACCGCTTGGGAGGAGGAACTGGGGAGGCGCGTTACCGAGATTCGAGAAGGAAGAGACGAGGGAAGAGCGGCTGAGAAGGTCTTTGCGGATCTACGCAAAGGCGACGCCGGAAACTCCGGTGAGTCTTTGAATCTCCACAGCGCCCGCTAGAAGCTCCCGCATCACCCCGCGTCGCCCTCCAACTCGCGCGTCATCTCGATCATAGTCCGGCGGAACCCCGCGCGGGCGAACAGGCGCTGCGCGGTCTCGTTCCGCTCGGCCGTCGAGAGCACGACCCGGGGTGCGCCCCGGGCCTTGAGCGCCGCCAGCGTGGTGTCGAGCAGCATCCGGCCGACACCGCGACCGCGATGGTCGGGACCGACCACGATGTCATACAGCACGCCCGCAGGCCCCCGCAGCGACATGTAGTCGATCCCCTCGAGGCCTGCATAGGTGTAGCCGAGCACCTCGCCGGCCCGCTCCGCGACGAGGATGACGACGTTCGGCTTCGCGAGCTGCGATCCGAGGAACGAGGCGTACCCCTGCTCGGCCTGCGGCGTGGCCGCGATGAAACGATCCGGGTCGAGCTCGTGGTGTAGGCGGACGAGGAGCGCGCCGAGCCGGCCGATGGCAGGGAGGTCCCCGGGCGCTGCCGGGCGGATTACGGCGGCCGGAAAGTCGGAGGATTGCATGTGCCGGATGAGGCCGCCTAAGCCTTCCAGATCTCCCCCAGCACCCGCTGGAAGTTGCCGCCCAGGATCAGCTCGATTGCCTGATCGCTGTAGCCGCGGCGGATCAGGCCTTCGGTGAGGTCGAAGACGCGGCGGGCGGGGGCCATCCCCTGCACGGCGTAGCGGGCCAGCGGCCGGCCGGTGGCAGGATCCGCGGCGTCCACGTCGACGTCGCTGCCGATTCCCACGTGCTCGACGCCGACGGTGCGGGCCACGTGGTCGAAGTGGTTCAGCAGCTCGTGGACCGTGGCGTGGCGGTGCGGGCTGACAAAGGCGGCAACGGTGGTGATGCCCATGACGCCACCGCGGGCGGCCAGGGCCCGCAGCACCGCGTCGGACTTGCAACGCGGGTTGGCCACCAGGGAGCGGCAGTTGGAGTGGGTGACGAGCACCGGCCGGGTGGAGTGGACAATGGCGTCCAGGCTGGTGCGCTCGGAGCAGTGGGAGACGTCCACCACCATGCCGAGCTTGTTCATGGCCGCCACCACCTGGGCGCCGAATTCGGACAGCCCCGTGTCGTGCTCCTCGAAGCAGCCGCAGCCCAGGCGGTCGCGGGTGTTGTAGGTCAGTTGGGAGACCCGCTGCCCCAGGCTGTAAAAATGCGCCACGTCGTCCACCGTCCGGAAGTGGCCGGAGCTCTGGAAGCCCACCAGGATGCCGAGCTTGCCGGAGCTCCGCACCTGCTCCAGGTCGGCCGTGCCGCCGATGCGCACGAAGGAGTCCCCCCGCTGGTTGAGGAGGCGGTTCCAGCCCGCGAGCCAGCTCAGGGCCGCGGCGCGTGGATCCGAAGCGTCGGGGTCGACCGCCGGGTGGAACACCCGCACGCCGGAGGCGCGAAGCTTCTGGAGGTCGGAGCGGCCGAAGGCGCTCGGACTGCGCTGCCAGGTGTAGAGCTTGGGCCAGTCGAGGGTCAGCAGGCCGAGCATGTCGATGACCATCGACCGCCCGACCAGCTCAACGGCGCGAGAGGAGTGCGTGCTCCGCCCGCCCCGATCCTCGGCGAAGAGGCTGTAGCGTCCCCGGTTGATCATCGGACCGGCGAGGACTCCGGTCCCGGCGAGCAAGCCCGCGCGTAAAAACTCCCTGCGATTCAAACGTCGTCCTGCCTTGAAAGTGGCAGGATTCTACAGAGGAACGCTACGAAAGGCTAGAGGTTTTTCAACGCGGTCAACGCGGCGGGCAGTCGCCGCGCGGTACCGCCGCTTTATTGGCGCTGCTCGAAGCGCAGGGCGGGGTTGGCGCGGAGCTGCTGGAGGAAGGTCGCGATCTCGCGCGCGAGCTCGGCGGTGACCCGCTCGCGCTGGGCCGCCTGCTGGAAGGAGAGGAGAGCCGCCAGCGCCTCGCGCGGCACGTCCTGGGAGTGGAAGATGCCCACGATCTCGAGCGACAGCTCCTTCATCTCGGATACCCGACCCTGGCGGGCGTAAAGCTCCGTCAGCTCGAGGGTGACCAAGGCGGCATCGTAGGCCATGTCGCGGTCGATGAACTCCTGACGCAGCCCGCGCAGGATCTGGATCGCCTCGTCCGTCCGGCCGAGCCCGGCGGCGATCCGACCCTCCGCCCAGCGCACGCGGATGAGGTCGAGGGGGTTGCCGAGCTCGCGGCAGAGGGCCGCCACGCCGGGGAGCCGGCTCGCGGCCTCCTCGTAGCGCTCGACGGTCGCCAGGTCCCAGAGGAGGTTGTGCCGCAGGCAGAGGACGAGGCGCGGATCGCGCTCCGTCTTCACCATTCCCTCCGCCCGCTGGAGCAGCTCGATCGACTTCTCGGGCTCGTTCATCTCCGCCAGGGCCAGGGCCTTGGTCACCAGGGCGCGGCCGGCGAGGTGAGCGTCCTTGTGCTCCGGACGGACTCCCCGCTCATGGATGGTGTAGACGCGGTCGAGGAGGGCGAGGGCCTCCGTGAAGCGCCGCTGGGCGATGCGCAGCGAGGCCTTGAGGTCGAGGATCACCGGCTCGTAGCCGAGACAGTCGCCAAGCTCCGCCTCCCCCGCCTCCCACCAGGCTTCGGCGATGGCGAACGATTCGTCGGCGCTACGCAGGTCGCCGAGCACGCGGCGGGCGTTGCCGTCGTGCGCCCAGGCATAGCCGCGGAGCTGGTAGAGACGGCGGTCGGTGACCGGTTCGTCGTCCTTCAGGAGATCCGAGACGAGGACGGCGATCTCCGCCCGTTCCACGGCCTGCGCGGCATCGACCGAGGTCAACCGGAGGCTCTCCTCGCAGAGCAGCTCGCAGAATCCCCAGGCCAGGAAGCGGCGGTGAGTACGGACGAGGTAGTACTGATCTTCAAAGCGAAGAGGCTCGACCTCAGCCCAAAGCTCAAAAGCCTCGGCCCGGGACCTTGCCAGAGCGTTTAAAGAATCGACCATAAAAACCGTCCTCTCAGGGCTGGAGAATTTCTAGAGACCTGTCCCTGCCTCGCCCCTTCTAGCCATTCGGATCGAGATGACCCCCGTTGTCAGGCGGCGTCGAGCTCGTCGTGGCCCCGTTGGGGTCCATCCGGCCGCCATTGTCCCCAGGATCTGTGGTGTCTTTCGCCATCAGCGGCGAGCCGACGAGGCTCGTGCCAGGCACCCGACCCGTGACCACATCCGCAAGCAAACTCCATACCGCATTAAGGAAGCCTCCGTCGCGTCCCGCCTCGACGGAAAGTAGCCTTGGAGACGCGTTGAAGGTACGGCCCTGAACGAGTCCGGGAACCAAGGACGCGACGACAACAGCAGTGATCGCGGCGCGGCGGAGAGTTGGACGCATGGCTGGATCTCCTTTGTTTGGAAGCGGCTGCGTGGGTCGTACAAGCGGTTTGGCACCCAGCCGCTGCTTCGCCAGGCATCCCCAGCAATTGTCGGGCCAACTCGGGGGCAAGGTGGCGCGTGCGCGCGCTCCGCGGCACAACGCGTGCTATGAGCGGTGACAAATTCCGACATCCCGCGGTCACTGTTCTCTGTAAGATTTGCCTTTGGCAACTTCGCAGGGAGCGTAGCTCTGCCCCGTCTGCCCCGTTCACAGGGGGGCACTCATCTTGCACGTCCAGCGGGCCATGCAGTACAGTCCCGCTTGTGACGACTTTCACAAGGTCCCTTGAACCGCGGACGGCGGTCGGATATGTTCGCCGGCTGGGAGGCTAGGGAGGGAGTCCCATGCAGATCTTCCACCGCAGCACGAATACGATCGCCAAGGTGTCCATCTTTGGCTCGATCTTCTTCCTGGCCCTCTTCGCCTGGGTCTATTCGGAGCTGCTGCGTTCGTCGTACGTCACGGGCCAGGGGGTGGTGAAGAAGCAGCCGGTGCCGTTCAGCCATCAGCACCACGTGGCGGGCCTCGGGATCGATTGCCGCTACTGCCACACCTCCGTCGAGCGCTCCGCCTTCGCCGGCATCCCGCCGACGGAGACGTGCATGAACTGCCACCGCCAGATCTGGACCAACGCCGAGCTGCTGGAGCCCATCCGCGCCAGCTACCGCGACAGCGTCCCCGTGCAGTGGACGCGGATCAACGACCTGCCGGACTTCGTCTACTTCAACCACTCCGTCCACATCGCCAAGGGGATCGGCTGCGTCACCTGCCACGGGCCGGTGAACAAGATGCAGCTCACCTTCCAGCACGCCTCCTTGCAGATGGAGTGGTGCCTCAGTTGCCACCGCGACCCGGCCCCGAACGTGCGCCCGCGGGACCAGGTGTTCAACATCGACTGGCAGCCGCCGGCGGACTTAGGAGCCGCGCACGCCCTCCAGGCCAAGCTGGTGAAGCAATACAACGTCAGGTCCCTGACGAGCTGCTCGACCTGCCATCGCTAGATATCTGGAACTCGAGAGCGAGCGAACCCGATGGACGACAAGCACAAAGGCAAATGCGGCGCCGAGACGTCCGCCGGGGGCGCCGCGGGCGAGCCGGCCGGGCTCGACCTCGAGGCGGTGCGCGAGCGGCTGCGGGCGAAACGGGGCCCGGAGTTTTGGCGCAGCCTGGACGAGCTGGCGGCGGCGCCCGAGTTCTCCGACCTGCTGCACCGCGAGTTCCCCCGCCACGCTGCGGAGTGGCCGGAGGGCGTGTCGCGCCGCGGCTTCCTGCAACTCGCGGGCGCCTCGCTGGCCCTCGCGGGCTTGACCGCCTGCACCCACCAGCCCACCGAGACGATCGTCCCCTACGTCAAGCAGCCGGAGCAACTCGTGCCGGGCAAGCCGCTGTTCTTCGCCACCGCCCTCACCGTGGGCGGCTACGCGACGGGAGTGCTCGCCGAGAGCCATCAGGGGCGGCCGACGAAAATCGAGGGCAACCCGGACCATCCGGCGAGCCTGGGCGCGACGGACGTCTTCGCGCAGGCGGCGGTGCTGACGCTCTACGATCCCGAGCGCTCGCAGACCATCCTCCACTCCGGCCGGCCCGCCACCTGGGGCGGCTTCGTCAGCGAGGCGAGCGCGGCGTTGCGGGCCGTCCAGCCGCTGGGCGGCGACGGCCTGCGCATCCTCACCGGCACGGTCACCTCGCCGACTCTCGCGGCGCAGATTCAAGGCCTCCTGAAGGCATACCCGAAGGCCCGCTGGCACCGCTGGGAGGCGGCGGCCCCCAACAACTCCTATACGGCGGCCAAGGCGGCCTTCGGCCGGCCCGTCTCGGCCCGCTACGACCTCACCCAGGCGAAGGTGGTCGTCTCCCTCGGCGCCGACCTGCTGGCCGAGGGTCCGGGCGCCGTGCGCTACGCCCGCCAGTTCGCGGACGGCCGGCGGGTGCGCCAGGAGACCCTGCAGACGCAGGCCGTGAACCGCCTCTACGCGGTGGAGAGCTTCCCGACGCCCACCGGCACGGTCGCCGACCACCGGCTCCAGCTCTCGCCGCCGCAGGTGGAGGCCTTCGCCCTGGCCCTGGCGCAGGCCGTCGGTGCAACGACTGGAAATGGAGCCGCGCTCGCCGATCCCAAGGCCCAGAAGGTCCTGCAGGCCGCGGCCGCCGACCTCAAGGCCAACCCCGGCGCCAGTCTGGTGGTCGCCGACGAGTACGGCTCGCCCGCCCTCCAGGTGCTCGTCCACGCCGTCAACCAGGCGCTCGGCAACGCCGGCAAGACGGTGGTCTACACCGAGCCCGTGGAGGTGGACCCGGTCGACCCCGTGCAGTCGCTCAAGGAGCTGGTGGCCGACATAAGCGCCGGCAAGGTGGACGTGCTGCTGATGCTGGACGGCGTCAATCCCGTCTACTCCGCGCCCGCCGACCTGCCGTTCGCCGACGCGCTGAAAAAGGTGCGGGTGGCGATCCACCACGGTCTGCACGAGGACGAGACCTCGGGCTACTGCGGCTGGCACCTCAACGCCGCCCACGAGCTCGAAAGCTGGGGCGACGCCCGCGCCTTCGACGGCACGGTCTCCATCCTCCAGCCGCTGATCGAGCCGCTCTACGGCGGCAAGACGGCCATCGAAGTGCTGGCGGCCCTCGCCGGCAAGCCGGATGCGACGAGCTACGAGCTGGTCCGCGCAACGTGGTCCTCCCGGCTTTCAGGAATCGATCTCCCCAAGACGACCGATCCCGGCGGCGTCACTACCTCGCTCGGCTTCGGCACGCTGCCCGGCACGATGCAGCAGCCAGCCTCCGGCGTGACCGCCACGGCCTCTGTTGCTGCGGCTTTCGATGCAGCGTTCCGCCGCGCCCTCCTGGCCGGGCTCGTCGCCGGCACCCAGGCGCCGCCGGTCAACGCTCCGATCCTCGGCGCCGCGGTGCAGCAGGCGGTCAACGAGATCGCCGCGGGCGCCGCGGGCACAAAACCCGGGCAGCTCACCCTTCTCTTCCGGCCCGATCCCACGATCCGCGACGGCAGCCTGGCCAGCAACGCCTGGCTCCAGGAGCTGCCCAAGCCGATCTCCAAGTTGACCTGGGACAACGCCCTCATGCTGTCACCGCGCACGGCCGAGCGGCTGAAGCTGGAGATGGAGGAGATGGCCGAGGTCACGGTCCCCGGGGGCACTAGCCGCACGGTGAAGGCGGCGGTGTGGATCCAACCCGGCCTGGCGGACGACACCGCCCTGCTGCACCTCGGCTACGGCCGGCAGAACGCCGGCAAGGCCACGGGCGCCGGCTTCAACGCCTATCCGCTGCGCACGGCGCAGGCGCTGTGGTCAACCTCGGGCGTCGAGCTCAAGGGGCTCGGGGAGCGCTATCCGCTGGCCAGCACCCAGAACCACCACCTGCTCGATCCAGGGTGGAAGGAGATGGAGCTGGCGAGCCGGGAGGCCGAGAAGCGCGAGGTCATCCGCCACGGCACCCTGGAGCAGTACCGCAAGAATCCGAATTTCATCCAGGAGGCGCGCGAGAAGCCGGCGGCCGACGATTCGATGTTCGCCAGCCACCCCTACCCGGGGCACGCCTGGGGCATGTCCATCGACCTGAGCGTCTGCACCGGGTGCAGCGCCTGCGTCGTGGCCTGCCAGTCGGAAAACAACATCCCGGTGGTGGGCAAGGAGCAGGTGCTGAAGCACCGCGCCATGCACTGGCTGCGCGTCGACCGCTACTTCTCCGGCGACATCGACGAGCCCACCGTCCACCACCAGCCGGTGCCCTGCATGCAGTGCGAGAACGCCCCCTGCGAGGTGGTCTGCCCGGTGGCGGCGACCACGCACAGCGACGAGGGGCTGAACGACATGGTGTACAACCGCTGCGTCGGCACCCGCTACTGCTCCAACAACTGCCCCTACAAAGTGCGGCGGTTCAACTTCCTGAGCTACAGCGACAAGACGACGCCGGTGCTGGCGCTGCTCGAAAACCCGGACGTGACGGTGCGCATGCGCGGCGTCATGGAGAAGTGCACCTACTGCGTGCAGCGCATCGAGGAGGCGAAGATCGAGTCCAAGGTCGAAGGCCGGCCCATTCCCACCAACTGGCTGAAGACGGCGTGCCAGCAGTCGTGCCCGACCCAGGCCATCGTCTTCGGCGACATCCACGATCCGGCGGCGGAGGTGACGAAGCTCAAGGCCGAGCCGCTGAACTACGGCCTGCTGGAGGAGCTGAACACGCGCCCGCGCACCACCTACCTCGCGAAGCTGCGCAACCCGAATCCCACCCTCGAAGGTACCGAAGGGGCTGAAGGAACCTAGCATGGCGACACTTGAAGACGGCGAGCGCCTCGAATCGCGGTCGGTGCCCTACAAGCCGCCGGTCGTGGCTCCCGGCCACACGACGGCGAGCGTCACCGACAAGATCAGCGAGGTGGTGCTGCAACGCACGCCCAAGTGGTGGTACCTGGGCTTCGGCATCTCGTTCCTGATCATGATGATGTTCCTCGTCGCGGTGACCTGGCTGTTCGCCAAGGGCGTGGGCATCTGGGGCGTCAACGAGCCGGTGGGCTGGGGCTTCGCCATCGTCAACTTCGTGTGGTGGATCGGCATCGGCCACGCCGGCACGCTGATCTCCGCCATCCTGCTGCTGCTGCGCCAGGAGTGGCGCACGTCGATCAACCGCTTCGCCGAGGCCATGACGCTCTTTGCCGTGGCCTGCGCCGGCATGTTCCCCGTGCTCCACCTCGGCCGGCCGTGGCTCGCCTACTGGCTGTTCCCTTACCCCAACACCATGGGCCTGTGGCCGCAGTTCAGGAGCCCGCTGATCTGGGACGTGTTCGCGGTGTCGACCTACGCCACGGTCTCCGCCCTGTTCTGGTACGTGGGCCTGATCCCCGACCTCGCGACCCTGCGCGACCGCTCGAAGAAGCGCATCGCCCAGATCATCTACGGCTTCGGCGCCATGGGCTGGCGCGGCTCGGCGGCGCACTGGCACAACTACGAGACGGCCTACCTGCTGCTGGCGGGCCTCGCGACGCCGCTCGTGATCTCGGTGCACACGGTGGTCTCCTTCGACTTCGCCATCGGCATCGTCCCCGGCTGGCACGCCACCATCTTCCCGCCGTATTTCGTGGCCGGCGCCATCTACGCCGGCTTCGCCATGGTGCTGACGCTGACCATCCCGCTGCGCGCCGTCTTCCACATGCAGGACTTCATCACCATCCGCCACTTGCAGAACATGGGCAAGGTGATGCTGGCGACCGGCCTGATCGTGGTCTACGGCTACGGCACGGAGTTCTTCTTCGCCTGGTACTCCGGCCACCACGTCGAGAGGTTCACCTTCCTCAACCGCGTCACCGGACCGTACAAGTACTACTGGTTCAGCCTGATCGTGTGCAACCTCCTGGCGCCGCAGGCGCTGTGGCTGCGCAGGGTCCGCTCCTCGGCGCTCGGCCTCTTCATCGTCGCCATGTTCGTCAACGCCGGCATGTGGATCGAGCGCTTCGTGATCGTCATCACCAGCCTGCACCGCGACTTCCTGCCATCGTCCTGGGGCATGTACCGCGGCACGATGTGGGACTGGATGACGTTCATTGGCACCGGCGGCCTGTTCCTCTCCCTGCTCTTCCTGTTCATCCGGTTCCTGCCGATGATCTCCATCTTCGAGATGCGGACCATCGTGCCGGGCACCCGGGGGAGCGAAATGACGGAGGTCCCGCGATGAGCGCACCGCATCCTGTGATCCATGGGCTGATGGCCGAGTTCAACTCGGCCGACGACCTGATCGCTGCGGCGCACCAGGTCCACGACGCCGGCTATCGCTGCGCGGACGCCTACACGCCCTACCCCATCGAGGAGGTGTCGGAGGCGCTGGGCCATCACCGCTCCAAGCTGCCGTTCATCGTCCTCGTCGGCGGCCTGCTCGGCGCCCTGGGCGGCTACAGCCTGCAATTCTGGGTGGCCACGATCGCCTACCCGATGAACATCGGCGGCCGGCCGTTCCACAGTTGGCCGGCGTTCATCGTGCCGACCTTCGAGTGCACGATCCTGGCGGCGGCGCTCTTCGCCGTGCTCGGCATGTTCGCCTTGAACGGCCTGCCGCACCCCTACCACCCGGTGTTCAACGTGCCGCGCTTCGCCCTCGCCTCGCGCGACCGCTACTTCCTGGTCGTCGAGGCGCGGGACCCGAAGTTCGACCGCGCCGGCACCGAGCGCTTCCTGACCGGCCTCAAGGCGAGCGAGGTGTTCGAAGTTGAGCGCTGAGACCCGCAGTGCCCTACACCTTCTGGCGGCGTCCGTTCTCCTCATCATCGCCATCATCGCCGCCGGCTGCCGGCAGAACATGCACAACCAGCACAAGGTGAAGACGCTCGCGGCGAGCGACTTCTTCGCCGACGGCCAGGGGGCGCGGCCCATTCCGGCCCACACCGTGGCCCGCGGCGACCTGCGCGAGGGCTGGGCCTACACCGGCGTCGACGCCGCCAACAAGCCGGTGGCGGAGCTGCCGTTCCCCCTCACCCGCGAGGTGCTGGTGAGGGGAGAGCAACGCTTCAACATCTATTGTTCGCCCTGCCACGACCGGCAGGGGACGGGCCGCGGGATGATCGTGCAGCGCGGCTACAAGCAGCCCACCTCGTACCACATCGAGCGGCTGCGCAACGCGCCCGTCGGCTACTTCTACAACGTCATCACCGAGGGTTTCGGCGTCATGCCGAGCTATGCGCCGCAGGTGCCGGTGGCGGACCGCTGGGCCATCGCCGCCTACATCCGCGTGCTCCAGTACCGGCAGACCGCGAAGCTGGCGGATCTGGAGAAGCTGTCGCCCGAAAGGCGCCAAGCCATCCAAGCTGATCTCGACAAGAGCCCCACTCCGAGCCAGATGCCATGAGCCAAGAAACCGTGCGTTTCGACGCCGCTGCCTTCGCGGCCCCCGCCGACGTCGATCGGATCCAGCGCCTCGCCCTGATCACCGGGATCGTGGGCCTCGCGGTGAGCCTGCTCGGCCTGTGGCTGTCGCCGCAGTACTTCTATCGCGCCTGGCTGGTGGGCTGGGTCTTCTGGGTCGGCGTGACGCTGGGATGCCTGGCCATTTCCCTGCTCAATCACCTGACGCGCGGAGCCTGGGGGCTGGTCATCCGCCGCGTGCTGGAAGCGGCGTCGCGCACCCTGCCGCTGCTGCTGGTGCTCGCCCTGCCGCTCGCCTTCGGGCTCAAGAGCCTCTACCTGTGGGCGCGGCCGGAGGCGGTGCAGGCCGATGCCCTGCTCCAGGCGAAGGCGCCGTACCTCAACGTTCCCTTCTTCCTCACCCGGCTGGTGCTCTACTTCCTGGTCTGGGGCGGCGTCGCCTTCGTCATGAGCCGCCTGTCGCGCCGGCAGGACCTCCAGCCGGACTCACGGCTGGCGCGGCGGATGCAGCTCATCGCCGGCCCCGCCCTCGCGGCCTACTGCCTGGCGGTGACCTTCGCGGCGGTGGACTGGCTGATGTCGCTCCAGCCGCACTGGTTCTCCACCATCTACGGCGTCTACCTGATGGGCAGCCAGGGGCTCGCGGCGCTCGCCTTCCTCATCGTCTTCGCCCTCTGGCTGTCGCGGCGCGAGCCGATGTCGCGGGTGCTCCAGCCGCGCCACTTCCATGACTGGGGCAAGCTGTTCTTCGCCTTCGTCATGCTGTGGGCCTACTTCTCGTTCTCGCAGTTCCTCATCATCTGGGCGGGGAACCTGCCGGAGGAGATCTCGTTCTACCTGCCGCGCATGCGGGGCGGCTGGGGCGCCCTGTTCCTGGCCATCGCCCTGTTCCACTTCCTGCTGCCGTTCCTGCTGCTGCTGTCGCGGGACCTGAAGCGCAGCGGCCGGCGCCTCGTCATCGTGGCGGTGCTCATGCTCGTCATGCGCTGGCTGGAGCTGGTGTGGCAGGTGGAGCCGGCCTTCCCCGACCACAACGCGGGATTCTACTGGCTCTACCTGGTGGCGCCGGTCACCCTCGGCGGCTTCTGGCTCGCCTGGTTCCTGCGCGAGCTCAAGACCCGGCCGCTGCTGCCGATCAACGATCCCGACCTGCCGGAGGCGATAGCGCACCATGAGTGAGCAGGATCCGAAGGCCCACGCTCCGGAAGCGGAGCCGTTCGACCGCGAGATCAACGTCCGCGCCATCGCCCTGAGCGGCGTCGCCCTCGTCGTCGTTTCGCTCGTGGCGTCCCTGCTGGTGTGGTGGCTGCTCAAAGGGTTCGAGCGCTACGACGAGAAGCGCGACGTGCGGCTCTCGCCGGTCGAGCTGGCCCATCCGCAGGCACCGCCGCCGGCGCCCCTGCTGCAGAGCGATCCGGTGACGGATATGACGGAGATGCGATTGCGCGAGGACCAGGAGCTCGAGCACGCGGCCTGGATCGATCGCCAGCAGGGCGTGCTGCGCCTGCCGGTGGCCGATGCCATCGACGTCGTCGCCGCGCGCGGCGTGGCGCCCGAAGTGGTGGGCGGCAGATCCGGAGTGGCGATGACTCCTGCGACCGGCGTGACGCCGCCGGAAGGAAAGAAGACCCCTTGAGCAGACTGCGCTGCCTTTCCGCTTTGACCGGGCTGGCCCTGCTGCTGGCGGGCGCCGCCTGGGCGGCGGACTCCACGGTGCCCAGCTCCGAGATGCCGGGCGTCCTCAAGTCCGTCGGCTACGACCAGCGGATCGGCGAGCGGGTGCCGCTCGACGTGCCGTGGCGGGACGAGCACGGCCGCGAGGTCAAGCTCGGCGACTACCTGGGTGCCGCGGGGCACAAACCGGCCGTGCTGGTGCTCGCCTACTACCACTGCCCGATGCTCTGCGACATGGTGCTCCAGGGAGTCGAGACGGGCCTCAAGCCGCTCTCCCTCGATCCGGGCCGCGACTTCGACGTCATCGTGGCCGGGATCGATCCGGCGGAGACGCCGGAGCTGGCAGCAAAGAAGAAGCGGCAGGTCCTGGAGCGCTACGCCCGCCCCGGCACCGAGGACGGCTGGCACTTCCTCACCGGCCCGCAGGACTCGATCACCCGCCTCGCCCAGGCCATCGGCTTCCGCTACGTCGCCGATCCCGAGCGCAAGCAGTTCGCCCACGCCGCGGGCATGGTGATCCTCACTCCCGAGGGTCGGGTCTCGCGCTACCTGCTGGGGGTGGAGTTCCCGGCGCGCGACATCCGGCTCGGCCTGGTGGAATCGGGGCACGGCAAGCTCGGCACGGTGGTCGACCAGGTCCTCCTCTACTGCTTCCACTACGATCCGCTGGTCGGCCGCTACAGCGCCACCACCCTGAATCTCGTGCGCATCTCGGCGGTGGTCACCGTCGTGGGCCTCGCGCTGCTGGTCGTTTTCCTGCGGCGGCGGGAGACCGCCGAGTCCGGTCCCTTGGGAGCCGCCTGACATGAATTCGTCGTTCCCGCTCTTTCCCGACTCGGCCTCCACCCACGCCGGGCACGTCGACGCCCTGTTCATCATCTGGGCGCTGATCAGCGTCTTTTTCACCATCCTGATCGCCGGCCTGATCGTCTACTTCATGGCCCGCTACCGCCGCCGGCATCCGGAGGAGGTGGGGACGGACGAGTCGATGGCGGTCTGGCTGGAGATCGCCTGGTCGGCCATCCCGCTGGCCATCGCGCTCACCATGTTCGTCTGGGGGACCCGGGTCTTCTTCGACCTCTACCGGCCGCCGGCCAACGCCGTGGAGTACACGGCCATCGGCCGGCAGTGGATGTGGAAGATCCAGCATCCGGAAGGGCAGCGGGAGATCAACACCCTGCACGTGCCGGTGGGGCAGGCGGTGAAGATGAAGCTGGCCTCGGAGGACGTGATCCACAGCTTCTACGTCCCGGCCTTCCGCATCAAGCAGGACGCCGTTCCCGGCCGCTACACCTCGATCTGGTTCCAGGCCACCAAGCCCGGCGTCTACCATCTCTTCTGCGCCGAGTACTGCGGCGCCGAGCACTCGAAGATGATCGGCAGCATCATCGTCATGGAGCCCCGCGACTACGAGAACTGGCTGGCGGGCGGCACGGCCAAGTCGATGGTGGCCACCGGCGCCGACCTCTTCCAGTCGCTGGCCTGCGTCACCTGCCACCGGGCGGGAGACACGGGGCGCCTCGCCCGCGGGCCGGCGCTCGAAGGCGTCTACGGCAGCCAGGTGAAGCTCGCCGACGGCCGCACGGTGACCGCCGACGACGACTACATCCGCGAGTCGATCCTCAATCCCACGGCGAAGGTGGTGGCGGGCTTCGATCCGGTGATGCCCACTTTCCAGGGGCAGGTGAGCGAGGAGCAGCTCAGCCAGCTCATCGCCTACGTGCGTTCCTTAGGCTCCGCGGCCGGCACGGCGGCAGGGACTGCGCCGGCCGCCTCCGGGGCGTCTGCGAATGCGGTCTCTCCGCAGTGACAAGGATGAGAAGGGAATCATGAATACGACCGCAACCGTGCCCGCCACGACCGCCGCGGAGACCGCCGTCAAGCGGCCGAACTATCTGAATGCCGCCTACGGCGTCCGCTCGTGGCTCCTCACCCGGGACCATAAGAGGATCGCCATCCTCTATCTCATCTCGGTGACGGCGTTCTTCGCCCTCGGCAGCCTGTTCGCCCTGCTCATCCGCCTCGAATTGCTGACGCCCGAGGGCGACCTCTTCCAGCCGGACACTTATAACCGATTGTTCACCATGCACGGCGTGGTGATGGTGTTCTTCTTCCTCATTCCGGCGATCCCGGCGGTGCTCGGCAACTTCCTCGTGCCGCTGATGATCGGCGCCAAGGACCTGGCGCTGCCCAAGCTCAACCTGGCGAGCTGGTACGTTTACAACATTGGCGGCCTTTTCACCCTGTGGGCCATCGTGCACGGCGGCGTGGACACCGGCTGGACTTTTTACACGCCGTTCTCCACCCATTACTCGAACACCTACGTCATCTCGACGGCCCTGGGCATTTTCATCACCGGCTTCTCGTCGATCTTCACCGGCCTGAACTTCATCGTCACCATCCACCGCATGCGGGCGCCGGGGATGACGTGGTTCCGCCTGCCACTGTTCATCTGGTCGACCTATGCGACGAGCCTGATCATCGTGCTGGGCACGCCGGTCATCGCCATCACCATCCTGCTGGTGGCGGCCGAAAGGGTGCTCCACCTCGGGATTTTCGATCCCACGCTGGGGGGCGATCCCGTTCTCTTCCAGCACCTGTTCTGGTTTTACTCGCACCCGGCGGTGTACATCATGATCCTGCCGGCCATGGGTATCGAAAGCGAGCTCATCGCCGCCTTCGCGCGCAAGAAGGTGGTTGGCTACAAGGTGGTGGCTTTCGCCTCGATCGCCATCGCCGTGCTGGGCTTCCTGGTCTGGGGGCACCACATGTTCGTGGCCGGCGAATCGATCTACGCCGCGACGATCTTCTCGGTGCTCTCGATGCTGGTGGCGATCCCCTCGGCGGTAAAAGTGTTCAACTGGACGGCCACGCTCTACCAGGGCTCGATCTCCTACCAGACGCCGATGCTCTATGCCCTCGGCTTCATCGGCCTGTTCACGCTGGGTGGATTGACGGGCGTCATGGTGGCGACGCTCGGCATCGACGTCCACGTTCACGACACCTACTTCATCGTCGCCCACTTCCACTACATCATGGTGGGCGGCACGATCATGGCGTACCTGGGCGGCCTTCATTACTGGTGGCCGAAGATCTCGGGCAAGCTCTACCCGGTATTCCTTTCCAAGCTCTCGGCGCTGCTGGTGTTCGTGGGCTTCAACCTGACCTTTTTCCCGCAGTTCATCCTCGGCTACCTCGGCATGCCGCGCCGCTACTGGAGCTATCCGCCGGAGTTCCAGGTGCTCAACGTGCTGTCCACCGCGGGCGCTTCGATCCTCGGCGTCGGCTACATCCTGCCGCTGTGTTACTTCATCTGGTCGATGCGCTATGGCAAGGACAGCGGCGACAACCCGTGGGGCGCGGTGGGCCTGGAGTGGGACACCACTTCGCCGCCGCCGACGGAGAACTTCCTCACCATGCCCGTGGTGACGCACGGCCCCTACGAGTACAACCGCGAAGAGGTGCACAACCGCATGTCGCAGGAGGGGACCATTGGCTAGCGAACCCCTGGCACCGCTCGACTCGCCGCACGGCCACGCCGCGCACCATCCTGCGCTGGCCCATCAGTTCGACTCGATGGGTCAGCAGAAGGAGTCCTCGACGCTGGGGATGTGGCTCTTCCTGGTCACCGAGATCATGTTCTTCGG
Source organism: Thermoanaerobaculia bacterium (assembly GCA_049284515.1). Taxonomy (GTDB): domain Bacteria; phylum Acidobacteriota; class Thermoanaerobaculia; order Multivoradales; family UBA5704; genus DATARR01. The sequence continues at coordinate 34,580 of JBAPYB010000123.1, forward strand.
CGTCCTCTTCATGTCCTATGCGATCTACAGGACGATGTATCCGCAGGCGTTCCTGCTGGCGAGCAACTCGCTGAACGTCCTGCTGGGCGGCATCAACACCGCCGTCCTGATCGGCAGCAGCTTGACCATGGTCCTCGCCATCTGGGCGGCGCAGGTGAACTGGCGCAAGGGGATCGTGATCTTTCTGCTGGCGACGATGGGGCTGGGCACGACCTTCCTGGTGATCAAAGGCTTCGAGTACCGCGACAAGTTCGTCGAGCACCACGTGCCGGGGCCCAACTTCCACTTCGAGGTCGAGCATCCGAGCCAGCACCTCCAGGAGATTGCCGCCAGGGATCCGCAACTGGAGAAGCACGCCTCGATCTACTTCTCCCTCTACTTCATCATGACGGGCATCCACGCCCTGCACATGATCATCGGCATCGGCATCCTCGCCGTGCTGTGCGTGCTCTCCTGGAAGGGGAAGTACGATTCGGAGTACCACAACCCGCTGGAGATGACGGGCCTCTACTGGCACTTCGTGGACATCGTCTGGATCTTCCTCTTCCCCCTGCTCTACCTGCTCGGGGCGCACGCCCGCTAAAGGACCGCCATGGCTGAACACGTGACCTCGCGCAAAGTTTACTTTCTGGTCTTCGGAGCCCTGATGGTCCTCACCCTGGCCACCTGGCTCGTGGCCCAGATCGATCTTGGCTGGGCGAACGACGTGGTCGCCTTAGGGATCGCCGTCACCAAGGCCACGCTCGTCCTGCTTTTCTTCATGCACGTGCGCCACAGCACCAGGATGACCGCCTTAACCGCCGTCGCCGGCTTCTTCTGGCTGGCCATCCTCTTCGGCCTGACGATCGCCGACTATGCAAGCCGGGGGCAGATTCTGCCGTTCGTGCCGGGGAAGTAAGACCCCTCTGTAAGGATTGCCGCCACGCCGGCCGAAAACCCCTCATCACCCCAGCCCTCTTCTCCCATCGCCCTCCCCCCGACCGGGAGAAGAGGGAGCGGTTTGCCGAGTTGGCGGAGACACCGCCCAGCCCAAAATGTAGAGACGCCCACAGGGTAGCGCAAGCTACCCCGTGGGGCGTCTCCGGCGGAGGCTGGATCACCACAGCCGCCTGGAAGGTCTGAACATCGAAAAGGCGCGCCTCCGAACGCTCCGGAAACGGAACGGGCATTCGGTCAGCAACCTGCTGACCAATTGAAGCGGTTTCACGCCGTGTTGGTCAGCCGAGATAGTATCGGCAGCCAGAATCTGTGAGCGCCGTCACGCTGTACCGCCCTGTAGGTCCCAAGGAACTGGCTCTGATCAAGGCGTCATTGCTCGGCTGCGCGCCGGGTGACCTCAACCGTGACCACTTGGTTCACGCTATACGCCGCAGTCGTTGAAGCAGCTCATCGGCGGGGATGGTCTCTCCTCGATCGGCCTCGGCAATGGACTCGAGAAGCTCGGCCTCCAACTCTGGCGGTACTTCAAAGGTTTCCTGTGCCTCACGAGCGAGGATCGTGACGACCGTACCGTCCGGGAGTGGCTCTCCCTCGACGACGATCTTTCCATCCACTACGATGCCTGTGGCTAGCTGCATAGCCCCATACTACACCTTACCTGCGACATAGTGAACCCATGACGCCGAACAGCGCCACCGGCCGCGATACTATCGGCAGCCAGAACCTATGAGCGCCGTCACGCTGTACCGACCCGTGGGTCCCAAGGAGTTGGCTCTGATTGAGGCGTCAGGCTGGCGCGAGTTTCCCCCGCGGCTTCCTGAACAACCGATCTTCTATCCCGTCCTCAACGAGGAGTACGCGACCCAGATCGCCCGTGACTGGAACGTCCGGGAGAGCGGCGCCGGCTTCGTCACCCGCTTCCACGTCGAAGCTGGCTTTCTGAGCCGATACCCGGTACAGACCGTCGGCGGCGTAGCGCACAAGGAACTCTGGATTCCCGCTGAAGACCTCGCGGAGCTCAACCGGCATATCGTCGGTCTCATCGAGGTGATCGCGGAGTTTCACGCCTGAAAATGCCCCGAAGGGGCAAAGGCATGTAGCCTGTGGCTGGCGCTGTTTGCCAGCCACAGGTCAACGCCGCCCCACAAACTCAAAAGCCCCGAAGGGGCGACGGCAGTTCGGTGCTCGACTTCTCAGCAAGGATGGGATCCTCCCAGACGGTATGATCGAACACTGTATCGGAGCTGTCAGGATAGCGCGTGTACGCCTGGGCAGTGGCCTGTTCCTCGGCCTCCCAGAGTAGCTGGAGATCAACGGTGACCATGTGGTTCAGGCTATACGCAGCAGTCGCTGAAGCAACTCATCGGCGGAGATAGTCTCTCCTCGATCCGCTACGGCAATGGACTCGAGTAGCTCAGCCTCCAACTCGGGTGGTACTTCAAAAGTCTCATGCGCCTCGCGAGCGAGGCTGGGCCTTCTGCACTTAGTCCGATGTCGCATTCTTTCTCCGGGCTAAACCAATTACTCCGCGACCTCGACTCTCGCCGATGCCGTAGAACAGGTAGGACCCCTTAGCTGCGGCGCCAGCTATTAGCTGCAAGTCCCGGGTTGAACTGCCTACTACGGAGCCAACGCCAGAAAAAACTCGTCCATCCCTGCGTCTAGTACGGTCGTGGGGTCCTCCCCATTGAGCTTCATTCGAACAAGATCCTTCAAGTCGCCATCGGTCAAAAACAAGATTAGGTTTTCAGACATCATCCACGCTCGCCGACGGGCAGTTAGCGCGGGCTTTGACGGACCAAGACGGCTACAGAGCAAGCCGAATGCACGCCTGGCCCTTGAGAACAAGTACTGCTGAAGTGATTCAACCTCTTTCTGGCCTATGAGCTTGCCAGAGTTTTTAAATTCTGCGACAACCAATCGAGACGAGTAGCCGTACTTGATATCATCCCAAAACTGACTTCCCGACCCTATCGGAAATACGGCATCTCGCCGATCGAGACCATCCTCTGACCTCCTCTGAACTTTGGGGGCGCGCAGACTTGGAGAGAACGAGTAACTTAGGATGTCGGTGCATATCTTCTCATATTTGGTTGCGCTAGGCTTTCCTGGTTGGATTGATTCGAGCCGGGCAATGAGGCTATCGGCAAGGGCTGAATCGGACGGTAGAGAAGGCCGTCCTTGGAACAGCTCCTTGATTTGCCTTTCTGCATCGAGAACTTGCAGGAACTTCCCTCTGACGGCTCTATGCTTTGCAAGTAAAGCTTCCAGAGTCGTGGCATCCCAGATTTCTATGCCCACTAGATGAAGTTGGTCGAGTTTGCTCCTACCGAGCGGGACGGAGACCATGAGTAACCCTTTATCAGATTTCAGGAGTTCCATGCCTCGCTGCAGGTCACCCACAATGCGCTGTAGGATCGATGGTGACGAAAGTCTGTGGCGAACATGTTTGACCTGTGCCACCCACCGCTTACCATCCTGCGCATCGAAGACAAAGTCGACACCGTGCTGGACTTCTCCCGCCCTTCCGAATTGACTTACGTTCAAAAATCCTTCCGCTGCCAAAAGGCTGCCACAGAGGAGCTCGAACTGACTCGAGTCTAGATTTTGAAAGTCGGAATGCATATTCCGCTCTAGTGACGACCAACGGATACAAATCTAACTGGCGCCGTCAGGTGTCCGCTTGAGGCTCTGAGCTGGGCGCTCATGGTTTGCACTCCCGATTCCAGCATAAATAAGCTCCCTTGCAAGAGCCCTTCGCCAATACCCCTCAGTATCCATCTCGATGTAGAGAGCGCCGTGAAAATCGGAGGGAAGCTCGATTGAAGGTCGATAAAGTGAACATACTTTATTTCGCCCAAGACGCCCTATGAAAAAACCAAGTTCCAAGATGACATTCTGCCGAACCCTTCTCCTTTCCCCCCAGGAATCATCGGGGGTGAGAACTACAATAGCATACTCTGCCTTAGCTTCTTCGATTAACTCGAGCGCTGTGTGCCCAAAGTTCGGTTCGTCCTCAAGGACAAAGGGCTCAAGGTCCAATTCTTCCAAGAAGTTAACTACTGCTAGTTTAGCAGCTTCATCGTGGCCGTGTACTACAAATACTCGGGGTCGCGTTGGATTGCTTACCTCCCCTTCTCTTTCGAGGAACTCGTACAACTTATTTCGCGCATCCTTGAGCTGTTCCACCATATTCATGTTGCTCAATTCGCAATTGTGCTTAGAGCAAATAAACACCAAATTGTCAAACGAGTTTGTACCTCCAGCACCTAATGGGCGAACATGCTCTACACTACCGCTCTGAGGGCTGAGATCGCCAATTTTATAGCATAAGGGGCACCGCCTCCTACTCTTGAGCAGGACTCTTTCTAGGATCCGAGAAGGAATCGCTCTTTGCTTTTTCATGGCTGTTCCAACGGCCGCTCTGTCAATGTGACCTCTCTAGTAAACTCCAGAAGAAGCAGGTGGGCACGGTCCACGACAAGACGTGCGTCTGAGTAATTGGATCGGTCAACCGTTATTGTAAGGGACCATTCAACGCGATCGCCGCCCAGCAGAGCGTACAATATATCGCGATAAACTCGAACTTCGCCAGGCAAGTACCCTTGGACACGATTGCTCTTCTTGTCGTACAAAGCGTGACAATCTAAGCACAGAAAGGCAAGATTATCTGCGTCAGGGTTGGTACGATCTCTGTCAAGATGAGCGAGTTGGCCTTCCTTTACCTCTAGACTTCTTTTGATGCCGAAACAGACGCAGCAACGCCTTCGAGATTTTCGAAGAACTTCCTCCCTGACGGAGGGCGAAATTGGAGCGCGACGCACGACAACGCGAGTCTTAGCCCCAATAACGTTACTTTTGTTCGCTGCCATTGATCACGCTCTCAATACATCACGCCAAACTGTTCCTCCGACTTCCAGTGCGACAAGTCGCTGCACCCAACCTCGTAGAATGAGCGGCACCCTGCCGGCCACCACACCCCCGACAGCCACCGTGTGGCTTTCAGAGGACCATCCAGCGAAGGGCGCATGCCCAGCCTCCTCAGCCACGATTTCGTGTCGGTGAGTATACCGCAGCAATCCGTCAAGAGACGCCACTTCCCCGGCTCCGCGGCTGCCCGAGATGTACTAGCCTCTGCTGCATGCGAACCACCCTCGACATTGCCGCCGACGTCCTGCTAGCGGTCAAGGAGAGAGCCAGTAGAGAGAAGCGCACCGCCGGAGAGATCCTCTCGGAGTGCGCCCGGGAGGGCTTGATGCATTGGCGCCGCACCTACGAGGTCACCGAACCGGAGAGCTTCTATGGCTTCGAACCGCTGCCCGCCCGAGGCGCGGCAATCTCCAACGCGCTGATCGACAAGCTTCGCGAGGAAGCCGGCGAGTGAAACCGACTGCTTGAGGCGTCGCTCCTTGGCCCACGCCAGGCCGAGGCAGCCGGCCGGAGCGCTTCCGCCCCCTTGTCGGGCATGCGCTCGGGGCCAAGAGGCTGAAATGAGGTAGAATCCAGTCCATGCGCGTAACTACCGGAACAGTCGTGAACGGCAGGATCGAGGTTCCCGGAGAGGAGTTCGCCGAGGGCGTGGTGGTGACGATCCTGGCGCCTGAGGATCGAGAGTCCTTTACGCTGGGCCCTAAGGCAGAGGCGGACCTCTTGGAGGCCATTGCGGAAGCGGACCGTGGGGAGCTTGTCTCCGAGGAGGAGTTGTGGCGGGAGTTGCGTAGAGGTTGAGCACGCAGCTTCCCCTACTCTTCACCCGCCGAGCTCTCCGGGAGATCCGGAAGGTCTCGGAATGGTGGGATCTGAATCGGCCTGCTGCCCCAGGGGCATTTCATGAAGCCCTCGAGAAGGCCCTCCAACTCATCTCCACTCAGCCGAACATCGGAGCTGTCGCTGCCAACGCAAAGCTTCCGGGCACACGGCGCATCCTTTTGAGCCGAGTTCGGTATTACCTCTACTATCGGGTCAAGAGCAAACCGAAGGCTGTCGAAGTGTTGGTGCTCTGGCATACGAGCAGGTATCCAGATCCGGGCATATAGTGCGCCCCATGAGCGAAGATCCTATCGTCCAAGAAGTCCGCCGTATCCGGCAGGAACATGCAGCGCGTTTCGACTATGACCTGCAAGCCATCTTTGCTGACCTCAAGCGGACGGAAGAGGCCAGGGATCAGCAACAGTCTCTCCTGTTGGCTCCCCCCGAGCCAGGGGAAATCGCGGCAAGCCCTGCGCTGCATCAGACGGCCAACGCACTACGCCGCGTCGGCCGCATTTGAGTCGAACCCCTAGGTCGGCCCATGCGCGTAACCGGGAGAGTCGTCAATGGCAGGGTCGAGGTCCCCGGAGAGGAGTTCGCCGAGGGTGCGGTCGGGACGATCCTGGCGCCTTCCCGGGCTTGGCGAAGAAGAGCACCAACTTTGAAATCTGTATAGCCCGACTCAAGCTCGTCGGCAAACTCAGAGTCACGAGCTGCTCGAGCCGCTACATATTTAGTCAGGTCACTCATTCTCTTCTCTCCCACGCACCGGGCAGGTTAACGCAAACGTGAACCTCGCGCCCTACCTTCGGGGCTCAGCACAGAATAACTGTACCAGCTCCCCGGACTTCCTTGGTCCAAAGACAGGGGCGCACCGGTCTGGGTATGCCGCTCGAAGGCGTCGAGACCAGCCCGGAGGGCGGCAGACTCCTAGCCCAGGGCGAGAGCCCTGGGGCCGGCAACCCACACCCTTCCCATCGCCCTGCCAAGGGCGCTTTTCTCCCGTTGGGCGGGCCGCCGAGGTAGAAAAAAGCGCCCTTGGCAGGGCGAACCGATTCGGGGGTTGGCTCTATCCCAGGGCTCGCGCCCTGGGCTAGGAGTCTGCCGCCCTCCGGGCTCGCGGTGTTGGCCTGCGGAAGGTGCGCTGGAAGGGGCGGCTGTCGCCCAAGAACTGAGCCCTTGACCAGTATATCGTCGGCCTCCTTGAATTGGTACTTGCCGGGAGGGAGAAGGCCCCGATTTGCAGTAAACTCACTGCATGCGGCGTCGCGTCGATCTGGAACAACGGTCATCAACTACCCGCGCCCCGCTACTCGGAGGTGTCCCATGAGCGAGGATCCTGTCGACCAGGAATTCAGCCGCATGGCCCGGGATCAGCACGATCGCCTCTCCGGCCTGCTCGCAGACCTCGTGCAAGAGCACGGGCCGATCGATCCTCAGATGATGGAAGAGGTCCGGCAAGAATGGCTGGCTAAAAGGAAGACCGCCACTCGCGGCATCACCTGATCCTGGATTCCGGAGCATCCATCGCTCTGGCAGGAGGGAGACTTGGAGCCGCACCTTCGCCCGGGCATAAATGCCAGGGCTATGAACAGCGCCCCCTGAAGGGGACTTCAAGCTTATGCCCGGGCGGGGCGTCTCATCACGAACCTATGCCCCTTGTGCAGCTCGCGCGCCTGCAAAACAAACTCCAGAAACGGCAGCCGATGACCGCACCGGGCGCAGCATTTGTCCTTCGTTATCGTTGATGGAATGTCGCGAATAAACTGCCAGCCTCTCTCGCCGAGGCCGATGCGCGTGCCTCGTGGCAGGCCAAAGAACGTTGGATCGTAGGACGTGAAATCAACGTGGCAGAAGTTGCAGAGCACGAGCGACAGGTCGCCGAAAACACGATACTCGGCGTAAGTGTGACTGCCGGCACGCGCTCTCTCGACCTCGGCCGGGCCGCAACCGCAATCCATGCAGGGTGAAACGTCCCGCACTTCCAGCGGCTCGTAGCAGAGTGGGCAATGAGTGGGTTGCATGTCCTTGATCCGGGAGCTGCCACAGGCTGTGGCAAGCTCTCAATGCACCTGCGCAGCCGTCGCGCCTTCGCGAACCACACCCAGCACGTTGGGAATGGGCCACTGCTCCTGGTTGGTGTCGTCGAGACGAAAACCTGTCTCGTAGCTTCCGCAGAGATCCAGATTGACGGTGGCGGTGTGAATGGACAGGCTGGCCTCGGGGCCGCCTTCGACGTGCATGGCCTGAGTTACGTTCAGCGGGAGCTTCAACAGCAGCCCGTTGAAATCCTGCATGGAGTAGGGCGCTCGCAAAAAGAGGAAAAGCAAGTGCCCATCCGCATCCGCGGCCACCGCCGCTTCGCTCCAGCGTTTGCCGGTTTGCGACCAGACGTTCTTCCCCTTGCCCGCGATCAGCCTCAAGTTCTGCACCACGATCTCGTATCCCTTGAGATCCGCGGTCGCACTCGACTGATCGAGATCCCTCCACACGAAGGCGGGGAGCGACGGGTCTTTCGGCCTTGCCGCGAGAACGGAGCGATAGGCGTTCCAACGTCGGTTGTTGAGGTGTGTGCCGTGACGCAGATAGCCGACGTTGGATTTTTGATCGCTCTGGAACATGCCCAAGTTGATCGCCACGGATAGACCTGCCTTCTGACACCACTCTCCTGCCGTTCGCTTACCGGCGCCGGTTTCTGACGCGAGAGCAACCTGCAAGTGAGCACTCCGCGGATCGACGCGCACGACATAGAGCGAGCCCGACCCGCCGGCCGCAGCCATCGGGATGATCGCCAGCTCGACGCCCTTTTGAAGAAGTTGCCAATTCACGGCGGGCGCCGGCGGCACGGAAGAGGCTGTCGTCAGCAGGGCCAGCAGCAAGGCGAGACTTCGCGCAAGATTGGCCGGCATCGTTATGTCTCCGTCCCCGGTCTCCGGGCGAAGATATACGCCCGCCGGCTCCGGTGCTCAACATCAGGAGGATACGGCTGGCAGTCGTTGCGTTGGGGCGTGTCCATCTAGGGCTTGTTCCGGGTAAATTTGCTGGGCCTGCGTAGTCTTGGATGGGCCGTCCTACTGTTTGGAGCGCCGCCGTAAAGTTTGGTAGCGCGTCGTAAAGTTTGGAGCGACGTGGCACGCCGTAAAGTTTGGTGAGCCGTCATAAGGTTTGGTGGCACGCCGTAAAGTTTGCTGGGACTCCGTAAAGTTTGGTAGGACGTCATAAGGTTTGGTTGGGACTCCGTAAAGTTTGGTGAGCCGTCATAAGGTTTGGTGGGAAGCCGTAAAGTTTGGTGCGGCATCGTAAGGTTTGGTGGCGGTCCTAGCCTCCAGGTCTCCAGCCTGCCTTGGCGGGCCAGCGAACTTTACCGCGGTGCTCCGAACCGAGCGCGGTCAGCCTTCGGCTGCCTGCTCAATGCTCTCGGCGGCGCCCGGGTGGGCTCGCAGGTGCAGCGCACCGAGCAGCGAGGCAAAGGTCGCGAGCGCCATCGGGCCGATGAAGACTCCAAGCAGGCCGAAGGCCGCAATGCCGCCGAAGACGCCGAGGAATACGACCAGGGTGCTCAACTCGTCGGCGCCGCGGATGAGCAAGGGCCGCAGCACGTTGTCGCAGAGGAACGACGTCACCAACGTCCCCCACAAAAGGAGGAAGATGCCGGCGACGTGGTGGCCGCTGGTCCAGGCCCAGAGGCTTCCCGGCAGCCAGACGATCGCCGAGCCCCCAATGGGCAACAGCGACAGCACCGCCATCGACGCACCGGCGAGGACCGGCGAGCCGAGCCCGGCGATCGCCCAGCCGATGCCGCCGAAGGTGCCCTGCACCAGGGCGAGGAGCAGCGAGCCGCGGAAGATGGCCCGCACCATCTTGCCCAGCGAGCGCCGCACCTCCTGGCGTCCTTCCGCGTCGGTGGGCAGCAGGTCGAGCACCGCGGCGCTCAGCTTTTCGCCGTCGTGGAAAAAGAAGTAGAGCAGGAATAGCGTAATGGCAAAGCTGAGGACTGCGTCGAAGAGGCCGAGCACCAGGCCGCCGCTTGCCGTGGCGACGAACGTCGACGCCCGCTTCAGGAAGCTGCTGGCGTACTCCTGGAAGTCGGCGGGCGCGATGCCGAGACGGGTCTTCAGGGCGTCGAGGACCTTGGCCGCCTCGGGCATGGCGATGACGTCGGAGAAGGAGGTGATGTTGCGGCTGCGCAGCGCGACGACGACCTGATCGGCGGCTCTCACCGCCTGGGTCGTCAGGACACCGACGAAGAGCGCCGCCGGCAGCAGCACGAGGAGCGCGATCGCCAGCGTGAGGAGGGCCGCCGCCAACCCCCTCCGGCGTGGCATGCGGCGGGCGAGCGCCTGCCACGGCGCCGCAAAGACGACCGCCAGGACCACCGCCCAGGAGAGCGCGACGAAGAAGGGCCGGAGCACCTCGAAGACGAGGTAGCCGACGCCGAAGAGGGCGAAGAGGAAGAAGAGGATGCGATAGACCTGCCGCTCCCGGGCCATCGTCGTCGTGGATTCCATGACGGAATCCTATGCCAAACCTTACCCCGCCACCCGCAATCCCCCCGGCATCACCTCCACCGCCACCGTCGCGCCTGGCGCGATGGGCCGCAGAGGCTCGCCGCCGCCGTACATCGTCATCGCCCGGTCAATCGTGATCTCCGCCCGGCGGGTGCGGGCGATCAGCACCTCAGGGTGGGTGACGTGCTTGCCGGTATAAACCTTGGGGAAGATGGAGAGGAGCGCCCGCTTGGGGATTTCGCGCACGATGACGAGGTCCAGCAGGCCGTCGTCGATCTTGGCGTCGGGTGCGATACGCATGCCGCCGCCGAAACGGGGGAGATTGTTCACCACCGCGAACATCGCCTTTCCCTCGAAAGTGCCGCCGTCGTAGGCCACCCGCATCCACGGCGGCTCGAAGGTGATCAGCGTGTGGATCACCGAGTAGACGTAGACCAGCGGGCCGCGCAGGAGCTTCACCTCATTGGCATAGCGCGTGACCTCCGAGTCGAAGCCCACGCCCACGTAGCTCGCGCTGTAGGTCTCCCCCACGCGGATGAGATCGATACTGCGGATCTCATGGTTGAGCGCCCAATCGACGGCGGGCTCCAGCTCGGGCGGAATCCCCAGCGTCCCCGCGAAATCGTTGCCCGTGCCCAGCGGAATCAGGCCGAGGGCGCACCCGGTGCCGGCCAGGGCCTGAACGGCAAGGTGCATCGTGCCGTCGCCGCCTGCCACCAGCAGTCGCTCGACGCCGTCCTCGGCCGCCCGCCGCGCCTGCTCCCAGAGGTCGGACACCTTGCGCGTCACCACCAGCCCCGCGCCGTAGCGGGAGGCCAGCACGCGGATGCGGTCGACGTGGGCCCTCCCCGTGCCGCGGCCGGCCGCGGGGTTGACCAGGAAACGGACGCCGCCGGATTCCGCCGCCATACCCGTCAGGCCTCCATCACCGCGAGAAGATCGTCGTCGAGGGCCGGCCGGTTCCGGTTCCTTCCGGTCACCCCGGAGATCGCCGTCACCGCCAGCAACACGCTGAACGACGCGGCCAGGGCGATGGCGGCCGGCAGGGGGCCGGAGAGGCGCGGCAGGACCTTCCAGCGCCCCAGGATCTCCAGCCCGAGGCAGAGCACGGTGCCGGTGGCGATCGACGCCGTGGCCGCCGTGGCCGTCACCCGCTTCCAGTTGAGCCCCACCGCCAGGGATGGCGCCAGAGCGGCGCCGAAGGTGCCGAAGGCGAAGGTTCCCAGCAGCGCGATGAGGTCGTTGTAGAACACCGCGAGGAGGGCCGCGGCGAGCGTCACGCCCACCGTGGCGATGCGCCCCCACAACAGCTCCCGCGAGACCTGGCGCCCCAGCGCCTTGGGCAGGTCGCGCACCAGCACCGCCGCGCCGAGATTGGTGAAGGAGTCGGCCGTGGACATGATGGCGGAAAGGATGCCCGCGACGGCGAGCCCGGCCAGCGGCTCCGGGGCGAAGCCGAGGAGGAAGGCCGGCGTGGCGTCGTCCGGCTTGGCGAGCGGCGCGAGCTTCCCCTGCGCCACGAGAGCCGGCACGGCGAGCCCCAGCCCCAGCCAGATCAGCAGGCAGAGAACCTGCGAGCTCCCCAGCACCAGCGGCAGCCACTTCAGGCGGCGCGGATCGCGGATCATGTAGAACTTGTGCAGCATGTGGGGCTGCCCGAGCACGCCGAGCCCGAAGACGAAGAAGAACCCCAGGGCCGTCAGCGCCGGAGTGCTGCCCAGCGGCTCCAGGAACTGCCGGCCGAAGCGGGGCGAGGCGGCGATGCTGTGGACGACCTGCCCGAATCCCCCGCCCACGCTCATCGCGTAGCCGAACACCGCCACGGCCGCCAGCAGCATGAGCGCGCCCTGGAACACGTCCGTGTAGACCCCAGCCATCATGCCGCCGGCGACACCATAGAACAGCAGCACGCCGAGGCCGATGGCGACCGCCGCCGGAAAGCCCCAGGCGCCGAGCGACGCCCGCAGGCCGAGCACGGCTTCGAGCAGCGTCCCCAGGGCCAGGAGCTGGGCGCCGAGGTAGCCCACGGACCCCACCAGCACGGCGACCGCCGCCGCGCCTGACGCCGCGCGGCTGCCGTAACGGCAGAGGATGGCGTCCGGAATCGTGTAGACCTCCCGCACCTCGGCCAGCAGGCGCAGACGCTTGGCGACCGTCCAGCCCAGCAGCGCCGGCGTGAAGCCCACCGACAGGTTGATGAACAGCGAGGTGAGGCCGATGCGGTAGGTCAGCCCCGGCCCGCCCAGGAAGACGAAGCCGGAGAACGCCGCCGCCATCGTGGCGAGGCCGGTGAACAGCACGCCCAAGCCCTGCCCCGCCACCCAGAAGTCCCTGGCGCTTCGCGTGCGGCGCAGCGACCAGACGCCCAGCGCCCCGCAGGCGAGGAAATAAAGCAGCGTGAAGACGACGATCAGCGGCCGGTCGAGGATCGGCACCTCAGCCCTCCCGCTTCGCCGCGCGGACCCGTTCCAGGTCTTCCGCCGTCAGGCCCAGCCGGTCGAAGGTGAGGGCGTAGGCGAGGCCCAGGACGATCAGCGGCAGGGGGATGAGGACGAAGATCATCAGCGCCGTGGCGAGCGGCAGGCCCGCGGCCACGGCCATGTCCGGCCCGCCGTGAGGGAGCGCCAGGATCGCCCACCAGCCGGCCGCGAGGACAAGGCCCGTGGCGAGGAGCGGCAGCCACAGGC